>JBIKZY010000005.1:0-41639 GCA_044354475.1 Phycisphaerales bacterium
CATGGGCTGAGGACCTAGTATCTCCGCAATGGCGATGACCTCCTCAAATACTGACCCGATCGTCGGCATCGATCTTGGCACCACCAATTCATTGGTGGCGTACTGCGATGACGCGGGGCCGCGCATCTTGGTGGATGAAGCCGGTCGCGCGCTCTTGCCTTCAGTGGTGCGTTTCGTGGCAGGCGTGGCGCCGGTGATTGGCCATGACGCGCGCGCACATGCGGTTGAGTATCCGGTGGACACCGTGTACAGCTCCAAGCGTTTC
Source organism: Phycisphaerales bacterium (assembly GCA_044354475.1). Taxonomy (GTDB): domain Bacteria; phylum Planctomycetota; class Phycisphaerae; order Phycisphaerales; family SM1A02; genus UBA966. The sequence goes on from JBIKZY010000005.1 coordinate 266, forward strand.
ATGGGGCGGGGTTTCGCGGAGCAGGGCGCTTCGGTTGGTGAGTTGCCGTACAGCGTTGTTGCAGGTCCGCATGGATTGGCTGCATTCGCCGTTGCTGGAGACGTCATCACGCCGCAACAAGTGGCTGCGCATGTATTGCGCACATTGAAAGGGATCGCCGAGCGCCAACTTGGCGTGCCCGTTCAGCGTGCGGTGGTCACGGTTCCTGCGTACTTTGATGACGCGCAGCGACAGGCCACCCGTGATGCGGCGCGGCTTGCCGGGCTTGAGGCGATTCGTATTGTCAATGAACCAACCGCTGCGGCGTTGGCCTATGGCATTGGCGCATCAGAGCGTCGGCGCACTTCGTCAGAAACAATTGTCGTCTATGACTTTGGCGGTGGAACATGTGACGTTTCCGTGTTGCAGTTAGTGCCGGGCGGACCCGATGACGGCGAGTTCTTTCAGGTGCTCTCCACCGCGGGCGATACCCGTCTTGGTGGTGATGACATTGATGACGCCATCATTGCGCTGGTGACCCGCGAGATCCGTGACGCATTTGGCACTGCACTGGAGTTTCCGCCGGCGGCTCGGCAAGCGCTGCGGAACTTTGCCGAGCGCGCCAAGATCACCCTGTCAGCGGCGGACAGTGCAACGCTGGAGGTTTCATTCGGCGTTGATCGCACCTACCGTCGCGTGCTTGGACGTGCGGAATTTGAATCGATGATTGCGCCGCTGGTGGCGCGCACCATCGACGCATGTCGCCGCGCCATGCGCGACGCAGGAGCCCCAGAAATTGATCGCGTGGTGCTGGTAGGCGGCAGCACGCGCATTCCGGCTGTCCGCGATGCGGTTCGTGCATTCTTTGGACGGGATCCGTATGCGGCGCTTGATCCAGACCAAGTGGTGGCGCTGGGGGCCGCCGTGCAAGCGTCAGTGCTGGCAGGTAAGCGCCGTGATTTATTGCTGGTGGATGTGGTGCCGCTATCCCTTGGTATCGAAACCGTGGGCGGCGCCGTGGCGAAACTAGTGATGCGCAATTCCAGCATTCCAACCCGAGCGACCGAGATGTTCTCTACCTCCGTTGACGGGCAAGTCAATGTTGGGATCCATGTCTTGCAAGGGGAACGCGAACTGGTGGCTGACTGCCGTTCCATTGCTCGCTTCGACCTGCGCGGAATCCCTCCCATGCCTGCCGGTATTCCGCAGATTGAGGTGGAATTCCTGGTGGACGCCAATGGCATCCTCTCCGTCACCGCCGCCGAGCGCCGGAGTGGCCGGCGTGCCGCCGTACAGGTCATTCCAACCTATGGGCTCACGGCTGCCGATGTGGATCGGATGGAGGCGGAGAGTTTCACCCACGCCCGCGAAGACATGCAGCGCCACCGGGTGGTGGACTTGGTGGCGACGTCTCGTTTGGATCTGAAGTGGATCTGCGATGCCCTTGCGCGGGTTCGGGATGACCTGGAGCCGGCGTACCTGGAAACCCTCGAATCTGCCATCATGAGCCTGAAGGGGCATATTTCCGCCGCTGAATACGATCCCCGGTCGGTGGATGCCAACGCCTTCTATCAGGCCAAAGAAGCGCTCGACCGCGCCAGCGTGCGCATGCATGAAGTGGCGATTACCCGCAGTTTGCGCGGCGGAACTGATTGATGACGCGTCTCGGCTGCGCTCCGGTGCGCCGCGCTGATCCGGGCACGCGCGCCGCGCGGGGCGACAACTGACAACTCGCGGCGATTTCACTTTTCTTTTTCGACATTCTTCCTATCATTTACAGCTTGGCGCCGGTGGTCCTTACCGCGCGCCGCTCCATCGATGGCAGACACACTCACCGAATCCACAGCATCCGTTCCCGTCCCCGCACCCCGCTCGCGCGCCACGCGAGCGGCGACCGAACTTGGGTGGAGTGTCGAGGAATCGGCATCGCTCTATTCAATCCGCAACTGGGGCAAGGGCTTCTTTGATGTCAATGCGGCGGGCCATGTGGTGGTGCATCCGCAGCGCAATCCCGCCATTGCGGTCGACCTCTACGAAGTGGTCGCCGGTATGCGCGAGCGCGGCTTTCGCACGCCGCTCCTGATCCATTTCAGTGACCTGTTGAAGCAGCGCTTGGTTGACATTGCCGAAGCATTCCGAGGCGCGATCGTTGAGCACGGATATCACGGCACCTATCAAGGTGTGTTCCCGATCAAGGTGAACCAGCAGCGCCGCGTTGTTGAAGAAGTGCGCGACGCGGGCAAGGGTCTCGGCTTTGGCCTCGAGGCCGGTAGCAAGCCCGAACTTCTGGCGGTCATGGGGATGACCAGCGACACTCCTGAGCGGCTGATCATTTGCAATGGCTTCAAGGAAGAGCGATACATTGAGTTCACCGCGCTCGCCAAGAAACTTGGCCGCAACATCATTCCGGTGATCGAGAACATCACCGAACTCAAGTTGATCTTGCGGTTCTACGAGCAGCACGGCGTTCGTCCAACCATCGGCGTGCGCGTCAATCTCGCTGCGCAGGGTGCCGGTCGTTGGCGCCACTCGAGTGGTCTGAAGGCGAAGTTTGGTCTCAGCATGACCGAAGTTCTTGAAGTGCTCTCGATCCTCCGTTCCAAGGGAATGGAAGATTGCTTGCAGCTCTTGCATTGCCACATGGGCAGCCAGATTCATGACATTCGCCAGGTGAATCAGGGGATCAATGAACTCGCGCGCATCTATACGCAGTTGGCAAAGGCCGGCGCGGGAATGAAGTACATCGATATTGGTGGGGGATTGGGCATCGATTACGACGGTAGCCAGACCAGCTTTGAGTTCTCCATGAACTACACGCTGCAGGAGTACGCGTCCAACGTGGTCTACAAGATCATGACCGTGTGCGATGAAGAAGGCGTAGCGCATCCAACCATCGTCAGTGAGTCGGGCCGCGCCATGGTTGCGCAGCAGAGTGTCTTGATCTTTGATGTGCTTGGCGCCAATCGACTTGACCGTTTCACTGTTCCCGCTGAGTTGCCACCGCCGGCAGCTGGCGAGACCGAATTGCCACGACCGCTTGTTGACATCTATGACGTCTACAAGAACATCGCTGAGCGTCGGCTTGTTGAGCACTACAACGACATGCTTGAGGATCGCGATGAGGCGTTGCGCCTCTTCAGCGTCGGCCTCATGAGCTTGGAACACCGCGCGTTGGTTGACAACATCTTTTGGGCCAGCTGCGCCAAGATTCGCGATATTGCGCGTTCGATGAGCCGGCCGCCCGAGGAGCTTGGAGATTTGGAGAGTGCGCTGAGCGATACGTACTTCTGCAACCTCTCGATCTTCCAGAGCATGCCCGATGTGTGGGCCATCAACCAGCTGTTCCCGATTGCGCCGATTCATCGCCTCGGAGAGCGTCCGACCCGCAAGGCGACGATCGCTGATTTGACCTGCGATTCCGACGGCAAGATTGACCGATTTGTCGACGACCACGACGTGAAGAAGTGGATCGAGCTGCACGACTTTGAGGACGGCGAGGAGTACTTGCTGGGCGCGTTCCTGGTGGGCGCGTATCAGGAGACGCTCGGCGACCTGCACAATCTCTTCGGTGACACCCACGTGGCTCACGTCAAAGTGGACGACCAAGGCGAGTGGTGGATTGATGAAATCATTGAGGGCGACGCGGTCCGCGACGTGCTCAGTTATGTCCACTACGACCTCGCGCGGCTCTTTGGCGAAGTTCGCCGCGAGTGCGAGAAGGCCGTGGTCAACAAGCAGATGACCGTGGCTGAGAGCCAGGGTCTTCTGAAGGCGTACGAAGCTGGGTTGTCGGGGTACACGTACCTCGAAACTGAGAATCGCTAAACCTGCGCGGATGGGCTGGAGCCTGCGCGGATGCGCTGGAGCCTGCGCGGATGCGCTGGAGCCTGCGCGGATGCGCTCGAGCATGCGGTGTGAGGTTCGAACGTTGCGTTGCGGCGCTCGAACCTCGAGAGCGCTCTGTTAGCTTCCGGTCGGTTTCCAAAGCGTCGGCGCCGGGGGCAGTGACGTCTTCGCCAGTGATGTGACCGTACTCGGCACTCCGGCATCGCCCTGGGTGAGGGTTGCGGTCACCAGGACTTCCTCTGGATTTCGGGCAGAATTGATCACCACTTTGAAGCTGGTCTCGCCGTCTCCCATCTCAAAGGTGGCTGGCGAACCCACATACGCAAAGATCCGGGGCTGAGCGACCACGGCGCCAGCCGAGTCGCGGAGGGTCACCGTGGTCATGACCTGGTCGGGAGCGCTGCCTCCCACGTCCGTGATGAGGTAGGCATCGATGTTCATAGCCAGGGGCGCGGGTGCAGGCGCGCGGCAGGCGCTGAGCAGGGCGAGCGCGGCAGCGGCGGCGAAGCATGGGGAGGAGCGCATGAATGGTGTCATCGACAATGAAACGCGTCACCGGGTAGAAAGTTGCGGCGCGCGGGTTGGCAAATACCCATTTTGCTGCAGTTCAATCTCACTTCCATGGCAACCCGGCCGCTCGCGCTCGGTAGCACTTACATGCTCTCCCGGCGCGCGATTCTCGCAGCCCTCGCTGTCGGCACCACGCTGGTTGCCGCCGGGGCTGTGATGTCCCCGCCGCCGCCGTCGTCGGTGGCATCCATCGTCGCCGCTGATCCCATCCGCTTCGGTCGGGACATTCGGCCAATCCTGTCCGACCGCTGCTACCTCTGTCATGGCCCCGACCGCGCCAAGCAGAAGGCGGGCTTGCGGCTCGACTCGTTTGAGGGAGCTACCGCGCCGCGTAAAGACGGCGCGGCGATCGTTCCCGGTCATCCGGATGAATCGCTACTGCTGCAACGCATTGCAGCAGTTGACGCGGACACTGTCATGCCGCCACCTGACAGTGGCAAGCATGCGCTCAGCCGGAACGAGCAGGCGATGCTTCGGCAGTGGATCGCTGAGGGCGCGCTGTACGAATCGCATTGGGCGTTCACCGTGCCGACGGTGCCCACTGTGCCCACGGTCCACGACGTTGCTTGGCCGCGCACACCGATCGACAATTTTATTCTTGCCGCGCTTGAGCGTGCGTCCATCGCGCCGAACTCAGAAGCGGATCGCGCCACGTTGTGCCGCCGCGTCTTCCTGGATCTCACTGGACTTCCGCCCACACCGGAAGAGACCGCTTCGTTCCTCACCGATGAGCGTGCCGATGCCTACGAGGTATTGGTCGATCGCCTGCTGACTCAGGAACCCTATCGAAGCCGATACGCCGAACGCATGGCAATTCCGTGGCTTGATGTGGCGCGCTACGCGGATACCTGCGGCATTCATCAGGACAACGGTCGACAGATGTGGCTGTGGCGCGATTGGGTGCTTGCCGCTTTCCGTGACAACATGCCATACAACCAGTTTGTGGTTGAACAGGTGGCGGGTGACCTCATGCCCGATGGCACGGTGCAGCAGAAGATCGCCAGTGGATTCAATCGTGCGCATGTCACCAGTGACGAGGGTGGGGCCATTGACGCCGAATACCTCATGGAATACGCGGTCGATCGCACCGCCACCGTGGGCGCTGCGTTCCTTGGACTCACACTGCAGTGCGCGCGTTGTCACGATCACAAGTTTGATCCAGTGACACAGGAAGACTTCTACTCACTACTGGCGTTCTTCAATTCCAACGAACAGCCGGGCATCTATTCGCAGACGATGGACGCCAATCGTGCCTATGAGCCATCCATTGAGGTGCCCACGCCAGAGCATGCTGCGCGGTTGAGCATTCTGACGCAAGCGGCTGCCGATGCTCGTACGGCGCGCGATGCGATGAGCGATACCGAGCGCGCCGCCTTCGAATCATTTCGCACGCAGATCAGTACCGAAGGAATTCACTGGGCCGCGCTGCGCTTCATCTCAGCGGTCAGTACGCAGAAGACCACGCTCACGGTGCAGCCAGACGGCAGCGTGCTTTCCTCCGGCGAGAATCCATCCAACGATGAACAGACGTTCACGTACCGTACCGACGCAACCAACCTGCGTGCTATCGCGCTGGAGGCGATGACTGATCCATCACTTCCGAATGGTCGTGTGGGACGAGCCCCCAACGGAAACGCGGTGCTGGACGCCATCGAAGTGGAGGCCGTGTCGGTGACGGATCCCACCAAGCGTCAAAGTGTTTCGCTGGCGTGGGCGTGGGCCGATGTGGAACAGTCGGACGGCGATTACCGGGTAGCCAATGCGCTGCGTCGGGACGGGCGCGTGTGGGCGGTCAATGCGCAGAACGAACCGGGTTCGCGTGCCGCACTGTTCATGGCGGCACAGCCATTCGGATTCCCAGGCGGTACGGAGTTGCGTGTGAAATTAGTGACCAAGTCGCCGTACCCGCAGCACGCCTTTGGACGCGTGCGCATGCATGCTGGCGCCGCGTCGGATTCGCTGATTGCCGAACTACCAACGGCATCAAGTAACTGGTACATCGTGGGGCCGTTTCCGATCAGTGACGCCAGCGCTGGCTACCAGACGGTGTTTGGTCCAGAGAAGGCTGTGCCGCTCGACCTGAATGCAACCTTCGGTGTCAAGGGTGACGGAACGTTTAAGTGGCGGTACGCGCCCGGCGTCAAGGAAGCGGAGCCAGTTGGCCTTGCGCAAGGAATTGATGCGGAGTTTGTCGCGCGCGAGCTGTGGTCCGCAGCGCCTGGCTCTATTGAACTATCGCTTGGGTCCGATGACGGATTGCAGGTGTACGCCAACGGTGTGCGCATTCATGAGAACAAGATCGATCGTGCGATTGCTTCCGAGCGCGATCACGTAGTGGTTCCGCTGGTTGTTGGTTCCAATCTCTTGGTGTGCAAAGTCGTGAATAACGGGTCAGACGGTGGCTTCTATCACCGCGAATTGCCGCGCGCTTCTGACATTGGGCGCGGCGCGGTGGCCTTGGCAATGCCTGTAGATTCAGTGCGCCCCGCAGTCATTGAAGCGGCCATTGAGTCATGGCGCGCGGCGCAGTCGCCCACTTATCAGGTTCGTGCCGAGGCATTCGCTGCGGCCGAGCGGGAGCGCACCGCCTTTGCGCAAACATTGCCGCGCACCATGGTGATGCAGGAGCGCGCTACTCCAGTGGATACGTTTGTCATGAAGCGCGGCTTGTATGACCAGCCTGATGAGACGCGCAAGGTTTCGCGACGCATTCCTGCTGCGCTCGGTGCACTGCCTGCCGACGCACCAAATGATCGACGTGGCCTCGCGGAGTGGCTGGTGAGCGCACAAAATCCACTGACCGCGCGCGTGGTCGTCAATCGATTCTGGGAACAGTTCTTTGGGCGCGGTCTGGTGAAGTCCAGTGAAGACTTTGGATTGCAAGGCGAGTGGCCTTCACACATGGAATTGCTGGATTGGCTCGCTACTGACTTCCGCGACCACGGCTGGGATGTGCGTCGATTGGTCAAGCAGATTGTCTCCAGTCAGGCGTATCGGCAGTCATCGCGCGTGCGACCAGATGTCGCCGCGCATGATCCGGAAGACCGGATGCTGGCGTGGTTCCCTCGGCAGCGTCTATCGGCGGAGCAGATTCGCGATCAGGCTTTGTATGTGGGCGGATTGCTGCGCGAGCGGCTCGGTGGGCCAAGTGTCAAGCCATATCAGCCGGACGGTCTGTGGCAGGAAACAAGTATGCCCACCAGTAACACCAAGGCGTACGACCAAGGCACGGGTGACGATCTCTGGCGCCGCAGTCTGTACACGTACTGGAAGCGCGCTTCACCGCCGCCTTCGATGCTGGCCTTTGACGCGCCAACGCGCGAATTCTGCGCAGTTCGTCGGTTCGTGACCAACACGCCGCTGCAGGCGCTGGTTCTCTGGAACGATCCACAACTGGTGGAGGCCGCGCGCGCTTCGGCAGAGCGCACCTTGCGCGAGCCGGGGGACGATCGTGCACGGATTGCTCGGCTATGGATGCGCGTGACCGGACGCGTGCTGGATGATCGTGAGCTCACCGACATCAGCGAAGCACTCACTGCCGAGCGTGCGCGCTGGGGCTCGGAGGCGGGCCAAGCGGATGCACGCACGTTGCTAGCGGTGGGTGATTCCCCAGTTCCTGCGGATATTGCGCCTGCAGAGCTCGCTTCGTGGACAATGATCTGCAACGCGCTTCTTTCCAGCGACCCGGTTATTGTGAAGGACTGATCGATCCATGACTTCAAAGCGCCCCATGACCCCGCACGCCGACGCACTTGAGGAATACCTCCTCAATCTGACGCGGCGCCGGTTCTTCGGAACAGTTGCTTCTACGATCGGTGCAGGTCTTGGCGGTGTGGCGCTGGCAAGTTTGCTGGGACGCAGTGCTGCGGCTGGTGCCAATCAACTTGTTGGTGCGGACGGCGCTGCGCTTCCGAATGCGGCGCCGACGAGCGCGGCGTTCACGCCCGGACCTCACTTTGCGCCCAAGGCGAAGCGTGTGATCTACATGCACATGGAGGGCGCGCCAAGTCAGCTTGACCTCTACGACCACAAGCCGAATTTGCTGGCGCGCTTCAACGAGGATTTGCCAGATTCCATTCGCAATGGTCAGCGCATCACCACCATGACCAGCGGGCAGAGCCGGTTCCCGGTGGCGCCGAGCAAGTTCCGTTTCGACCGCTATTCGAATCGTCAAGACGGGATCATGCTTTCGGAACTCATTCCGAACACCGGACGAGTGGCCGGCGATCTGTGCTTTGTGCACTCGATGCACACCGATGCCATTAATCATGAGCCGGGTATTACCTTCTTCCAGACGGGCTCCGAGCAGCCGGGTCGTGCGTCGTTTGGTAGCTGGGCCAGTTACGGCCTTGGCAGTATGAATTCCAACTTCCCGTCTTTCGTGGTGATGATCACCCAGGGCGCGGGAAACATGCAAGCGTTAAGCGCCCGTTTCTGGGGCAGCGGTTTCTTACCGAGCGAGCATCAAGGCTGCCGATTGCGCGCGGGGCGTGATGCGGTGCTGCACCTCCGTGATCCGGACGGCGTGAGCCGCACCGATCGGCGGCGCATGTTGGACTTGGTGACGCGCCTCAATACTGAAGAGTTTGAAGATTCACTCGATACCGAGACGCGCACTCGCATTGCGCAACATGAGATGGCTTACCGCATGCAGATGTCGGTGCCGGAACTCACGGACTTCAGTGACGAGAGCGAGGCAACGCTTGAGATGTATGGACCGGATGTGCGTAAGCCCGGAAGCTTTGCGGCAAACTGCCTGATGGCGCGACGGCTTGCTGAGCGTGATGTTCGTTTCATCCAGCTGTACATGCGCGGATGGGACCAGCACAACAACCTTCCTGGCGAACTGCGGCAGCAGTGCAACGCGGTGGACCGTGCGCAGGCGGCGTTGGTAACGGATCTGAAACAGCGCGGCATGCTTGATGACACGTTGGTCTTGTGGGCTGGTGAATTCGGTCGCACGGTATATAGCCAAGGACAACTCACCAAGGAAAATTACGGGCGCGATCACCATCCACGCGCGTTCACTATTTGGATGGCGGGTGGCGGCGTGCAGCCGGGTATCACCTACGGCAAGACGGACGATTACTCATACAACATCGTTGAGAATCCGGTGGATGTGCATGACTTACATGCCACGATGCTGCACCTCTTGGGCTTTGATCACAAGCGCCTGACGTACCGATCGCAGGGCCGCGATTACCGCCTGACGGATGTCAAAGGAAACGTCGTCAACGCGCTGCTTGCGTAAACGCAGCGCGCCCGCCGGTCATGCGTCTGCTGGAACCTTGCCGAACCACATCAGGTGTTGCAGCGGAAGTCGCGCATCGGTGCGGATCCACATGAGCCCTGCGGCCTCAAGCTCGCGGCGCGCTTGCGCTTCGGTCATCTTGTGCAGCGGCTTGATCGGAACCTCTGGATCTTCACCGCGGTACTCAACCAATGCAACACGGCCGCCGGGTTTGAGAGCACGCGCAATGGAAGTCATCATTTCCAGTGGCTGATCAAACTCGTGATAGGCATCAACCAGTAGCACTAGGTCTACGCTTGCAACCGGCAGCATCGCATCACCGGTGTCTCCTAAAATTCCCTTGATGTTGGTGAGTTTCTCGGTGCGTGCACGCGCTTCAAGAAATGCCAGCATTTCCGGTTGGATGTCTGTGCCGTACACGATTCCCGGCGCAACCCGCTTGGCCATGGGAACGGTGAAGTAGCCGCTTCCCGCGCCGATATCGGCAACCGTCATGCCCGGCTTCAGATCCAGCGCGTCCATCAGGAGATCCGTTCGCTCTTCCGATTCGCGTGTTCCGCGTTCGAGCCAATAGATGCCTTGATGGCTCATGAACGCAGCGATTTCTCGACCGTAATAGCTGCGGCCAATACCGTCCGCGCTTGCTTCAGACTGTGCATAGCCGGGTCTCGCAGGAGATGGCGGGTGATCGCATCCCAGCGGTATGGCAACGAGGCTTGCGGTACAGATCGAAGTCAAGAAGACGATTCGCATAGCGATAGGGTAGAGCCGAGCGATGGCGGAAGGCGTACCATCTTCAATGCATGACAGCTGTATTTTCAGATTTCGTCAGCCTTGATGACTTTGAGCGCCATGCGTTTGAAGTACTCCGCGTCTTGCCGCGCGACTATTTCCGCAGCGGCGCGTGGGCCGAAACCACCATGCATGAGAATCGTGCCGCGTGGGAGCGCCTACGGATTTGGTACCGCGTGATGCGCGATGTATCAGCACGGTCCAGCAGTGCCACCATTTTGGGCGGTGAGGCATCCATGCCACTGTGCATCGCGCCGACCGCGCTGCACCGGATGGCGCACCCGGATGGGGAGTTGGCCACGGCCCGCGCCGCCGCGCGTGCTGATGTGCCGATGATTCTTTCGAGCCTATCGACCACCACTATTGAAGATGTCCGCGCCGCGGCAACTGAAATTGACCCCTCCGCGCGCACGTGGATGCAGATGTACATCGGCCGCGATCGAGGGGCCGTGCGCGAGTTGGCGCAACGCGCTCACGCAGCGGGGTGCGATGCGCTGGTGCTGACTGTGGACACCCCGGTGTGGGGCATCCGCGAGCGCGACATTCGTAATCACTTCCGTGTGCCGGACGGTCTGAGCATCGTTCATCTGGAACGACCGGGTGGACCAACCGGGCATACCGGGAGCGGTATTCATGAGGCGCTCGCGTGGACGATTGATGCAAGCCTCACTTGGAAAGACTTTGAGTGGTTGCGCGATTCAACGCCACTGCCCGTGGTCCTCAAGGGAATCTGTCGCGCCGAAGATGCAGCACGTGGCGTAGAGCTTGGTGCGAAAGCAATCTTGGTTTCCAACCACGGCGGTCGTCAACTTGATGGAGCACCTGCGACGGTTGAAGCGCTGCCGCACTGCGTTGATGCGGTTGCGGGGCGTGTGCCGGTGTTGGTTGATGGCGGTATCCGTCGCGGTACGGACATTCTTCGCGCGCTAGCTCTCGGTGCGCAGGCAGTGTGCGTGGGGCGACCGATTCTTTGGGGGCTTGCGTCTGGTGGCGAAGAGGGTGTGTCCCGCGTGCTTGCCATTCTGGCGCACGAGCTGGATGTCACACTGGCGCTCGCCGGTTGTACGGGCGTGAACGATGTGACGGATGATTTACTGCGACCGTGACGATGCGTAGCGGGCACGGATGCAGCGGGCGTGGCGCTGACTGTGCGCCATCACCGCCCGTGACCGCCACCGCCGCCACCACCACCAGCACCACCGCGTCCACCCATGCCGCCGGGATTCATGCCGCCCCGATTCATACCGCCGCGATTCATACCGCCGTACCCGTTCATGCCGCCGTACCCATTCATGCCGCCCCAACCGCTGAGCTGTCCATAGCCGCGGTACCCGTTCGACCATCCTCCATATCCGTATCCGTACGGATTGACCGGACGCGAGACGGTGCGGTCGTACCAACCAGTGTCTTGGTTGAAGCCGGGTAGACCGCGGTCGTAGTCGTTGCCCCAACGTTGTGCGTAGGTGCCGCCTTGGTCGCTGATTCCCCAACCGCCGCCGTTGAAATTGCCGCCGCGCTGGTAGGGGCCGGCCTCGGAGGCGCCGTTTCCTTGTTGAGCGCCGTTGTCATTGTTGCCGCCGCTACCACGGGTGGCATAGTTGGTTTCGCCGCGTGCGAACGCACCGCGCGGGCTGCCATCAAAGTTGTGATTTGGGTCAGGGCGGAATCCGTCCGAGTTGGTGTTGCGAGCTTGTGACGATGCCATCGGTGAGTCATCGCGCTCTTGGAAGTTACCGTTGCCGTTGCGTTGGCCCGCACGAGCGGCGCCGTCACGCCACGATCCATCCGGGGTTCGTGCAGCTGATTGATTCTGGCGTGCTGCGCCGGCACTGTTTGTTGCGCCCGCTCGGCTGTCATCCGCACGGTTTCCATCACCTGCAGACCTCTGCCACGCACCGTCGGCGCGCGTGTACATCTGATCGCCGCGACGCTGCGTCACCTGACCGTTGCGATTGGCCATGACATTGTCATTGCCGTTCGCTCCGTGATGCCATGCCGCATCATCGCGTGTGGCGTTCGCTTCGGCACGGTTCGCGCCGGCGGTGGTCTTTCGGTACGGACCGATTTGCCCATAGCGACTGATGTCGCCTGCGGCGCCGGCGCGGTTGTAGCTGCGCGCGGCGCTGTCCCAGCCGCGCCGATACGCGCCGCCCCAGTGGTTGTTCCACCAACCGCTGCCATCGCGCCAGCCCCATGGGTGATAGCCCCAACGCCACGCATCGCCGAAGCCCATGCCCAGCGCAAAGCCAACGCCGAAGCCGCGGCCGCCACCCCACCAACCATCGCCGCTCCAATAGGCGCCGGGGTACAGACCGTAGTCGCCCCAGCCGGGATAGCCGTAGAAGCCCCAACCGGCATAGTCAGCGCCGTAACTTGGCCAGTACCCGTACGTGTTTGGATAGCCGCCGTACGTGTCCCAGGTGTCTTCGTCGGTGACGTTGGAGTTGTTGCCAAGCACCAAATCCTGTGCACCAATCGAACCGGGATAGGTGTAGCCGGTGCCGTACGCCACGGTGCCGTCATTCTCATAGCTATTCATGTAGCCAGCGGTGAATCCGAATGTCACGCTGTCAGCGTCGGAGTTGTAGACCTGCACGTAGGTGGCTGCATAGATCGGGCAACTTGGTGGAATGGTGTAGATCTCTTCGGGAACTGCATCGCAGAGCGTCCACGGTCCGTTTGGCGCTCTGGCAACGAACCACGCGGCGGTGTCGCACAGGTAATACATCTCCTTGCAATAGATGAGCGGCGAGCTGGCGTTTGCGGCGTACTGCATGCTGGTGCCGGCAATGGGTTTGAAGCGCGCGGGGCCACCGATGGTGGAAAGCTTCGCCTTGGCAAGTGCGCGATCGAGCGTTGCCACATGCGGGATGGTCTGTTGATAGACGGCCTCCGTGGCTTGCGGCGTGTTGGGCACGGAAGCAAGCACGTTGCCCCATGTTCCATGCGGATCAATCTGTGCGAACGATGTTGGAATGGACGCGGGCTTGCTGTACGTCCATGGTCCGTTCATGAGGTCGGTGGATGTGAACCAGCGCCCGGATGCCAAGAGCCACCAGGCGTTGTCGGCGCTGGTAGTGAAGAGATCGCAATTGGCGTTGGCAACGGCAAATAGTCCGTCAGCCACCTGCGTGAGGTTTGGTTGACCGTTGATGCTCACCAGGCACATCGGTGACGTACTGACGATCACTTCGGGTGTCTGACCCGTAGGCGGCGGCGTAGTCGGTACGGCCGCGGGGTGGCGCTCTGGCAGGGCGGCAGCGATGGTCTTCAGTGCGGATGCAGAAGGCGTCTTGCCCGCAATGTATGGACCCGTGTACCGCGAGGAGTGCAGCCACGTATCGGTGCCGATGCGTGTGAACCACGTGCGCGTTGCTTTGTCGAACACCAATAGCGAAGGAGTGTTCTGTGCAAGGCCGATGCCGCTATCGCCGAGTTCGCGCAATGCGGGCTTGCCGTCAAGTAGTAGGAGTACAGCGGAGTGACCGATGACGCGAATCTTTGGCGGCGCATTGCTGAGTGATGCGCGCGTTGCGGTTTGGTCCTTGGCTACTTGCATGTTCTGCATCACGGTGGCGCGGTTCACCGTGAACGTCACGCCAAAGAGCATCTTCTGCAACTCGGCGGCAGCAGCAGATGCATCGGAATTGTTCGAGAGTTGCGAGTGTTGCACCAGCATGTTGGAGACTTCGATCAGGCCTGCGGCGAGATCGTTGTCCAGGTCGGCGGTGAAGAACATTGCGCCGTAGATAGCAGGCATTCCAGTGATTTCCACGCTGAACGCGGCGCGTGCGGTGGCGCGCGTTCCGGAGATTGATTCAAACTGCGGCGTGTAGAGCGTGTAGGTAGTTGCGTCCACGGTGGCGGTCTGCGGCCAGAGCGTTTCGCCGTTGTCATGATCGGGGGCGGGAGCGGTGGTAGCGGCAGACTCGGTGGGGGTAGCGGGCGCGGCGCTGGGCGGGATGGATTCAGCGGGTGTGGTGGTATCCGACGGCTCAGCTTCAGGGATGGTGGCGGGTGGAACGGCGGGTGCGGGAGTTGGTGTTTGCGTTGACTCGGGCTCGAGTGTCGGTTCAGCTATCGGCGCAGGCGCAGTCGCTGGTGTCGGCTCGGGCGCAGGCGTCGGTGCAGCCGTCGGCTCGGGCGTCGGTGCAGGCGCTGGCGCAGGTGTTGGCGCCGGTGTCGTCAACGGCGGCGTCACAGGCGTCGGCGCAGGCTTCGCTACAGGTGTTGGCGCAGGCGTCGTTGCAGTCTTGTCCCCCACCTTGTCTGGAGCTTTGGCGGGGGTCTTCGGACCAGCGGTTGCGGCTGGTTGGGCCGAAGGGCCGGGGCGGGGCGACTGCGCCCACGCGCTGCAATGCGTGGCGATCGTCAACGACATGGCAACGGTCAACGCTGATCGATTCATCATCAATTCTCCAGAGAAATGCGCGCAGTGCACTGCACGGTCAATGTGGAAATCTTACGTGCGAATTCATGATGATGATTTGGCAGTTGGTCTTTGTACAACCTCAAAGTATTGTTACAACCTACGCGCGCCATTCCGGCGGTCGCCGAGATCACACCGTAGTCGAACGAACTGTCCGAGGCGTTTGCAATCCGAGGAGTATCACCACCATGAATATGAAGAAGACCGTTGTTTGCCTTGTCTGCATTGCCGCCTACGTTCAGTCGGGCGCCGCGCTCGCCGCGGACCGGTTGGTCCCCTCGCAGTATTCCACTATTCAGGCAGCGATCAACGCCGCCGTGACCGGGGACGTCATTCGCATCGCTCCGGGCATTTACATCGGGCGCATCGACCTCAAGGGCAAAGGTATTCGTGTTCTTGGCACCGCTGGGCGTGCCCAGACGTTCGTATTGCCGAATGGCTCAGTTGGTCCCGTGGTCAGTTGCGTGACTGGGGAAACATCAGCCACGATCTTGGAGGGATTGACGATCATGCAATCGGTCGGAGGTCCAGGGGTCCGGATCACGGCCTCCAGCCCGACGCTACGCGACTGCACTCTCACGCAGAATCAGAATGACGCCTCAAACGGCGGTGCAGTTTCTATCGAAGGTGCGTCGACCACGGTGTTCGAGCGGTGCGACCTGCTGAGCAATCAGGCGAGTGGCCGAAACGGTGGGGCGGTGGCGATGAGTGGCACGGAGGTCAGTATTCGGTTCACGCTCTGCAACTTCAGTTCGAACAGCGCCACAGGTGATAAGGGTGGTGCATTGTTCGCAGACGGCGCGCAAGTGGTGATTGATCGCTGCGCGTTCGGGTCCAATTCGGTTGATTCATCGAACTGCGGAGACCGTCGTGGCGGCGCGATCTACGCAGAAAACTGTGGAAACCTGGAAGTAGTTGACTCGTCCTTCAGCAGCAATCGCGTTCAGAGTACGACGGGATTCGGCGGGGCGGTGTTTACGACCGGCACGACAGTGGCATCATTTGTTCGGACGAGCTTTACGTCCAACACGGTCGTGAGTTATCCGAACTGCGGTGCTCCGTATGCCCGCGGCGGCGCATTGGCTACGGAAGGCGGGGAATTGGCTCTGACGCAGTGCGTGTTTACAAGCAATTCGACTTATTCCGAGCATTGTTGCAACCAGTTTCGTCTGAGTTATGGTGGCGCGATCTACATCGCCGGTGGTGTAGATCCGGTGCTCGCCTCTTGTGACTTTACGAGCAATGTTGCAACGGTGTACGACCCTGCCAACCCCAATGGTAACGAGTCCAAAGGCGGCACCCTGTACTACGCGCCTGGCGGTTCGTACGGCTCGATCACTGATTGCACATTCACGCAGAGCCGGGCGGAAGTCGATGGCGGAGCGATCTTCCTTGCGGCTCAAGCGCGGCCGCTCATCAAGGATTGCGAGATATCTTCATCATCGGTGCGCCACGGAACGGGCGGTGGCATTCGCGCGGAGGATGGTGCAAATGCCATCCTGCAGTCGGTCCGCATCACTGGTTGTAGTGCCGTCTATGGTGGTGGCATTTACACGCGTAACAGCGCAGTGGTCATGAATTTCTGCACATTGGATCACAATTCGTCCAGCCAACCCGGAAGTGCTCTCCGGACGGAAGGAAGTACTGTTGCCACGATCCCAACGATCATGTTCGGGTTTCTCTGTGGAAACAGCGGGGATGATCAAAGCTATTGGATTTCTGGGATGTTCAACAATCCGTCGCCGCAGACTAATTCGTTCGTCGCCAACTGCGGAGAGGACTGTAATCAGAATGGCGCAAACGACGTCTCGGAGATTGACCAGGGTACGGTCCTTGATTGCAACGGAAACCAGATCCCCGACGGGTGCGACCTTGCGAACGGCACCCCTGACTGCAATTCGAATTTAATTCCAGATTCATGTGACGTCGCCTCAGGTGTCGGCGTGGACTGCAACGGTAACCAGGTGCTCGATTCCTGCGAGATCGGGTCAGGCGTCGGCGATTGCGATCGTGACGGCATCCTTGATGCGTGCGAAATCCTCACGAATCCAGCACAGGACTGCAATCGCAATCAGCGACCGGACAACTGCGATCTTGCCGCGGGTGGTTTTGACTGCGATGGAGACTTGATCATCGATTCGTGTGAAATCGCGGCCACCACTGAAGCGGACTGCAATTCCAACGGCGAGCTTGACGACTGCGAGATGGCAGGCGGACTTCCGGACTGCAATGTCAACAACATTCCAGATGTATGCGAAATTGCCCTAGATCCATTAGTGAAGGACGCCGACGGAGATGGCGTACTTGATTCATGTGGCACAGTCGAGTTCACTGGATTGTTCACGGAGATTGTTCCAATCGTGAATTCGGCGGGGTTCGGGCTGCCGCGTACGGCCATCTGCTACCGCATCTACGCAACATTTTCTAACCCCGGTGCTGGTTTGTGGGCGATCTATGGGAACGCCGATCGGCCGCTGATTGTGAATGCTCCAGGGGGTTTCTTCCAATCGCCCAACGGATCGAACTCGACGGCGAGCGTGATCTGTGATCCGCCGCCGGCGTTTGATCCCGGCCTCAGTTTCGATACATGGCTCACAATTGATCGAGTTTGCTTTGACAACAATGTGCTGCAGACCATCGGCATGAATTGGTCGGGATGGAATGCCGGTGGAACACAGTTGCGAAGTCCCAACGGGACTATCTTTGTTCAGCCCGGGTCGCCGCAGGGATACGCAGGCAGTGACCTGCGAATTCTTGTCGCTCAAGTGACCACCATGGACGGCGCATTGCCGACTGGTCGTCTCAACCTGGTGGGAACGAATAACGATTTGACCGATTGGCGTGCGCGTTCGGTTGCATGGCCAGCGCCAATCTTGCTTGATTGCAACGGGAACAATGTGCACGATGCCTATGACATTGCCTCTGGACTGAGTGACGACTGTGATTCGGATGGGAAGCCCGATGAGTGCTGGACGCCCGGTCCAGGCACGGCGGATTGCAACGGCAATGGTATTGCCGACCGCTGCGACATTGACTCGGGAAGCAGTCTTGACAGCGACGATGATGGCGTTCCCGATGAGTGTGAGTGTGTTGGCGATGTCGATGGCAACGGAGCTACCGATGTTGATGACTTAATCGCAATCATCGTGGCTTGGGGCGATGGGGCTGACAGTCCGGCTAATCTGAACGGTGATGACACCGTGGATGCTCTGGATCTTGTCTTCGTCCTCTCGGGTTGGGGAGTGTGCCTCTGATATCGCACCATCATCGTGAGATCTAGCAGATTCATTGTCCGTACCCTCCCTTGGGCTTTGGCATTGGTGTTCGTCTCTGCGGCACATGCAGAGGTTCGCACCATGGCAGCCTCGGAGCGTGTTTTTGCTGCGGATGCCATGCCGTACGACGCTTTTGGCTATTCATTCGCAGTTGATTCTGGAAGGATGCTGGTTGGGTGTCGGGGTGCGGATGTGCATGGAGGTGAGTCTGGTGCGTGCTACGCATTTGTCCGGAACGGATCGTGGTTGTCGTCGCAGAAATTGTGTCCGTCGTCAGTAGTGGCAGGAGATGAATTCGGTCATGCCGTTGCAATGTCGACGGGCCGGGCCTTCATTGGTGCCCCGAAATGCGATGCAGCCGGCATCAATGCGGGTGCAGTGTGGTGGTATGAGCGTGCTGGTGACACATGGGTTGAGCGGACCCGAATTCTTGCACCATATCTTCCACCCAGTGCTGCATTCGGAACCAAGATCTGCGCCTCGGCGAATTGGATTGCGGTTTCTGCGCCGCGACAGACCACGGTGAAAAGCAATGATGGCGCGGTTCATTTGTTCCGTTGGTCAGGCATAGGCTGGATACATCAATTTAAACTGACTGTTCCGGACGCTGTCATCGATGATCAGTTTGGCAATGCCGTTGCGATGAGCGACGATTGGCTAGTGGTTGGTTGTCGCAATCGAGACTCGGGCGGGATAGATTCAGGCGCGGTCTTTGTGTATCACCGTGACGGTCCGGCGTGGACGTTGAGTCAGACGCTTCGCGCGCCGGACGGACTGGCAGGAGATTCATTTGGTCAGTCGGTGGCCATTGATAACGACATGCTCGTCATCGGCGCCCACCGGCGAGATTCGATGGGGGTCGCTGATGCTGGTGGGATGTACGTATTTCGGCTAGTAAATGCTTCATGGGCGTGGCAGGCGACTTTAGGGGCAGACTCCGCCGGGGCAGGCGATTGGTTGGGGTGGTCAGTCAGCGTGGAGAATGGGCTCATCGCAGGGTCGGCCGTCTCCGAAGCAGGCTCGGATCCTGATGTTGGAGCAATTCATGTGTTCGCTGATGTTGCCGGAGTTTGGCACGACGTTGCGCGAGTCACATTGCCGAATGCAGTTTCGCTTGCGTCAGTTGGTACGTCAGTTCAATTGACGGATGGCATTCTTTGTTTTGGGGCACCGGGGGCATTTGGATCTGGCGTGTTTGAAGGTGCTGTTGGGGTTCTCCCGCTCAATTCAGATTGCGACGAAGATTTGATCCCCGACTTCATCGAAATCGCGATGGGTGCAGCCGATTGCGATTCCGACACTCGCCCCGATGTTTGCCAGGCGGATGCTGACTTGGACGGGACGATTGATGCGTGTGATGGATGTCCCGCTGATCGACTCAAGGTCGATCCGGGGATCTGTGGTTGTGGGGTAACAGATTCGGACATGGATATGGATGGCTTCCCTGACTGTCTTTGTCCTGCGGACTTATCAGGAAATGGCACGGTCAATGGCAGTGACCTCGGCATCATCCTTGCGTATTGGGGACCGGACGCGAGCGTATTTCCGCGGGCGGATATCAATCATGATGGACGCGTGAACGGAGGCGACCTCGGAATCCTGCTCGCGGCATGGGGTCTCTGTCCATAAGACAGTAAATCTGGGGTAGAGCGCATGGCGGTGGATCGGTCGATCTGCGCGTGATGTTCCATGTTGGTATACACTAACAAACACCAAACAAAGAAGCGTCCATGGGCTATTCACTTCCATCCGAAGGCACCGAGCAACGCCGCGCCGTACGTGCGGCGTTGGCTGAGCGCATTGGTGCATTGGAAGGTCGTGGACAAGTGGTGGCCGATCGTCCCATTCATATCGCTACCGGGTGGACAGCGATCGATGCCGCGCTCGGGGGCGGCATTGCGCCCACGGGGCTGCATGAGTGGTGGGGCGCGCTGCCCGAGGTGCGTGCTGTGCTGGTGCAGTTGGCATGGAACGCGCTCTTGCATGACGATCGACAGCGCGTGGGTGCGCATCGACATGTGGTGTGGGTGGGTCGTGAGGCGTGGCCGTCGGCCGATGCGTTGGTGCGCGGACTGCGCGCGCCTATCGCTGGAATGTTTGGTCAGCCCGTCCCGCGCACCTGGCCCGATGCGCGGCTGCATGATCGCTCGCTCTTTGTTGATGTACCTGCGCACGATCCCGGAGCGCGACTCTGGGCGATCGAACAAGCAGTGCGCTGCCCGGGTGTGTGCGCAGTGATTGCCGATGGCCGTGGATTTGATCTGGCTGCAACGCGCCGATTGCAACTCGCGGCGTCCGACACATGTCTTCTCTCTATGCGCGGAGCAGAACATCGCCGCGGTGCGCGCTGCGGTGTGCTGACCGCATGCGCCACGCGTTGGATGGTGGAGCGCTCGGAGCGAACTGCACGGACTATCACCGAACGTGCACCGTGGTTACGAGCAATGGATAAGCAAACTGTGGCGGAAGCTCGTTTTGAAGCTCGATTCACCACGGATACGTCCTGCGCATCACTTGAGGATCCGCGCAATCGAGGGGAGCAGCGCGCAATCGATGCGCTGATGGCACGTATTCCGCCCGAGCCCACATGGCACGTGACGCTCGAGCGTGCCAAGGGGGCATCAATGCATATTTCCAGTGAATGCAGCGCACAGGCGACGCACTCCTGGCAGTGGCAGGGGGCGGTCGATCCGCCCGTGCGCGAGGCAGCAGTTGCGCGAAGACGCGCCATGCGTGGCGAGCGATTGATTGCCGATCACGCCCTGCGGAGTGCTCAGAAGTTGCGCGCCTTGGAACATACAGAGAGCGCCGAGCCAACCGCTGGTGCCATCGCTCGCTCGCGTTCGCATGACCGAGTCACTAGCCGAGGCGCACGTTGGGCGCGTGGCAGTGACGGACGAGGCGCTGCGTGAGCCCCAGGTGAGATTCATCGATGCCGCCCACTGTTATTCCATGGTTCATCGCGATTGTGCTTCCCAAATGGACGCGATCACCAGCAATGCTCCATCGCATGGCACTCTGGTGCATGCGATTCACGCCGCGTGTTCATATGGAAGACATCGAACGCTCTGCAGAGCGGGCGTCAGCGTCATCGCGGCTACCGCGCACGATGGGAACCATGCCGGCGTCGCTAACGCCATCGCTGTCGCCATCACTACCGCCCCTCATCTTGCTTGATGTCAGCGGATGCCTCCGTGTGAATGGTGGAGCGCATCGCGTCGTGACGCGCTTGGCCCGCGGGCTCACGCGCCGTGAAATTGTTCACGCGATTGGCAGCGCGCCATCGAGCGGCCAGGCTGTCGTACAAGCCATGGGCGTTGCGCTTGGGTGCCGGACCGTGCTTGATGAACTGCCGTTTGCATGCTTACGGCTCTCTGATTCCATCTGCACCGCGCTGCGCGAGGTGAATCTCACTCGCATTGGTGAGGCGCGCGCCATCGCGCGCTCGGCGCTTGCGGATCGCTATGGACCAGAACTCGGCGAACGGCTTGATATGGCTGCGGGCGTACGTGCCTGGCCATTTCGAGCTGTTGCGCCGCCGGATCCGGTGCTTGGCGAATTTGTCTTTGCATCGCCGTGCGCGCAACAGGAAGCAGTGGATCTGGCATGCATGCAAGCGGTTGAATTGCTCTGTGCCGCGTTGGCGGCTGCAGGCAGTGCAAGTAGAAACGAAGATGGATCCGTGCGCGCGCCCCGCATCGGCTGTGCACCCAATCGTGGTGTACGAACGCTCGCGGTACGCGTTGAACGCGCGCGCTTAGCTCCGGTCATTGGCACCATCCACTTTGGCGCACCCACTCGTGACGCACGACACCTGTGGTCCATTCTGCGTCCGCGCATACAGCGCATGCATCTAGGTGAGCATGAACGCGGCGAAGGTGTTGAACGAATCCTGCTGACGGCCGCACGTATGGGACGCTGCCAGAGCGGAACCCCATTTCTTGGTGGTGCGGTCGGCATGGCAGCCTCAGGAACACACGAACCGAATATTGCTCACGGGGGCAGTGGGGGTGATCGAAGTATTGGCGCTCATTTAAAAAATGATCATCATGCAGCAACGGAACGCGCGATCGGTGAATTTGTAGATCAATTACGCGCACGCCTTGGGAATGATGTCGTCCAGCGTGCACCTGCGTA
Source organism: Phycisphaerales bacterium (assembly GCA_044354475.1). Lineage (GTDB taxonomy): Bacteria > Planctomycetota > Phycisphaerae > Phycisphaerales > SM1A02 > UBA966. The sequence goes on from JBIKZY010000005.1 coordinate 22,545, forward strand.
GAATGCTTCGCATGAATCCCACCTGCACACTGACATCTGCGCGCACGCTGGCATGCTGCCGCGTTATTTCGTTTACTGTTGCGAGCGCACTTCTGACCGGGTGCAGTATGAATCCATTCATCATGAATTACCGCGGTGACCGAATGACGCCCGTCCTTGAAGCTCAAGTAGTGCAGGATGCGCCAGCTGAAGGAACCGCCACTGAGATCGGCTCAAGCACCTTCCTTGCGTCCGTTCAGAAGGCGGGCGATGCCGAAGCGATCGAAGCAGCCCGCGAGGTGGGGGCTGGAATGGTGAAGTGGAGTTGCGTGAATGCCGGGAAGATTCAGTCGACGGAATTGGATCCCGTCTACCAGCGCCGTGCCGAAGGTCGCGGCAACTTTGGTACCTATGCCCCCATTCCTGGTCAACGCGAGTCATGGCAGTACACGGCACGATTCTGGCGCGCCAATCCCGCCTCCGCGGGGGTGCCAAAGCCGTCGGTAACCACACCAGCGCCATCCGGGTCAACACCAACGCCACGCGGTTAATCGCGCCCCCGCCAGCATTCAGTCGGCGTCGATTACGGTGCCGCTGCCGGCGCAATCTTGATTGAAGCCACTGGTCCTTTGATTCCGTCCTTCTCGGCATTTTGTGAGACCACCCATTGCGTAGGTAGCCGCAGCGCTTCCGGACCGGCATAGGCCACAGCATCCATCGTCAGCGATGCAACACTTGCATCACCAATACGACCAGGATGACTGATCTGCACCAGTCGACCGGTCTCTTTGTCAATCGCCAAGTAAGTCGCGTTTCCTTCGAACCACGTCGCGATGTAATCGCAACGCGCGTCGCCGAGCGTTCCTTCGCCGGTCTTGAGCGCAAGGAGTCCCGCCTCGGGTCGAAAGCGCGCACGCATAATCGCATACGGCTGGCGATTCATGAGTCGCTCAAAGGCCGTGCGTCGCGAATCGACGAGCGGAGTGGTGCGGCCACTACTTGAAGTGAGCACGGCGGTGTCCGGAGTCACCAGCGTTTCGTATTGATAGCTGTCCTTTGCCGTTCCGCCCACCTTCTGCCATGTATCCATACGGCGCATGGTGTGCGGCCCAGCAAACTCCAGCGTCTCGGTGATATCCCATGAATCAGCACCCTGTAGGACGCGCCGGGTCGACACCTGTGTGAACACTTTCGCAGCCTTCACAGCGTCTTTCCCGCCAGCCCAGGCAATCCAGCGGTCGAGCGCTGCGAGTCCAGCAGCTTGCTGCTCGGGCGTTCCCGCCAGCAATTCATCAGCGGGCTCCATGTAGCGTCGTGGTTGAGCACGAAATAACTTCATGCATTCGTCGGATGCAAAGAAGTACAGCATCCCTTCTTGCAACGCATATCGGCGCGCGTCGCCGAGCCCACCGAGCGGCCCCATTCGCCCGCACGCGCCACCTTGTTGCGCCGCAAAGCGCGCTGGTTCGCGATTGAATTGATCGCGCGTGCCAGTGTTAGCAAAGATGTAGGTGTTTCCCTCATACGTCACAAAGATCGATCGCTCCCCGGCAACCGTCGTACCCAATTGCAGTAGCACCGGATCCACTGGCAGCGTGCGCTCTGGCGTCGCGTTGGCAGCAGTGGATACAGCTTCCGGCGTGTTGAGCAGCGGCGACTGCGGCATGAGCGTTACGGGTGCAGCAGCGGGTGCAGCAGCAGGTGCAGCAGCAGGTGCAGCAGCGGGCGCAGCGGCAGGTGCGCTCGGCGTTGCTTGATCAGTCACTGCTAGCGGCACGCTGGGACTCGCGCCCCCATGCACGAACGCGTTGCAGAGCAGGGCGGAAGCGAGAAGAGTGATATGTGCCATGTGCATGAGAATGATCCGCAAGATGCCAACGTTCGGGTTGACATGTCAGCGTATTCGCGGTGGCACATTGGCATTTCACTCCTTTATTAAGTATACTAACAAACACCGTACAAATAATCAAGGCGTCTATTCTGTGCTTGAAAATCAACCATTCTGTGAACTGGCGGCTCTCAGCAACTTCACCTTCCTGGAAGGTGCAAGCCATCCTGAAGAGGTCATTGCCCGCGCGGCGCAGCTTCGGCTTGGCGCAGTGGCGATCGCTGATCGTCACACCATGGCTGGGGTAGTGCGCGCGCATGTTGCCGCGAAGCAGCATGGCATGCAGTTGGTGGTTGGAACGCGCTGCAACTTTCTGCTTGGCGCTGATGATGAGCCAACGCACCTGGAAGTGGTGTTGCTTGCTGATTCGGCCGATGGCTACGCGCGCTTGTGTCGATTGCTCACCCTTGGCAAGCGCCGGGCCGGTTGGACGCTTGACATGGACGAGAATGTCGCAGCCGTTGCGGCTGGCATTGAATCGCGCACCGCCGCGCGCAATTCATCGGCGTGCCATCTGTGGCTCCATGATCTGGTCGATGCCAGCGTGCAGTCACTTGGAAGCGGCGAGCCGGGCGATGGATCCGGTCAGGGATCCGGACGCAAGCCAGGGACAGATCGACCGCTTGCTCCGTTTGCCATTCCTGGCGTGCAAGCCATCGTGATGCCGCCCGATGACTACGGCGCCATGCAGCCGCGGTTTCTTGAATCACTGCGCTGGCTTCGTACCGTCTTTGATGATGATCGTCTTTCACTTGGATTCGTACGTCGATCCGGTCCGGATGCCACGCTTCGGTTGCTGCAGTTGGAGTGGCTTTCCTCTGAAGCGTGCGTACCGCTTGTGGCCAGCAACGATCCATACTGCCATATCCGTGAGAGGCAAGAAATTCAGGACATTGTGACCGCTATCCGCGCCGGACACACGGTGCAAGAGTTACGTTTATTTGAACGAACGCGCGCAGTTGATCGGGCTCATGGATGTGCGCACCACGGCGCGCGACTCTTTCCCGACGACGCGCGACACCTGGTTGACGATGCTGGCATGCGAGCGGTACTTACTGATGTTCCGCGGGAAGTGTGCGCCGCAGCCATCGCACGCAGTGCCACAGTAGCGCGACGGTGCGCTGGTTTCTCCATGTCCATGCTTCGCTATCGATACCCGCGCGAAGTTGCACCGCCTGGCGTTGAGCCAATAGCACACCTGCGACGATTGGTCACAGATGGAGCAGTGTTGCACTGGCCGATTCTCCCGACAAAAGTACACGCGCAACTTGAACATGAATTGTCCATCATTGCTGAACTTGGCTACGCGTGCTATTTCCTCACCGTGTACGCCATTGTCAGCTTTGCACGGTCGCGAAGCATTCTCTGTCAAGGCCGCGGTGCTGCAGCAAACAGTGCGGTCTGTTTCTGCCTAGGAATTACCGCTGTTGACCCCACTCGCAGCGACATGCTCTTTGAGCGCTTCATCAGCCGAGAACGCGATGAACCACCAGATATTGATGTTGATTTTGAACACGAGCGGCGCGAAGAAGTCATTCAGTTCATCTATCGAACCTGGGGAAGATCACGCGCTGCGCTATGTGCGGAAGTGATTTGCTTTCGCGACCGTAGTTCATTACGTGAGGCAGCGAAAGCGCTCGGCGTTCCACCAGAATCGCCGGAAGCGGGGCGGATTGCTGCGGCAATAGAAGGTTTCCCTCGTCACCTTTCGCAACATGTTGGCGGATTCATCATCACCGACGGGCCGCTATGCGAACTTGTGCCCGTGCGCAACGCGCGCATGGACGCGCGCACCATCGTTGAGTGGGATAAAGATGACATCGATGCTATGGGCATGCTGAAGATGGATGTACTCGCACTGGGAATGCTCACCGCTATTCGCAAAGCGATTGATCTTGGAAACAACTGTCCGGTGCCGGGTTGGCCGTGTGATCATTCTGGCACTGGAGCGCTGACGTACTGCACTGTTCCTGCTGAAGACCCGGCGACGTATGAGATGGCGTGTCGCGCCGACACGGTGGGGGTCTTTCAGATCGAAAGCCGCGCGCAGATGAGTATGTTGCCGCGCCTGAAACCGCGCTGTTTCTATGACCTGGTGATTGAAGTTGCCATTGTGCGCCCCGGGCCAATTCAAGGAAATATGGTGCACCCATACCTGCGTCGGCGCGACGGCACTGATGCGACGCACTATCCCAATGAATCCATTCGTACCGTCCTTGGAAAGACCCTTGGCGTGCCACTCTTTCAGGAGCAGGCGATGTTGCTTGCAGTAGTAGCGGCAGGCTTTACACCTGGCGAGTCGGACAAACTGCGCCGCGCTATCGCTTCATGGAAGCGTTCCGGAAATCAGATTGCTGCATTCAAGGATCAGTTGGAGTCCGGCATGCGTGCCCGTGGGTATTCCGAAGAGTTTGCTGCACAGGTGTTCGGGCAGATTCAAGGTTTCTCCGGTTACGGATTTCCGGAGAGTCACGCAGCGAGCTTTGCGCTCTTGGTCTATGTGTCTGCATGGCTCAAGTGTCATCACCCAGCTGCATTCACTGCCGCGCTTCTCAACAGTCAGCCGATGGGTTTCTACGCGCCCGCGCAGTTGGTGCGTGATGCGCGAGAACACGGGGTTGAGGTTCGCCCGGTTGATGTATTGGCAAGCGAATGGGACTGCACGCTGGAGGATGGCACCGTATCGGTAGATGATCTCGCCCCGGTTCATCAGTCCGGCTTGCAATCGCATCACGCACTTCACCCGACGCTTCATCCCATGCTTCATCCCACGCCTCACCCCGCGCTTCGCCTTGGCCTGCGCATGGTGTCCGGTTTACGCGCCGAAGACGGCCAGGCCGTGGCATCCGTGGCACGCAACCTGCGCCAGGAATACACCGCGTCGTGCGAGCACTCCACACCAACCCATCGCGCGCTGCGCTCCCACCCAGTATTTGCATCGGTGGAATCCCTGTGGCGCGCGTCTGGCTGCAGTCTTCATGCGCTGCGGCGCCTTGCAGCTGCGGATGCGTTTGCTGGCATGGGTATTTCCCGCCAGCAAGCACTCTGGCAGGTGCGTGCCTTACGCGGCGGTGACACCCCCGTTCTTGACGATGCCGCCCAGCGCGGCGCCACGCTCTTTGACATGCTGCCGCAGCCATTGCCGCCAGTTCCAGCGCTTCGTTCCGTTGCTGCTGACTACTCGAGCACCGGACTTTCATTGCATGACCACCCAATTCGATTCCTGCGCGAATCAATCGCGCGTCGCGGAGGAACCGAGTGCGCGCAGCTCCGCGCCATCGGCATAGCGTCCGAACGAGCCACGGCAGCCGTCGCTGGATTGGTGCTGTGCCGACAACGCCCGTCCACAGCATCGGGAATCATGTTCATGACCATTGAGGACGAGACTGGCATTGCCAATCTGATCATTCGACCACGTGTGTACGAACGAGTTCGAACGATCGTGCGCCACGCAACCACGCTCTTGGCAGAAGGCACGGTTGAGCATCGTGCCGGGGTTACGCACCTGTTGGTGCGCCGCATCACGGACCTGTCAGAAGAATTGAATCAGTTAGCGATGGGCGACCACATCGCGCAGAGCTCGCGGGACTTTCGGTAACGATGAATGCCGGACATGCTGCCGGGGTTCGCGTGTTGGCACTATCGATCCGCGCTTTACTTTCCAGCGCCAGGCTTACCAGCATTCGCTCCGAACTTGCCGGTCTGCATCTCTTTCATCGGCTGCATTGCGGCGTCCAACTGCTTTCCGGGCACTGACTGCCCCTGCTTGCCGTCGGAACGCGGCAGCGGCTGGAATTCAACTGGCGGGCGCTTGGGCAACGGGATCGACGGTGGCAGCGGCTTCGGATGACGCATCGCTCCACGCTCACGGGGCGGGATCCAACCAGCAGGCGGCTGCGCACGACCGATGTTGCTCAGTGGTCCGCCACGGTAGTGATCGAGCAACCCAGTAAAGCCCGCATCGCCGCAGAAGAACTGGGCGAATGCCACGCAGTTGGCGTCCCAAGTCGTTTCGCAGCACGAAGGCTGATACGCACACACGGTTTGGCAGCAGCCAAGTTCATTGCAGAACGGTGTGGCGTGCACTTGCAGGCAGTTACCTGCACTTGAATCGCCGCAACTGTTCTGGTCGCAACCACAGGAAGGATCTTCAGCGGCCAGGTTCACGCAGGTGACGTCCCAGGACGTGTCGCAGCAGAACGAGTCGACCAAGCACACGCGTCGGCAGCAACTCTCGTCGGAGCAGTTTGGCAGCGTGCTGGGCACGCAGCAACTCTGCAGCAAATCACTTCCGCACGGCGGAACTGGGCACGCCTCGTCCTTGGCGGTGCAAGTATCGCGAGCGACACCTGCGCAGACGCTGTCCCACTGGGTGTCGCAGCAATAGGCATCTTGCGCACACACGGATGCGCAGCATGCCGCATCGTCGCATGCGCCGCTGTCATGGGGGCGGCAGCAATCGCCGGCGCAGACATCGCCGCACACGTAAGTGCATCCGCACGAAGTGATGGTGCGAGCAATGTCAACGCAATCCGCGTCCCATTCTGTGTCGCAGCAGTAGGTGTCTTCTGCACAGACCGCGGCGCAGCACACGGGATCGCTGGATGCAGCGCCTGGGTGTGGTTCGCAGGATGGTCCGGCGCTGAAGTCACCGCACACTGGTCGCACGCACGCGGCGGCGTTGACTGGCAGAGAGGCCAAATTGACGCACTCAAAGTCCCAAGCAATAGTGCAGCAGCTTGGGTCAGTCACGCACACCGCCGCACAGCACAGACCTTGGTCGCAACTCGGCAAATCATGCTCTACGAAGCAACCGCCAGAATCCTGCAGTCCGCAGGCACTTCCGCAACGGTCCAGGGCACCTGCGGCGCACAGTGCATCCCACGAAGCGCTGCAGCACAACGGGTCGTTGCGGCATACGGCATCGCAGCAATACGGGTCGTTGCAGTAGGGCTCTTGGTGAGGAATCAGGCAGGGCTTGTTGCATCCAGAGCCGCATCCGACGGCACCGCAGCAATATTCGCGCGCGACGGAAACGCATGCGCCATCCCAGTTAGCATCACAGCACGATGCGTCGATGTTGCACACGATGGAGCAGCATGAGCCATCTTCGCAGCCGGGGTTGTCATGCGTCTCAAAGCAACTGCCGCGACATGGGCAGGTCCAGCCGCTGTCGGCGGGCACCTTGCACAGCGTGCGTGCGGTGCTGACGCATGTGCTGTCCCATTCGCCTTGGCAGCACGATGGATCCGCCGCGCAGACGCCGTTACAACAGGAGGAATCGCGGCAGCCTGGGTTCTCATGTGCGGCAAAGCAATCACCCTCTGCTGGGCAGCCCTCAGGCGCCGGGCAGACGGCCGTTGCCACCAGCACGCATCCCTGATCCCACGCCGTTGTGCAGCAGGATGGATCAACACTGCACACCGCGCGACTGCAGTCCGCATTGGCGCATCCCACCGACGCGTGTGCGGTCAGACAGCCCTCGCGTCCGATGGCAGTTACGAACGTTGGGGTGCAAATGAACGTTGCCTCGCGTGCGCATACAGCGTCCCAGCGGGCTTCGCAGCAGTAGGGGTCGATCGACGTGCACACCGCCTCGCAGCACTGACCATCACTGCAGCCACGGGTGTAGTTGGGAATCCAGCAACTACGCAGCGAACCGTCGTTCGACCCGCACACATCGGCTGGATCGGCACACGCGACCCCCGCGGTGGAGACGCATGCGTCATCCCATTGATCAGAACAGCAGAATGAATCGATCAGGCACACCGCCGTGCAGCAGGTTCCGTCCGCACAGTTTGCTGACGAGTGCGGCGTGTAGCAACTCCCGGAGAGCGGATCGCCGCATTGGTCGCAGATTTGAACAGCCTGTAGCGCACAATCAGCATCCCATCCAATTTGGCAGCAGTAAACAAAGTCTGGATCGGCACACACTTGGCTGCAGCAGCCAGGCTTGTCGCAGCCAATGGTGGTTGGATGCGCGATGTAGCAACTGCCGTTGACTGGTAGCGAAGTGACCGGATCAAGGCAGCCGGGCTCCGATGAGCACAGGTCATTGGCAATCTCAACGCACGCCTCGTCCCAGGTGACGTAGCAGCAGTACGGATCGCGCTGACACACCGTTTGGCAGCAGAACGAATCCGCGCAGCCGATGCGCGCGTGAACGACGAAGCAACTTGATTCACGCCCTGCGTCCAAATCACCGCCGCACGCGCAACTTTCACTGCTGCAACTCGGCGTGACCAAGGCAACCTGTGTGCAACTGATATCCCAAGAGGAGGTGCAGCAGAACGGGTCGAGGGCGCACACTGCTCCGCAGCACAGACTGTTGCTGCAGTACGGTGTTGCGTGCGCGATGCAGCACGGGCCGGTATTCAGCGAGCCGCAGCCTTGGCAGGAAACCGCTTGCGTATCAACGCAGCTTTGATCCCAGCCGGTGGTGCAGCAATATGGATTCAAGTTGCAAACAGTGGTGCAGCAGCTGGAATCGTCGCAATAGGGCAGGGTATGCACCGCATCACAAGCACCGCTTCCTTCAGCTCCGCAAGCGAGGCAATTAGTGGTGGCAAGAGTGACGCAGTCGGAGTCCCAAGCAGAATTGCAGCACGATGGGTCGATAGCGCAGACTCGCTCGCAGCAGTTTGAATCGCTGCAGGAGGGGGTCGAGTGCGTTACGTAGCAACTGGCCGTGGTACTTCCGCAGGTCTGGCACGTGACGGCTGCTTGGTCTGCGCATGACTGGTCCCACACTACGTTGCAGCAGCCCGGGTCGACATTGCAAACGGCGTTGCAGCAGTCGGCGTCCGAGCAACTCGGTCCGGTCTGTGACTCAAAGCAACTGCGGAAGGTGCCGTCTTGGTTCGGCTCGCCGCATCCGGTGACGTTTGCGGTGCAGGATGGATTACGAACGAACGGCGAGTCGCTGGTTGGCGTGACTGCCGTTGGACCCTTGGTCAGGCTGCCCGCGTTGCGGCATCGATAGATGTGCGGCGGCGCAAACGAATCCGATGGATTACCCACTGGTCCGATGTACGCCTTGCCGTTGTTAGCGAAGATGCATCCGTAAATATTCTGATCGGTGCCACGAACGATGGTGACCGCGTCAACAATCGCATCCCACGGTGGCAGCGACACCGTATTGGGGACGCTCCAAACCAACGCGCAGACCTGCGGAGGATTAGCGTCGGAGCCCCCATTGACGCGCTGGCCAACGGTGGGGTACGCGCGCTTGTTTGCGGGATTCGGATTGCGAAAGACAATCAGATGAGTGACATTTGTGCTGGATTCAGCAGGAAATACCCGTCCGTTGGCTGCGGGGCCGGTTGGGAACGCCAGGGAGGTGCTGCCATAGAAGATGTATGGAACGAGTGCGGTCGGTACATCGGCGAGTACTTCACCGGTGAACGATGTATCCGCCAACAGCCCCAATCCACGCGACGCGGTGTCGAGTGGATTGGATACCCACGCCATTCCAGAGAGGGGCTCTACTACTGCGATGGTTCCATTTACTGCGTCGGTGCCGGAACTGTTGTTGGAACGGGCAACCTTGATGTAGAACCAACCGTCCAAGAACGCGCGCATGGCGGGGTTCACGTTGGGGCCCACGCCAACCACACCATTCACCGTTGGTGCAGTTGGAACGCCAACCGCGGAAGTCGGAACGCGTATCTCCACATAACGCGACTGCGGAACGGTGGGGTCGGTCTGATCGCTCGGTTTGCGAACGCGCAATTCTGACACGGTGATCCGGGGGAGTTTGCCGATGGCGGCATTGGACGCCATGGCAACCAGCTGCCCGAGGTAGTTACGGTCAATATCGTTGATAGCACCGTCGAAATTGAAGTCGCCGTATATGCAGTTGTTGGGTTGACTGAGCATGCAACTTGCCCACACATCAATGTCAGTCTGATTGACCAAGTTGTCCGCGTTTAAGTCACCCAGCCACGTGGAGTTGCCAGCGATGGTGCATGCGGCAGATGGATCGTTGCACTGTGCTGCAGCCGGGCGCGCCGCCATGCCAACCACCACCATCAAGATGGCGAGCAGGCAGGACGGGAATGCGAAGCGATGTGATGGCATAGGGAACCTTCAGGGTATACGCAACTCGACACCCGGAATCCCCGGCAATTCGCCCAGATTGGAGACATTCTCAGCCCCGGATCCTTGCCCGGAGTTCAGGTGGCTGCTGCTTCTCGCGCCCCATCCAGCCCGCCATAGGTGCGTCGCCGCGCGGCAAAGTCAGCCAAGGCCGTTTGTAGTTCCGGGACCTTGAACTCCGGCCACAGGACGTCGGTGACGAAGATCTCCGCATAACTCACCTGCCACAGCAGGAAATTGGACAATCGGCGCTCCCCGGCGGTCCGAACCAAGAGGTCGGGGTCGGGCAGCCCGTGGGTCTCCAGGGCCGCGGACATGGTCGATTCATCGATCGCCGCCGGGTCAAGGTCCCCGCGCCGGACCCGAAGGGCGATGGTTCGGACCGCGTCGACCATTTCCTGCCGAGAACCGTAGTTCATGGCCAGGCACAGGGTCATGCCGGTGCAGTTGCTGGTCTCATCCTCGGTGCGGTCGAACTCGGCGAGCACCGCCGCGGACAGCCCCTCGCGGCGGCCAATGCGGCGGAACCGAATGTTGTTGGCCAGCATCATCTGCCGTTCCAGTTGCAGTTGATGCCTGGCTAACTCCATGAGCGCCGAGACTTCGTCTTCTGGTCGTTTCCAATTCTCACTGGAGAATGAATACAGCGTGAGCGCTTCTACGCCGATACGAGCGCACTCTTCAACAATGGCGCGCACTCGTCGTGCGCCTTCGCGATGACCGGCAATGCGCGGCAACCCGCGCGCGGCTGCCCAGCGTCCGTTGCCGTCCATGATGATGGCGATGTGACGGGGGACGCGCATTGCTTACGCGGTGGCGAGCGCCACGGCGCGCCGACCGTCCACCAACGTTTGCGTTCGTTCCGGTCCAAGGCTGACTACTTCCACCGGCACTCCGGTGATTTCCTCAATGCGCGCCAGGTAGCGCTGCGCCTCTTGTGGCAGCGTGGTGCGGTCGGACGCATCACGAATCTCTGCGCTCCAACCCGGCATGGTCTCATAGATGGGCGTAACACCCTCCAGTCGATGAGCATCAGGAATGAAGCGATCCGTGGTGGTTCCGTTCGGCAATCTGTAACCAACGCACAACTTGATTTCATCGAATCCGGACAAGACATCCAGCAGGGTGCAAGCAATACCAGTGGCTCCGCACACCATGACGCTGTAACGAACTGCCACCAAATCAAGCCATCCGCAGCGGCGTGGTCGACCAGTGGTGGTGCCGTATTCCCGGCCGCGTTCGCGAATCCGGTGCCCAAGATCATTGTCAAGTTCGGTGGGAAACGGTCCCGCGCCAACGCGGGTGCTGTACGCCTTCATGATTCCCAACACGCGTCCAATGGCGCTACCGGGAACGCCAGTGCCGGAGGGAATACCCAAAGTGGAGCAGTTACTACTGGTCACGTACGGGAATGTTCCGTGATCGATGTCCAAGAGGCTGGCATTTGCGCCTTCAAACAGAATGCGCTTCCCGGCGCCCATAGCGTCATGAAGTGCGTACACGGAGTCATCCACGTGTGGTCGCAGGCGTTCGCCAAACTCGGCGTACTTGGTAGCCAACGCATCCGGATCAAGTGGCGCTGTGTGCACGCCGAGCGCCTCAAGTTCCGCAGTGCGCAGGGTGCAAATCACATGCAGGCGGCTGCGCAGGTACGCAGGGTCCAAGAGATCGCCAACGCGAATGGCGGTGGAGCGTCGAATCTTGTCGGCATACGCTGGGCCAATACCGCGGCGCGTGGTGCCGATGGCGAGGTTCCCTTGCGCATGCGCTGTCTTGGAACCGAGGTACTCCTCCAGCGCTGCATCTTGCTCCTTGTGATAGGGCATGACCACGTGGGCGCGATCACTGATGCGCAGGTTGCTACCAACGCGAATGCCGCGCGTTCGAAGGGCATCAATCTCTTGCAGGAGTTTCTCCGGATCAACCACCACGCCGTTACCGATGACGCAGGTCTTATCGCCGTACAGAATGCCGGAAGGAATGAGGTGCAGCGCGTAGCGCTCATCGCCCACCTGCACGGTGTGGCCGGCATTGGCTCCGCCGTTGTAGCGCACGATCACATCATGCTCAGAGGTGAGCAGATCAACGATCTTTCCTTTGCCTTCGTCTCCCCACTGGAGTCCAACAACGGCGGTATGGGCAGTTCGATTAACGCGGTGTCCAGTGGTCACGGGCGGGGCTCCGGTGCGAAGGTGCGGCATTTGCCGCGAAGCGGGGAATGGTAGCGCACCGCGCGCAGGTTGTTCCTACGATTGCGCTTCATGGCCATTGCGCTCACCATCGCCGGGCAGGGTTCGCCCGACGCATACGCCATGCGTGTGGATCAGGCTCTTGCTGGCATCACGCCGCAGTTTGCGGGCGCCTATGTTCACGTCCCGTTCTGTTTCCATAAGTGCCATTACTGCGATTTTTACAGCTTTGTTGATACCCAAGATCGTCAGGAGGCCTATGCCGCACGTGCCGATGCGGAATTGGCAGCCATGGCGCCCTGGGTGCACGCGCCGCTGCACACGGTGTTCGTTGGTGGAGGAACACCTACGCTGTTGCGGCCTCCGGTATTGCGCACAGTTCTGGGCTCCATCCGTAATCGGCTGCCACTGGCGCCCGGTGCTGAATGGACCGTCGAAGCGAATCCAGAAACCGTCACTGCAGAAGTGGCGTGCGCACTTGTTGAGAGTGGCGTGAACCGCATCTCTCTGGGCGCACAAAGTTTTAACGAACGTCACTTGAAGACGCTGGAGCGTTGGCATGATCCGGCAAGCGTTGCGCGCGCTATTGGATTCCTGCGCGCCGCTGGTATCGAACGCATCAATGTGGATCTGATCTTTGGTATTCCTGGTGGCACACTGGCGGAGTGGGAATCAGACTTGCGCGAGGCACTTGCACTGGGAACCGATCATCTCAGTTGCTACGGTCTGACCTACGAGGCAAACACGGCGATGACCGTGCGCATGGAGCGTGGCGAATTTGAGCCGTGCGATGACGGCCTGGAGGCCTCCATGCTGGAGCGCGCCGCTGCCGTCTTGCGTGATGCTGGCTTTGCTCATTACGAGGTCAGCAACTGGGGGCGGATTCGGAACGGCGATCCGCACGCCGAAGAGTGTCGGCACAACTTGCTGTATTGGCGCAATCGCGATTGGCTTGCCATTGGACCCAGCGCATCGGGTCATGCCCAGGGTGTGCGCTGGAAGAATGTTCCGCGCTTGGGTGATTGGCTTGCCGCCGAAGGAACGAGCCCGGCAGTTGATGTGGAGCGAGTGACGCCTGACATGCGCGCCGGCGAACGGCTGATGATGGGATTACGGCTCCACGCGGGGATTTCTGAAGTTGAACTTGCGGAGATTCTGCAGCTTGGCGAACGCGGCTCGGAGCGAACGCGCGCCATCGCGCAAGCGGTTGCTGAGGGCATGATGGAGCACGCCGGAGGTTCGCTGCGCTTCACGGCCGCGGGCATGATGGTGGCCAATACGGTGCTGGCGCGCCTGGTGTAGGGGCTGGCATTGGTCGTTGGAATGACCCCGCCCGACTGCGCCGACGGAGATTTCTGGTCGGTCAAAGGGCATTTTTAAGAGTTTCCATGGCTTCTCGTCGCTTCCTTTGGAAGTTTGGGAATGAAAGCGACCGCAGATTCCGATACTGATGGTGCATGCTGCCCGCCCCCCTCCGTCTCCTCCGACCCGGCGACTGGGCCAAGAACGTCTTCGTTCTGGTCCCACTTGTCTTTTGGCTCGCTGGCGAAGGGCGTGGTGCGCAGCCAGAACAGATCGCCGAGCAACTGTGGAACGTGGCGCTCACCGTGATTGCGTTCTCCATGGCGGGTAGCGGCTTCTATGCAGTGAACGATGCGCTGGACTTTGAAGAAGATCGCAAGCATCCAACCAAACGTCGTCGCCCGGTGGCATCGGGCGCGGTCACCCCGCAGTTTGCAACCTCCATGGGTGTTGCGCTCATCGTTGGTTCGATTGCCGTGGCGTGGTGCGTGCGGCCGGCAGTGTTGGCAGTGATCGTTACGTACATCGTTCTACAGGTGGCGTACAACGCGAAGTTGAAGCGGGTACGGCTGGTTGATGTGTTGACGGTGGCCAGTGGATTTGTCCTGCGCGCCATTGCTGGAGCGTTGGCACTTGGCATTGCTGTGTCGACGTGGCTGGTGGTGGTGGTCTTTGCACTGACGCTGTTCTTGGGATTCGTCAAGCGCTTGGGCGATCTGCGCGCCGCGGACATGGCGCGCGCGCAAGGCGACAGCACCGACTGGAAACCACGCGCTGGCTACGACAGCGCTGAAGATCTCAATTGGCTGCTTGCAACCACCGGAGCCATCACCATGATGGCCTACTTGGTCTACGCGCTGAGCGATCATGCGCGCGGCATCTTTGGTGTGCGTGCCACTGGATTTGCGTTGCTGGCGCCCCTGGTATTCGTGGTGATTCACCGACTGTATTTGCGCGCCAACTCCGGGCGTGCGGAGAGTCCAGTCACCGTTGTTCTTTCCGATCGCAGTGCACGGGCGGCATCGGTCCTCTTTGCCATTGGAGTGCTGGTGGTGCTGTTCTGGCCGCCTGCCGAAACTGCACTCGGCACACTCTTCAAGTAAATTCAACGCGTGGACCTATTCACTCAGGCAAATCGCGGTTGGTGGCGGAGTGCTCCGTGCGTATTGGCCGTGCTCTTTGCATGTGCCGTGCTGCCAGTGATCATGTTTGGTAGTGACGCCACCAGCGAAGCCTCGGATGAGGCTGCTGCGCATCTACCCACGGTGCTGCAGTTTGCTGCGCAGTTGCCAACACCGGACCTGCACGATTACCCCAGCGCTACTGGTCCGGGATATCACTTGCTGATGGCGGTTCCTGCGCGACTTGGCGTTGGCGTACATGGGCTTCGCATCATTGCTTCGCTGGCGGGATTAGCGCTGGTGCTCTTGGTATGGCGCACTGCGGCGCGCGCGGCGGGGCCAGCAGTGGCGCTAGCGCTGACCTTACCGCTGTTGTTTTCTACCTATGTACTGAGCGGTTCCGCGTGGTTGACCACCGATGTACTTTCGGTCTTGATTGGAACAACCATGGTTGCCATCGCCGCGTGGTGGATGCCAACCACGCGTACGTTTCTAACGCTCGCCGTGTTGTTTGTTGCCGCGCTTTCCGTGCGGCAAACCAACGTATTCCTGGCTGCGCCGATCCTGGCGGCCGGCATTCTTGGCTCGCCACTTGGTCGTTCGGCGTCCGACGCGGAGCAGTGGAGTGGTGACGAACCGCGCTCATGGAGCCGACTGGCCGCCGCATTCTTGGCGCTGGTGCCGGCGGCGTTGCTGCTGCTTGCGCTCGTCAATATGTGGGGCGGTTTGATGCCCGCCACGTTCCGTTCGATGCATGACAAGGGATTGAGTCCGGTAGCGCCGGCGTACGGGTTAGCGCTGCTCGGCACATGGGCCGCGATTGCGCTGCTGCCGATGGCGCCTGAAGTGCTGCACACGGTTCGACGCCATGCTTTGGCCATCACCTTGGTGGCAAGCTTGGCGTTTCTGGGAGCAGTGGTAGCGGACAGCACCTGGTCGGTGGAGCAGGGTCGTTGGGGCGGGGCGTATTGGATGATCGTGAAAGCGTTCCCAGCCATTGGGGGGCGATCGATTGTCATTGTCGCTGCGGCCGTCGTGGGTGCAGTACTTGCCGCCGTGTTGTGGATTCGAGCCGCGGAGATCCGTCGCGGTCGCCAAGCCACCATCGTGCTGGTGTCGCTGTTAGCGCTCATGGTGGTGCAAGCCGGCAATTCGCAGGTGTGGCAGCGTTACTTTGATCCAGCCATCTTGGTGGCGCTGGCGTGGCTGATTTCCCTGGGGATCAACCGCACGCGACCGCACTCCGCCGGACGTGCGGTACTCGGCGCGCTCCTCCTTGCGGGGGTGCAGGCAACGATCTCTACGCTCGATTACTGGATGCCCGTCTTCCGCTGAGCGGAGCCGCGGGCACGCTTACGGAATAATCAATTTGCTGGCGGGCTTCTGTGCAGCTGCCGACGGTGCTGCCATGGCGGGTGCGCCTGCAACCACTGAACCGGGCGCGGTGCGCATCTGCTCAGTCACCATCCGTGCGATGGCGCCGAATCGCATGCCGAGTTCGCGCAGCACTTCATCAAGTTCGCCCGCTTCTTCGGGAGTCAGATTGCCCTTGGTCTTGTCATGCAGAACCTGCAGGAGGTCCATGGCGAACTTTGATCCCTCAAGATCCACCACCACGCGGCCCTGCGGGTCAGCCATGGTGCCGAGGCCCATGACTGCTTGCGATGCAAGCAAGCCAACCAAGCTTCGGAATTCTGCTGGTGGAAGCTGCTCGTTGCCGGCTTCGGCAGCGCGTGCGTCCATCGCTGCATCCTTCGCGGCAAGTCGGGTGCGCTCTGCCTCGGCTTGCGCCTTCCAGTCACTGTCCACATGGATGCTGGGGGCGGGGGCGTCGGACGAGTGCTGGCTGTTCGGGTCGATCATGGTGGTCCTTGTAAGAAGGAGGGGAGTATAGGTCGGTCCCGGCGTACACTTCCCGCGCCCGATGCTTCATCCGATCCGCCAGCGCCCAATCGACACTCTCTGCCGCGTATTAGCGGCAATTGCTGTGTTGGGCACCATGGGATCGATGGGCTGCACGCCTTCTCCGGAGGTGGAACAGACCGTTCGGGACGTGGACATCAGCGCGTTTTCAACGCCGCCAATGGGGCCCCTACCAGAGGTGGTGGCGACACCCCTGCCGCAAGTTGAGCCACCGGGTGTGACCGAAATTGAACACACCGTCACGCTGGCGGACGGCACCAAGGTGATTCGTAAAGAAGAAATAGTCACCGCAGCCGATCCCGCCACCGCCGAAGACGACAGCTTGTTCATCGATCAAGGCAATCAGCGGACGCTGCGGGTTGGACAGCGGTGGTTGGTGGAGAGTTTGATCGGACAGATCAACGGCCGGCCGATCTTTGCTGAAGAGATCTTCAAGCAGATTGAGGCAGCGGTGTTGTTGGCGTCGCAGGACCCTAATCCAGAATCGGCGCGCACGCAGGTTGACGCGTTGGTGCGCCGTGCCTTTCGGCAGCAGGTGGAATCCGAATTGATTCTTGCGGAAGCAGAGAGCAGACTTTCGCCGGAAATGAAGGTCGGCTTGCTCGGTTGGCTGCGCGACTTGCAGGAAACCACGATTGCAGAGCGTGGTGGTAACCGTGCCAGTGCTGAAGAAGCGCTCCGCGATGAGATGCAAATGTCCGTTGAGGAGTTTGTCACCTTCCGTAAGAACGCTGAGTTGACCAGAGACATCCTGCGCCGCAAAGTCGAGCCGCGCGTGGTGGTCAGTTGGCGCGATGTTGAACGCTTGTATCGGCAACGGCACGCGGCGTATCAGCCGGATCCGATCTACCGGCTTGGCCGCATTCGCCTTGCCAAGGAGCAGCAGGCGGACAAGATTGAAACGGTGAAGCGGATGATGGCAGACAAGAAGTCCTTCACGGAAATTGCTGATGCCATAGGCATCCCCGAGCATGGCATGTGGCGCGCAGTCACCGTGTCGGACGGCAAGATGATGATTGCCGATATGACAAACGACTTGCAGAAACTCATCGCACCGCTGCAGCCGGGAATGATTTCTGAGCCACTTGACGCGCGCACTTCCATCACCTGGTTTGCAGTGATCAGCAAGGAAACGCCGCCGCAAATGTCTATCTATGACACGGACTTGCAGCTCTCCTTGCGCGGCGAGTTGCAAGGAACGCAAGAGCGCATTGAGCAGGCCCGCTACATCCAGTCATTGCAGAAGCGGTGGTTGGGCGCAAGTATTTCCAAGATGGAAATCCGACTCGTGCAGATTGCCCGTGAGCGGTACTTGGATCCGCTGCGGCCGATGAAGGGTGCGCCGCAGGGTCCGGCGCGGTGAGTTGCAGCCCTACCAAGGCGTTCCGCCCGCATCGAACGCGTGTGGCCAGTGCAGCACGGTGAACGTGCCATCGGTCTCCACCGATACCGCCACCACGTCAAACTGAAACATGCGGTCATGGAATTCCGGTCGCTCGAGCAGCGTGGCGGCAAGTCGCACCAGATTCCCTTGCTTCACCGCGTCGACGCGCTCCTCGGGGTTCCACGGTCCGCGGCGGGTCTTGACTTCAACAATCGCTACCGCGCCACCCGGAGCGAGGGCAACTATGTCCGCTTCATCGTCGCCGATGCGCAGGTTCCGTTCCATCACCGTGTAGCCGCGATCTGCCAAGTACTGCGCGGCGGCGCGTTCGCCGGCCGCTCCGATTTCGGCGCGTGACAATGAGTTGCTCGTTGGCTCCATCGCAGCGAGCGTATGAGCGAAATCCGCTGACCCATGACTATTGGGCGGAAAGGCGGCGCCGATTGATGGCAATCAGTTAGTGATGCACCCAGCCCGGCGCAACCAGGCCGGTTTGCTGTCGACCAGCCGGGAAGAGCAGCAAATTTGCCAACTCAAAGACTCGCTTCGAGTTGCGTTCGGCAGCCGGGTAGTGCTCCGCGGTGGCTTGGCGCAGGTTGGACTTAGTGGTGCCAAGCACAGCGAGTTCTGCATCGGTGGCTGCATCAATTTCGCCAAGGATGGTCTCGCGCGTCCACTCCGGGTGGTATTGAATTCCGTAACTCAGTGCGCCCACGCGGAACGCCTGCACCGGGCAGGCTTCGCCCTTCATGACTACGGTCGCACCTTCGGGCAACTTTGAAACATGGTCCCCGTGGCTCTCAAAGACGTACTGCGTCCAGCCAATGCCAGCGTGGAGCACGTCTTCAACGCCGATACCGGTAGCACGTACGGGAACCCAGCCGAGTTCCGGCTTGGCCATGGTTGCCACTTCGCCGCCAAGCGCCTTTGCAAGCATCTGTGCGCCGAGGCAGATTCCAAGAACGGGGACCTGGCGGGCGTGCGCCTCGCGCATGAGTTCCAACTCAGGTGCGTTCCAGGAATCGTTGCCGTTGGCAGACTGCGGGCCGCCGAGCGAAACCAGACCGTGCACGTCATCAAGATCATTGGGCAACGGCTGGCCAAGATCAACGCGAACGATACGAACGCGTTGACCGTGCGAGCGGAGCGAAACTCCCAGGAGTCCCGGGTCGCTGATCTTGGAATGCTGGATGACAAGGATGGCCATCGTGG
>JBIKZY010000239.1:0-2938 GCA_044354475.1 Phycisphaerales bacterium
TGTTCCTCCTATCGAACGCCCGCCACCCGGCGCGCATTGCACTGCGGGAAGTCCCGCGGGTCGGATAATCCGGTAAATCACTGGCTGCACCCCATTCATGGTCGACCCTCCGGGGTTCGATCCGCCTCAGCCGCCGTACCTTCCAAAAATCCACGCAACTTTGCCAGCGCCCGGTGATGCCGGGCGAGCAAGGTTCCAAGCGGTTCCCCAAGGTGTAAAGCCATCTCCTTGAAGCTCATACCCCCGACGTGGCGCAGGTCAATGACTTCCCGGTCGGAGGCGGAAAGCCGCTCCACGGCGGCTCGGAGCGCCCCGATTTCCTCGGCCGCGGCGCGACCGGCGTTCGGATCCGGAGCGGCGCCCGCAAGGCCCTCGAGCACCTCGTTTGCCCCGACGGACTTGGCGTGGCGGCGCTTGCGTCGGGCGTCGTCGCGCAGGCGATTCATGGCGATCCGAAACAGCCAACTCTCAAAGCGTCCGCCCTCAACATAATCAACCAATTTGGCTGCAATGGTGCAAAACACGGACTGAGTGATCTCTTCGGCAAGTTCTGGATCAGCGCCCTGCGAGCGCAGCAAACCGTACACGCGGCCCGAGTATTCGCCCACCAAGATCCGCCATGCCGCATCGTCGCCACCCGCAGCACGGGCAAGAACCGCTGCTGATACTGGACCATCATCTGGCATTGCCGTGGATGAACGCGCTCCCCGCCGCTCCCTTGCATCGGCCTCGGTCACCCGGGCATGTCTCCATAGTCCGCGCCGCCGTCCGAACGACCCGCATACTCAACACCACGCGCCGATCCATGCTGCACCAAGTTGCGGAACGCCGTGGAACTGCTGTCCCACAAGAGTTCCACGGTTCCAGTTGGACCGTTTCGCTGCTTGGCAACAATCACCTCCGCAACATTGGCTTTCGCCTGATTGGCTTCCACCCAGTTGGGATCTTGCTTGTGGTAGTACGCCTCGCGGTGCAACATCATCACCACGTCCGCGTCCTGCTCAATGGATCCGGATTCACGCAGGTCGCTCATACGAGGGCGATGACCCTCGCGGCCTTCTGCTTGGCGATTGAGCTGGCTCAGGCACACCACCGGAACGTCAAGTTCGCGTGCCATTGCCTTGACACCACGCGAGATTTCACTCACTTCCACCTGGCGACTCTCCACGCGCGTGCCAGAACTCATCAGCTGCAGGTAGTCGATCACCACCGCGCCGATTCCATGCTTCTCCTTCATGCGCCGCGCCTTGGAGCGCATCTGCAGGAGCGTCAAACCAGGCGTGTCATCAATGAATATTGGAGAATTCTTCAGGCCTTCGCACGCACCCATGATGCGCCGCCATTCCTCGCGAGAAAGCATGTTTTTCCGAAGTTTCTGCCCATCCACGCCGCCCTTTGCGCACAAGATGCGCTGCACGAGCTGCTGCTTACCCATTTCCAAACTGAAGAACGCCACTCCATTCGAAGCGGCCGCCATGTTCTCCGCCATATTGAGGGCAAACGCCGTCTTACCCATCGATGGTCGCGCCGCCAAGATGATCATCTCACCGCGCTGCAGGCCACTGAGCATCTCATCAAGTTCATCGAAACCGGTCGGCACACCCGTCACGTGCTTGCCTTCATTCTGCTCAAGCGTCCGGATGGTTTCATCTAACAATTCGCGCAAAGTGGACGCTGCGCGCGCTTCACGGCGCTGCGCGATCGCAAAGATGCGTGACTCTGCTTCACCAAGCGTGATGACCGGATCTTGCCGTGATTGATGTGCATCAACCAAAATTTCCCCAGCAGCGCGAATCAGTTCGCGCAGCGTTGCCTTCTCACGAACAATCCGCGCATATTCCGCTGCATTGGCGGCGGTAGCAACACCTTCGGCCAAGTCCATCAGGTACGCCGCACCGCCAACATCATCAAGAACACCATGGTCCTTGAGTCGTTGCACCAGTGAGACGATTTCCATGGTCGCCGTCGCGTCGTACAGCGCCACCATGTGTTGGAAAATTGTGCCGTGTCCAGCCTTGGCAAAGTCATCTGGCTGACTGACAATTCCAATCACATCAGCGATCATCTTTGGATCGACGATCATTGCCCCCAACAAACTCATCTCCGCCTCCGGCGCGGCTGGCGGCAATGCTGAGAACAGCCGAGCTACCTCGGTGGGATCGGAAACCGTTCTGCGTACCGCGTCGCGGCGACGAGAGGAACGATCGCCAGGGCGACCGTTGAAACCTGACTGATCTTCCATGCGTGCTGCTCCTCAGGTGCGCGTTTGACCGCGCGGTGCGCGTCGGATTACTCGGCTCCGGATGCGCTACCAGCGAGCACTGGAACGGCCGACTCTTGGTCGACGCATTGCTTCATCAATCGCCCAACGCGGAAACGGGCGGTGCGCTTCGCTGGCACCATCACGCGCTCAAGCGTCTTGGGATTTTGCGCCACGCGCTCGGCTCGCTCGCGCACATCAAAGATGCCAAAGTCACGGAATTCAAGCCGATTACCCTTGCCGAGCTCATTGATGACTTCATCAAGAAAGCCTTGAACCACTTGACGCACATCTTGTCGCTTCAGTCCTGACTGTTCGGCGAGCCGTTCAATCAGTTCTTTCTTGGTGACCGTGGACATGGGTGGCTCCTTTTTGATGTGCGGTCTCGGGGCTTCGCCGCCCAACGAGAGAGTGCAGTATGCGCCGGATATCAACTTGAGTCAAGGCGCTGCGGGGCGCAAGTGTTGACAGATTAAAGGGTTGTGCAACATTGCAGTTGACAACCTTATCCCCCGCATATCCACCGAATCGCAATGGTTATCGGCGTGTCAAACCGGGCACAACGCCAGACAGAGCCGCCCGGACCCCTGCTTCACCGCCTAAAAACGCCATCCCAGCCCGTACAACTAGCCATTCCACCCCGGCAGAGTCGTGAACCAGCCGGGACAGCTTGGCCCA
>JBIKZY010000240.1:0-2932 GCA_044354475.1 Phycisphaerales bacterium
CGTGTACTCGTGACGCAGCACAGTGCCGATGTCGCCCGTGACAATGCGGCGCCGCGGATGTTCGTATATACCGGCGCTGGTAGGGCTATCAGCGAATATCTTCTGGATATCTGCCGGCGTGGCAATCGCAACAAATATCTCCGTGTCCGGCGGTGCCTCAAAGAGCGTGGCCGCTTGTTGATCAATCTGCGCAGCAAGCATCTTCTGCATATCTGCTTGGCTTGCATCATCAAGGCAACTGGCAAACACCATGCGATGCACTTCGTCGATTGAGTAGTGGTAAGTGTCGCCCGGATGATCGCGCCGCCACTCGTCTTGTTGGCGTCGAGCGCGCGGGTCGCTGCGTGGCTTTGGAGCGGTGACAACGGGGGGCAGGGTGGGCGAAGATCCACCGGAGGGCGTACCTGCTAATCCCTTCCGCCCCGGTCCCGCGGGTGCGGTGGCGGGCGGTCGATCCGAGATGCCTGGCGCTACCTGCGAAGAGCTCTGTGCAGACGCTCGACCAGTGAGCACCACGATCGCAATGGCGGCAATGAAGCGGCGCATTCCTATGAAAAGAGTAAGGGCAGACCGGGTGGATGCCCAGTCTTGATTGCCAAGTTTCATAAACTTCCACTCAGTTCCGCAGTATTTCTGCCCGCACGCCCGCAGCCTTCGGCCATTACCCGCCGCCGAGAACCTGCCGGAGCGCCTCTGGATACGCCAGGCATTCCTCCTGGAACACCCGCGCCGCCAAGGCTTCCGCGCTGTCGCCCGGCAGCACCGGGCAGCGTCGCTGCACCACGTGCTTGCCGGTGTCGTACGCGCCGTCCACCCAGTGCACGGTGCAGCCGGATTCTGTGCTCCCCGCCTCAAGCACCGCGCGATGCACTCGATCGCCGTACATTCCTTGACCGCCAAAGTCTGGCAGCAGCGCCGGGTGAATATTGAGCGCGCGACCCTTCCACGCATCCGCCCCGCCCACACGGAATCGCCGCAGGTAACCAGCGAGGCACACGAAATTCACGTCGTACGCGCGCAGTGCCGCATCCACTCGATCATCAAATGTCTCGGCTGGTTCCGGCTCCACGACTACTACCGGAATGCCATGCGATTGGCAGCGCTTCGCAGCGCCGGCATCAGCGCGCGTCACCACACACACAGCAACCATCGCCGGAATTTCCCCACGCGCACACCCATGCGCAATATTGATAACGGTGCGCCCGCCCCCCGAGGCGAGCGCACCGATTCGAACAGTTTCGGCAGGCGTCAGTTGCACGCGCCGGTCTGCCACATCAGGAACGACCATTGATCAACAGCTTCACGAACACGGGCCTCCAGCGGCTTACCTGCGCCGTGTCCAGCGTCGCGATCGATGTATAGAAGGATCGGCTCCGCAGCGGAATCACTACCGGTATTCGCTTGCAGCAGCGCGGCCATCTTGCGCGCATGCAGTGGGTGAACGCGGCTGTCATTCTCACCAGCCGTAAACAGCACGGCTGGATACTTGGTCCCCTTCTTTGCATTCTGGTACGGCGAATACGCATTCAGCCACTTGAACGCATTGGCATCACTGCTTGCGCCGTATTCAGGAACCCAGTACTTGGCAAGCAGAAAGTCCTGGTAGCGCAGCATGTCGCAGAGTGGAACTGCACTGATCGCTGCGGTCCAAAGTTCTGGTCGCTGTGTGACGGCAGTGGCGGTGAGCAATCCACCGTTGGAGCCACCCATGACCGCCAAGTGTGCGGCAGAGGTGTACTTATCCGTGGTCAGTTTCTCAGCCACTGCGTATAGGTCATCAAACACATTCTGCTTGTTCTGCAGCATGCCGGCCTTGTGCCACGCGTCACCAAACTCGCCGCCGCCGCGCAGATTGGCCACCACGTAAATACCGCCGCGCTGCACAAACGGAACAATGGTCGGAATGAATTCGGGAGTCAATGAGACATCAAATCCACCGTAGCCATACAGCACGGCGGGGTTGTTGCCATCCATCTTGGTTCCCTTCTTCATCACAACAAACGCAGGAATCTCTGTGCCATCTTTACTCTTGGCGCGGATTTGCGTGACGTCAATATCGTTCATCTTCACGTCAAGTTCCGGCGTTGCCCAGATCTCTGGCTTGTATGGCTTCCAGAAGATGTCGCAACGGTAAATGGTGCGCGGGCTGTTGTAACTCGCAAACGAGAAGAACATCTCGGTGTGCTTGCGGTCGCAGGCCACGGTGACGCTGCCGACTCCAGGAACTGGAATCTCAGCAACTGGCTTGCCGTCGTACTTGTAGGTGCTCACGGTGTCGTGCGCATCCTTCTGCCACACCACCACAATCTCATCCTTGCCAAAGTCAACCTGACTCATCACGGCATCCTTCTGCTCAGCAACGATGGTCTTCCAGTTGGATTCCGCAGGATTTTTAATGTCAACCGCTACCAAGCGCACGTTCGGTGAGCCAAGCGTGGTGGTCATGTACAGCGTGTCATCAACAATCTCTACCGGGCTGAACTGCGCGCCGCGCCCAACAGCGATGGCAATCTTGGTGTCCTTGCCATTCTTCAGTTCGTCAAACTTGCCAACCCACAGATCGTTCTCCGTCCAACCGCGGCTCATGCCCAGGACCATCCAGCGGTCTTCGCTCATCAGTTGCCCAAACGGCACCTCTGACGGATTGGTCTGCTTCATGAGCACCGGATCCTTATCCACTGGCTCTCCCAGCTTGTGATAAGAAACCACGCGGCTGTAGGGATCCTTTGGATCAGTCAGTTTGCTGTAGATGAACGCATCGCCCCAGTTGTTCCAGCCACCGAAGGACACCTTGCCGGGAATCTCGTCAGGGAAGTGCTCCTTGGTGTCGGTACGCATCACCTTGAGGACGCTCATTTCATCGCCAGCCTTGCTGGAGCCGTATGCAAACTTGGAGCCTTGCCAGGAAGGCATCCACCAGTCGATGGAAGTG
>JBIKZY010000241.1:0-2931 GCA_044354475.1 Phycisphaerales bacterium
GACGTCACCGCATTGCTCGGTCGGCTTCCGGATGCCGCCTTCTACGGAGCCGCCGGCATTGATCTTGCAGCGATGGGGGGAGCGGCGCGTGTTCGTTCGTTCTTGGCCACCGTGCCGGGGAGTGAGCGCATGGCTCTGCCGCCGTGGCTCGACACGGTGCAAGACAAGGTCGAGCAGGTGCAGGCAGCCGCATATCCAAGCCGGCTTGGCATTGCAGTGGGCGGAATTCTCAATGACGCATCGTTTGTAGTGGTGACCAAAGACACCGCGGCAGTCAAGGGTGCGCTCAAGTCATGGATCGAATCACAGACTGGTGAAGTCAACGGCATTCGCAGCGAGCCGACCTGGGAAGAATCGCGGCAGCTGAAGGATGGTTCAACCGTTTCTGCCTTTGCAGTGAAGGAAGTGGCGACCGCCCCGGGCGGTGACTTTATGGAGCGGCTCATCAAGCAATTCATTGTGAGTAGCCGCGGGCTGCACGGATTTGCGCGCGAGCTGCCGGGCGCATTGGTCGTCACCTACAGCCAGCGGACCGATGTATTGGATCGCGCATGTTTGGCTGCAACTGCCAATAGTAAGAAGACCCTTGCAACGAACGGCATGGTGCGTGCCATGTCGCCGTGGCTCGTTCCCGACGCGGATGCAGTTCTATTCATTGGTGTTGGCCAGTTGCTGACCGCGGCGCGGCAAGTAGCGGAATCGATCCCTGGTGGCGCCGTCGAAATGCTGCCGATTGCGCCCGAAGGCCTTGAGCCAATCGCCATGGCGACCCGATCGCGCGATGCCACGTGGGAATTCGCAGTGGTGATTCCATCCGGCGTCCTTGGTGTTGCATTTGATGCAGCAAAGTCGCAGGCGCGGCAATGAGTGCAGCGGGCAGCGTCTTGGTGGCGCGCTCGCACCGCTTTGCATGGGGAAGTGGAACGGCACCCGTACTCATGGCGGTGTTGAACACCACGCCGGATAGTTTCAGTGATGGCGGAATTCATTCCTCTTGCGATGCCGCCATAGCCCACGGTAAACGTTGTATTCATGAAGGTGCTGGCATCGTGGATGTTGGCGGTGAATCCACTCGTCCCGGCGCAGCGCGAGTGGATATCGCCGAGCAGATCGCACGTACTCAGCCAGTGATCGCTGCGCTCGCGCCGCTTGGTCCAATTTCTATTGACACAACGCGAGCAGAGGTTGCACGTGCTGCGCTCGCCGCTGGTGCCTGCGTCGTGAATGATGTGAGCGCGGCACTTGATGATCCAGAAATTGTGGACGTGGCTTGTGCCGCCGGTGCAGCCATCATTCTCATGCATCGGCTGGCATCTCCAGACTCCGATCATTGGAGTACTGAGTATGACGCCCGCCGAACCTATGGCGATGTGGTGCATGACGTGCGTGACTGGCTTGGCGCCCGCGTAGCAGCAGTGTTGAAAGCCGGCATGCCGCGCGACCGCATTGCCATTGACCCTGGCGTTGGATTTGGCAAAGATGTGCAGCAGAACCTAGCACTGATTGCACGGCTTCAGGAGTTTGCAGAACTTGGTGTTCCGATACTTGTGGGCGCGAGTCGCAAGAGCTTTCTTGGTGCCATCACCGCAGAGCCTGACCCGGCGCAGCGGGATGCTGCTTCGGTGAGTGCGGCTCTGGTGGCGGCGTCGAACGGTGCAGCAATTCTGCGCGTTCACGCGGTGCGTGATCACGCACACGCACTCGCCGCATGGTCTGCTTTACGCAAGAAATACTGACTAAAAACACTCGGGCGCCTGCCAGTGGTAAACGATGACCGGCAAGCGCCCGAGGGGGATCCATCGGCGCATTGCGCCGAGATTCAGAGTGTTGTGTTATCGATCGCGCCGACGTCGTCCGCGCAGTCCTGCCATTGCAAGAAGTGTCGCGACTCCTGGAGCTGGTACGTTGATTCCATTGAGCACGAATGCTCCGGATGTGTTGTCGGCGATGGGAATCCATGTCCCCCATTCGGTTGGCGTGTCCCCAACAGTTGCGTAGGCCTGGGTAGCCGGCACGGATCCGTTCGCAAGACCAGCGGTCCATGCGAATGAATCACCTTCTGGGTTATTAAGAACACCGCCGATAGTGATCATGTAGTTGCCAGCGCCGAGCGTGATTTCTCCCGCCAACACGCTAGAGAGCCGGAACACTGGGCTGAATGTTTCGGCTGTGTAGTTGCCAGTCAGCACCTGCGAGAATTGTCCGGTCTGAATCGTCCAACTGTGCACGATCGGAAAATCTGAAGTCTCGGGATCGATTCTCAGAATAGCAATTTGCATGCCGATGATGTTGCTACTCAGGGCCGTCTGATTCCACGGAGTGGTGGACTGGAGGTACTCCGATGATCCCCAGAAGGCGATATCCGTGATGGTGGATGAGTGACCGCTACCAACACTGAAGCTTTGCCCGATCGCTTGCGAGTAGTAGTAACTACCATCACTCTGCAGCGCGTCAGAGAAGGTTCCGTCTTGAACGTAGTACCCCGTGTCCCGATCTTGCGCGGCCGGGCGCGGCAGATTCTGCGCGATCGGAGTCGACTGCGCCAACGCCGGGCTTGCTGCAACAATAATAAATACCGACGCTGCGAATAAACGCATAGCGAGACCTTTCCTTCCGAGATGACCGCTTCTGGTAATGAAACGTGCCCGAGCCGTGAGGCTCAGCAATGAGAAGGTAGCCCGGGAACGGACCGGGGCAACCGCAAGCCACCTGATATTCCTCCGAAACCGTAGATCTGCACAGAATTCGTCCGATAGTGCCTGCTCCGGCGGGGTCCGGAGCCAGGATTTCTCCCTTACCCGCCCCCCGGTCCCTTGCCGCCCGGCTTGGTCATCGAGGTGGGGTCGAGCAAGCGGTCGAGCAACTTCGGCTCCACCATCTTGTTCCGGAGCACGTACGCGCGGATGGTTTCGCCGCTCTTGTACGCCTCCT
>JBIKZY010000071.1:0-10570 GCA_044354475.1 Phycisphaerales bacterium
CAGAAGGCGTACACGGACGCTCTTGATGCACTGCTCGCCAAGGCGCGTCTAACGCCGCGTGAATTGAACACCGCGCTCGCCGAGGGTAAAGCCGTTGACTTGGCCAAGGGCGACGCAACGCGCGCTGCTGAATTGACGAAGTTGCAATCGCTTTGGAGCGCCGCGCGTGACGGTCGCGCTGCCTACGACGCCGCGATTGCTGCAGGCAAGCAGGGTGCTGATCTTGACGCATCCGCGGAAGTTGCTGCAACTGCCGAGGTGGCTTACGACGAACAACGCGCCAAGGTGCAGACCGGCGCGCTCACCTCCAGTCGCTGGACGCGCGTGGTGGCATTGCCGCAGTTGGCCAAGAAGGGCGAAGATCGTGGCACGGCGGTAGCGCAACTCAAGACAGAGTTCCCATCCGCAGCGGCAGAGATCGACGCTGCAATCGTGAACTACGACGCCTACGCAGCCTTGCGTACGGTGCTTGATGACCCTGAAGACTTGAAGCGCCTTCTGCGGGGCGCCGGCGTGTTGGATTTCCACATTGCCGTCACTACGCAGAATTCGCTCGGTGTGAACGTGGAAGAATTGCGCAAGCAACTTGCGCAAGGCGGACCCCTCGCGGCCGAGAGTCCAGTGGCTCGTTGGTTCAAGATCAACAGCATTGATGAGTGGGCAAACACGCCCGCGCAGCGCGAAGCCTTGGAAGCAAATCCGGCTGGGTTCTTCGCTTCCAGCCGCGGTTTGACCGCGGGAACCGGACCGGACAAGTCCATCTACGTTCTTCTCTGGATCACCCCAGACCGCAGCCTGACCCACGAGCCAGGCGGCAAGGAATGGGCCATGAAGCGCGTCGGACGTACCAGCGACGAACTCGGGCGTGTTGCCGTGAGCTTTGAGCTTGATGACTCAGGCGGTGTAGAGATGGGCCGTCTCACCGGCGCCAATGTTGCTCAGCCGATGGCCATCGTTCTGGACAATCAGGTCTACACCGCGCCGAACCTCAACTCCAAGATCAATGACCGCGGCCAGATCAGCGGCAACTTCAGCGAGAAGGAAATTGATTACCTCGTGCGCGTCCTTGCCTCGGGCTCGCTCGGTGCGCGACTTTCTCCTGAACCCGTATCGGTCAGCGTCCTCGGGCCGGCCATGGGTAAGGACAACCTGCAGCGCGGACTGAACAGCGTGCTGATCTCAGTGCCTGCCACCTTCGCCATCATGGCGATTTACTACTTCATCCCAGGAATCATTGCGAACATCTCGCTCCTGGTGAATGCCCTGATCATCTTCTACGCCATGTCACTGGTTGATGCCAGCTTCACGCTGCCCGGTCTTGCCGGTATTGCGCTGAACTTGGGTATTGCCGTAGACAGCAACGTGCTGATTTATGAGCGCCTGCGCGAAGAATTGGTCGACCGCAAACAGCCGCTCCTTGATGCCATCGATACCGCCATGCGCCGCGCGCGCACGGCGATCATCGACGGAAATATGACGCACTTGATCGTCGTGGTTGTTCTCTACTGGTTCGCGGGTTCTGAAGTGAAGGGCTTTGCGCTCGTCATGGGAATCGGCGTATTCAGCACACTTGCTGCCGGCTTGATAGTGACACAGGTTCTCCTGCGCCTCTACGCACTTGGTCTCAACGCCAAGACCATGCCGATGCTGCCGATCGTGCTGCCGGCGCTCTCGCGCGCCTTGCACCCATCGATTGACTGGCTCCGCTACCGATTCATCTTCTGGGGCGGTGCCATTGTGGTGGCAATCATTTGCATCTCCGCGACCCTTGGTCGTGGTAGTGACATCTTTGAGACGGAGTTCCGCGGCGGAACCACCATGACCATGTCCACGCGTACAGCGCGGGCTGGTGAGGACGCGTTCGGCGGTCACCTGGCCATGGCGCGCAGCGCAGTGGAAGAACGTCTGCACGCACTCGGCGCAGCCAACAGCGCTGATCCGGTGCTTTCGGAGCTTCGCAATTCCACGGTGCTCACGGTCGGCGAGACCAACGCCGCGCTGGAGTCGTCTGCATTCCAGATCAAGGTTCCAAATCCATCGGGCGTTTCCGAAGACACACCGATTGCCAACATCTTGGTCTCGGCAGTGGTGGAGGCCTTCAAGGACGACATGGATATCCGCCGTCCGGTGAAGTTCGCCGGCATCGGCGTTGCTGCATCGGCAGGGCATTCGTTCCGCATCGATCGCCCCGGACTCGGTGAAGTGATCGGGCGCCCAACGCTCGATTACCCAACTGATTCGGCCATCGGTGGCGTTGCCATCGTGGTTGCTGACGTTGAACCGCCGCTCGCTCCTGCGGATGCCTTGGAGCGCATTCGACGCATGCGTAGTAGTCCGGCGTTCGCCGAAGCGGGCGGACGCTCGGTGGACGTGGTTGGTCTTGATGCTGCAGGTAACGGCACCTTCAAGTCACTGGCGATCGTGGTTGCCGACCCGGATCTTGCCGGCGCGCAACTCTCTGACGTGGCATGGCAGAAGAACTACGCCGACCTCGAGTGGAACTTGATTTCCTCAGCGTTGAGTCAGCAGGCATCACTCGAACAGGTCTCCAGCATCTCCCCATCGGTGGCACGCGACCTTGCGTCGCAGGCCACCCTGGCAGTGTTGCTTTCCTGCGTCGGAATGTTGGTGTACATCTGGATCCGATTCGGTTCGCTCCTGTATTCCGTGGCAACCGTCATCGGCGTTGTCTTCAACATCGCCGTTTGCCTTGGAATGTTGGCGATGAGCAAGTGGATCGGAGACACCCAGTTTGGGCATTTCCTACGCGTTCAAGACTTCCGCATTGACCTGAACGTCGTCGCCGCTCTGTTGGTGGTCATTGGTTACTCCCTCAACGACACGATCGTCATCTTGGACCGCGTTCGCGAGAATCGCGGCAAGTTGGCACACGCTTCGCGTTCCATTATCAATGAGTCGCTGAATCAGACATTCAGCCGAACGCTGCTCACCGGAGGATGCACGGCGGCCACGCCGATCGTGCTTTATCTGGTGGGCGGGCCAAGTATGCAGCCGTTCGCATTCACATTCTTTGTCGGACTGGTGGCAGGTACGTTCTCATCTGTCGCTATTGCCGCTCCGCTTGTCTACGTACCCGGCGATGGAACGCCGGAGACTGATGGGGCGGCATCCCGCGCCCTTGCATCGCCGGCGTCTGCATGAGCCGTCATTGATTGAACTATCGCTGCGGGCAACGCGTCTGCAGCACGATCGGATTCGCCACGGAAGGAGATTTTCCACATGTCTAACGGAGCCCGTCTCTCAGCAGTGATCGTGGTGGTGGCAGTTGCCGCCATCGGTCTGTACTTCGCCTTTATGACCCCCTCAGGTCCCGCGCGGACTGAGAATCCTAAAGCGCCCGTCGACGCCTTGGTATCGCCAGACTCCGCACAAGGAATCGGCGAGATGACTGGATCTGCGGCAGCCGACGCCGGCGCCGCCAATGGAGCTCCTGCACCTGAGGCGTTCGGTGCAGGAAGTGGAACGCTCTCCGTTCCCGGAACCACCGACTCGCCAGCCGCAACGACTGGTGGCCCGGGCGCAAGCGCTGGATCTCTTACCGGTGGTGCCGCCGGCGCCGCTGCTGCGACCACTGCCAACTCAACACGTCCGGTGACCCCTGTGACCCCGGTCACCCCCACCGGCTCCGGCGTCGCCGGTTCGTCGACCACTGGTACCTCCAGTGGCGGAGCGGTTGTACCTCCGGTGAAGGTTGTTGCCGCACCAGCCGCACCAGCTGCCAGCACCACGCAATACACCATCAAGTCCGGCGACACCCTTGAGGGCATCGCTCGTGCGCAAATGGGCGACGGTCAGAAGTGGCAGCTCATTGCGACAGCGAATCCTGGTCTTGATCCAAAGGCCCTCAAGATTGGCCAGAAGATCAACATCCCTGCCAGCACCACCACGGTAAGCAAGGACAAGACGGCCGCTCCAGCGGGTAGCAGCACGGCGGCAGCTCCAAACACCTACACGGTGCAGAAGGGCGACACGCTCATGGAGCTTTCCCGCAAGTTCTACGGAAATGACGCTGAATGGAGGCGCATCTTGGAAGCCAATGCCACCACGCTGAAGGGCGACCCCAAGGCGATTGCTCCTGGCATGAAGTTGGTGATTCCAGCCAAGCGCTAACCGCGACCTTTGGCCAATACGTTGACTGACCCCCGTGCCCCGAACTGCCCCTTACCGGACGCAGACCTCGGGGCACGGGATTTTTTATGAATTCGTGAAGCGAAATAGACCGCACGTCGCTGAGACGCGTACACATTGTGTTACCGGAGTTGGTGTCGTCTCCTGCGGAGCCCAATCTGAGTAAATACCGATCCGACCTGTCCCCACGACCGCCATATCTGAGAACAACTCCTATGCCGCAATTCATCACTCGTCACGCCGCCCCCGCCATCCGTATCGGTTCATCCGTCCTCTTCATTGCGTCGATCGCCGCCGTCATGGGTTCGCTCCCCGTACCGCAGGCAACGACCGTGGCAACCGCCGCTCCGGCCGGCACGTCCGAGGGTCGGATGATGATTGGTATGGAACCGATGTGCATTGCAGAGATGCCTGGTGTGCCGTTGTCGCTGTGCTTCATGCCGGGGACATCTGCGGAAGAAGTCAACCAAGTCACCAAGAGCTTGGTATCGCAGTGGGCCAAGGACCTTGCCGAACGCCCATTGGCAGGCGAGGGTGATGGCGGTGCCGCCTACTTCGCCACTACCCGTTGGGTTACCAGTGGTAGTGCCTCACAGGGAACACCATTGACTCTGACTTGGTCGATGCCGGCCGACGGTCTTTCCATTCCCGACGGTATCACTGGTGGTGCCGCATCTCCGAACAATCTGAATGCAACCTTCGTGACCAAATTTGGATCCCTTGAGGCCGGCAAAAATCTGCTTCGACAGGTCTATGCGCGTTGGTCCGAACTATCCGGCGTCAACTACACCGAAATCACCGATGACAATGCAGCATGGGGCGCATCGGGTAGCAGTGCACGCGGCGACATTCGAGTGGTTGGTCGCACGTTCGGAAGTACCAGCGTCTTGGCGTACAATTTCTTTCCTAACAATGGCGACATGGTGATCGTGACTTCCAATAGCAACGCTTGGAGCGCCACCAACAACCAGCGGTATTTCCGCAATATCCTCGCACATGAGCATGGTCACGGCTTGGGCTTTGACCACGTCTGCCCAGCCAACAACTCCAAGCTGATGGAGCCGTTCCTATCGACGGCCTTTGATGGTCCACAGAACGATGACATCCGCGCCGCGCAGCGTCAGTATGGCGATAATTACGAGCCCAACGACACCATTGCCACTGGCTCCGCGGTTATCAATGACTCTGGCACCACCACGCTGACCAACCTCTCAATTGATGACAACGCTGACGTTGACTACTACAAGTTCAATGCCAACGCTGGAGCAACCGTCACGGTCCGTGCCACCCCGCAGGGTCCGAGCAGCTACCTGAATGGCCCACAGAATGCCAACGGCAGTTGCAGTGCCGGTACGACAGTGCTGCCACTCGCCGTGCAGGATCTGGTTGTCAGTCTCTACCGTGGATCGAGCACCACGCCACTGATCGTGCAGAATGCATACGGTCCGGGCACTGTCGAAACGATCACCAGTTTCCCGATTACGTCATCGGACGTGTACTCCATCAGGGTGTCATCCGCGATCACTACTGACGACGTTCAGCTGTACTCCATGGTCACCACTATCGTCGCCACAGCGCCACGTATCGGTGACTTTGATGGCAACGGCGTCGTCAACGGTGGCGATTTGGGAATTCTCCTGGCCGTGTGGGGTCCCGTTACCTGCGGCTCACAATACGACCTGAATGGTGATTGCGTTATCAACGGCGCAGATCTCGGCGCCTTCTTGGCCGACTGGGGCTGATCCGTCTGGAGTTGATCCGTCCCCGCGACTCAAGCGGCGGCTTTGACTGAAATGCAACGGGCCTGATGACCTGCGGACGGCCGCAGATCATCAGGCCCGATTTCATCTCTCATCGTGGTCGGTACGCCGCCACCAACCGCTTAGTTCCGCTCCCAGGCGCCTGCGAGGGCGTCCGAGGGCCTGTTGGCGTCCTCATGGCTTCCCACGCCTGCTCCCTGGCTCTGGCTTTGACGTTGCGCCTCTTCGGCCTGCGCAGCATCCACGGCCTCCTTGGCGATGGTGCCGTCCTTGCCAACCTGCTCGAAGCGCACGCTGACCCGCTTGCTGACGCCGCGCTGTGGCATGGTGATGCCGTAGAGCTGGTCGCAGGACTGCATGGTGCGCTTATGGTGAGTGATGACAATGAAGTGGCTACCGGAGAGGAATTCACGGAGCACGTTGCAGAATCGCTCCACGTTGGCCTCGTCGAGTGCGGCATCCACTTCGTCCAGGATGCAGAACGGGCTCGGCTTGCTCTTGAAGATGCTCATCAGCAGAGCAACGGCGGTCATGGTCTTCTCTCCGCCGGAGAGCTGACTGATGACGCGCGGCTCCTTGCCGGGTGGCTTGGCGCGAATTTCCACGCCCGACTCCAAGATGTCAACCTCGCCGGTGACTTCGTCAGGAACCAGGAATAGGTCGGCACTACCGCCGCCGAACAGGCGTCGGAACATACCGCCGTTACCCGCAAAGTTCTCACGAACCGTGTTGAACACCTGCTCGAAGCGCACGCGGGTGACAGCGTCAAGCTGCACGATGAGTTCGCCGAGCAGGGTGGTCGCAGAATCGATGTCGCTGACTTGGCGAACCAATTCCTCGTTGCGCTGCTCCAGCTGACCCTCTTCCTCGATGGAGTCGAGGTTGACATTGCCAAGCTTGCGGATTTCATCCTTGAGTGAAGCCAGTTCCTTCTCCGCGGCACCGCGGTTGGTCTGCGCCCACTCCGGCAGCGCCCGTGCGGCAACATGCTCGGCATAGCCACTGCCAAGATCAAGTTCCAGGTCACTCAGCGCGGACTCTTCCAAGGCCTCACGCTTGATTTCCACCTCACGGCGCCCAAGTTCCACGCTGTTCCAGTTGCGCTCCAAGATGTGCGCCTGGTCGCGGGCGATGCGCAGCGCGGTGGCTGCCTCTTCGGTACTGCGTTGCGCTGCTGTAACGGCCAACGCGGCACCTTCCAAGCCCTCAGTGAGCCCAACCAGTTCGGTGGCAGCAGCCTCGGAAGCCACACGTGCTTCGGCGATGGTGGACTGGTAACGATCGATCTGCTGCTTGCGCCGGTCAGCCTGCTCAGCGGCGTGCACACGCTGCCGTTGTTGCTCATCGCGGGAGAGCTCAGCGGTCCGACGCTCGCGGCGCAGGACATCAAGCGCCGAATTGCGCTCACTGCTGGTGACACGAGCAGTGGAAAGTGCTTCCGCCGCAGCCTCCGCTTTGGCAATCGCCTTGGTGGCGTCTGCATCGGCCACCGCATGGCGACCGACCAATGCTTCAAGCATGGCACGAGCGCGTCCAAGCCGCTCGTCTACTTCAGCGCGTTCGGTACTGAGGGTGCGAATACGCCGCATCAGTTCGTCTGATTCCAAGGAAAGCGTGGACTGCTCATGCTCAACGCGCTGGATCATCTGCTCGCAGCGATCGCGTTGGTACTCAGCATCAATGATGCCGCGCCGAACATTGGAGAGACGGTCTTCCACCTGACGGTGGCGGAGACGTGCTTCATCGGAGCGGGCAAGCAGCACCGCGGCTTCACCCTCCAAGAGTTCCATCTCAATGGCCAAGATCGTCAACCGCTGGGTCAGTTGCGCCAATTCAGCTCGACGAGCCAAGAGACCTTCGCCGGCGCCGTTGCCGGTGGGGGTACCCACGGTGACGCGCCCGAGGGCGTCAACCAACTCGCCCGCACGGGTAACGATCCGAGCACCCGCATGGGTGGTGGCCGAAGCCTCCAGTGCGGTGGCCAAGTCAGCAACCACCCAGGTGTCCGCCAACAGGCGATGCACCAGCGTGGCAGCAGCGTCGCGTACCCGCACCGTGGCGGATACCGGCGCAATTCCGGGGCGGGGTTCGCGCACAGCGGCGTTCACTGCCGGCAATTCCGCGGAGGCCATGGTCACTCGCCCGCGCACGGTGGCGCAGGTCGTGGCAACCGCCAGCACGGAATCTCCATTGTCCACCACCAACAATTCCAGGTCGCGCCCCAGCGCCGCTTCGGCGGCGGCAGCGTCGGCCATCTCAGTTTCGATCCAGTCGCCCAAGATTCCCAGGACGGAAGGGAAGCGCTCGCGGTCACCAACTACTTCGCGTACTGCTTCATCAACGCCTTCACGGGCGCGTTGCATTTCTTCCAAGAGTCGGCTGCGGCTTTCAACCGCGGTCCGCTCATCGCGCAACTCGGAGAGTCGGCGCGAAAGTCCAGCATGGCGATCGCCAAGGGAGGTTGCATCGGAGATATGGATGTGCACGTCGGACTCCAGGCGAACCGCCTCGTCCAGTGCCACCATGCGCCGCACCACGTGTTGGTTGCGCGCCGCGCGTTGCGCGTCCAGCTCAATGATGAACGGCTCACGACGACGCTCAATGCGGGCGAGTTGCTCTTCCAGTCCGCGCTCGCGCTCATCAACCGAGGCAAGGTGCGAAGCAGTGCGGGAGATTTCCCGATCAGCAGAGACGGTTTGTTCGCGCAGGCGATCCGCCGCTAGGCGAGTCTGTTGCGCGGCTTCAGCCGTTCGAGCACGTGCGTCGGATGCGGTCATCACGCTGCGCTCAGCCTCATTCGCTGCCTCGGCTGCACCGGCCACGCGCTCAGCGGTGTCGTCAATCTGTGCAGTGAGTTCAGTGATGCGCGCCTCAAGTTCGGCCAGCCGCATCGAGTCGGAAGCGGCCTGCTCACTTACTTCACTCAGCCCGCGACCCGCCAGTTCCATTCGCTGGGCAGCTTGCTTCTCGGTGCCGAGCGCCTCAATGCGGCGCTGCTCCAGCGCGCGCTGTGCGTCCTGGGCTGTTTGGCGGATGCCCTCCACCTCGTTGCGTCGGTCTTCAAGGAGCGCAATAGCGCCGGACAACTCTTGCCGATCGCGCTCCAGGCTCGCTAACTGACTGGTAAGGCCGGAAAGTTGCTCGCGGTACTCGTGGTACAGGTCAAATGCCACTGCTTGGCGCAGTTCACGGCGCCGCAAATCAAGCGTCTGGAAGCGACGTGCCTTCTCTGCCTGACCCTTGACAATGCGTAGGCGGCGCTCGGTGCTTGCAAGTTGTTCGCGCACCAACACCAGGTTCTTCTCAGCGCTCTCCAGTTTGCGCTGCGCTTCCACTTTGCGCGCGCGGAACTTGGCAACACCGGCCGCCTCTTCAAGAATCGTTCGACGTTCAAGCGGGGCGGCGCGCAACATAGCGTCCACCTTTCCCTGCTCGATGATGGAATAGGCATCGTTACCGATACCCGTATCCATGAAGAGTTCCTTGATGTCACGCAAGCGCACCTTGCGCCCGTTGATGAGGTACTCGCTGCGGCCGTCGGCATAGAGTCGGCGGGTGACTTCCACCTCGTCGGTGTCCACGGGCAGTCCGCGATGGCGCACTGCATGTCGATTGACGGTCATACTGCCGTCAGCCCCGTCTTCGTCGACGTGTTCGGCATGTTCAGCGTGCGCGTCAACTTCAGCGGCTAGGACGGCCGGAGCTGGTGCAAGCCGGGCTTGCTCTTCAGCAGTCAGCAGTGGGTTGTCAAAGACCAGCGTCACGCTTGCCATACCGCACGGCTTGCGCGTGGCGCTACCTGCGAAAATGACATCCAGCATGGCACCGCCGCGCAGGCTCTTGGCGCTGCGTTCGCCGAGCACCCACTTGATGGCGTCAACGACGTTGGACTTGCCGCATCCGTTTGGTCCAACCACGCCAATGATCGGCGAGTCGAAACGGAATTCGGTGGTGTCGGCAAAACTCTTGAAGCCGCTCAGAACGAGTCGGGAAAGTCGCAAGGCAAGACCTCCTGTCGGGTATTCGTCGCGTCCCTTCCTGGAACGCGCGGCTCATATGGACTACTCAGACCGCCTACCCCGAGCAAGGGGCAATTGGTCAACGTGGGACAGTATCCTTCCGCGCCTTCGCGGCATCAAGTCCAGATCCAACGGAAGCTGTCTCTAAATCGCTTCCGCGGCTGGCTCCGATCTCCGAAATACTCCTCGGGCCGACCTCGTCAGAATCGGAATCTCCGTCTTCTGCCGTAAATTCAGGTCTCAAATCCTTCTCGCCCTTGTCGTCCCGGAGCACTTCGGCCAGGATTCGGTCCTGCTCGGCCCGGAAATCGCAGTCAATATATTTCAGCCGCCACAGCTCGTGGAGGGCGCTGATGGTCTCGCTGTAGGTGAAATTGAGACCGGACTCCGGTCGGTCAGGGGTGGGGCGTCGGGCAAAGTAACTGACAATGGAGGACATATCCGGCTTCACACGGTCAACCACTGCAGGCGTTTCCGGGCGCTCGCGGTAGAAGACTTCCAGAAGTTTGTCGCCTTCGTCCGCCTTGATGATCAAGCGACCGCTCCATGTGTAGAGCGTCATAGGGCGCTTCACTTCCACGTCTTCGCCAAAGATCACAATGCGTGGCTGTCCACTCTGTGACACGTAAATCATCTTGTACT
>JBIKZY010000242.1:0-2924 GCA_044354475.1 Phycisphaerales bacterium
GAGCCCGTGCATACCGCGCTAGGCTCTTGGCGTGCCAACCACCATCACCGTCATCGAATCCGCGGATACGTTCACGCATGTGCAGATCATCGGGCCGCTCGACATGGCGGGCGTTGGCTCCATCGATCTCAAGCTCACCGCTGCGACCGCCACGCGCCGCAAGCACACCATCCTTGACATGACCGAGGTGCCATTCATGGCGTCCTTGGGCATGGGGCTCCTGGTGCAGATCGCTCGGGCACTGACCGCGCGCGAGCAGCGCCTGATTCTGCTGACTCCCAGCGATACCGTGGCGATCGCCATCCGGACTTCGCGCCTCGACACCGTCATGCCGATTGCTGAGAGCCTTGAGGCTGCGCATGGTTTGCTGAAGGCGTAATTCTGCGAAGCTCGGCGCGTCACATGCGCCCGCCGCCATCGGTGGCGTTCGAGCGCGCGTGTGTTGCCTTCGACCCAACACGGCATAATCTCCCCGGCTTTACCATCTTGGGATGCAGACTTCGTGCTTCATTGACGGAACATTCGTACCCGCGCGCTCCGGGCGCACCTTTGCGGTCCACAACCCGGCGACGGATGCGGTGATTGCTCAGGTTGCAGACGGTGATGCGGGCGATGCTCGCGCCGCTATTGACGCAGCGGCGCGAGCGTTTCCTGCGTGGAAGAACATGGCAGCCATCGAGCGCGCCAAGCCATTACGCCGTTTGGCAGAACTGATGCTGCGCGACGTGGAGCGCCTTGCCGACCTATGCAGCCAAGAGTGCGGCAAGCCGCTCGCGGAGGCGCGCGTTGAAGTTGCCTACGCAGCGAGCTTTCTTGAGTGGTACGCCGAGGAAGGCAAACGTGTCTACGGCGAAACGATTCCAGCGAGTGATCCAGGTAAGCGCTTGTTGGTGCTGCGCCAACCATCGGGTGTGG
Organism: Phycisphaerales bacterium; assembly: GCA_044354475.1. Taxonomy (GTDB): domain Bacteria; phylum Planctomycetota; class Phycisphaerae; order Phycisphaerales; family SM1A02; genus UBA966. Next base: position 916 of record JBIKZY010000242.1, read on the forward strand.
CGGCAGCAATCACCCCATGGAACTTCCCAATCGCCATGGTGACCAGAAAAATGGGCCCCGCCCTTGCTGCTGGTTGCACGCAAGTTGTCAAACCAGCAGAGCAAACGCCGCTCAGCGCGCTGGCGATTGCAGAACTCTCCGTTGAAGCTGGATTCCCTGCCGGTGTGTTCAACGTCATCACTGGACTTGACGCACCTGCAATTACCGAAACATTCTTTGATGGGCTCACTGTTCGCCACGTGAGTTTCACAGGCAGCACTGAAGTGGGACGAATTCTCTTGGCCAAGAGTGCTGCCAACGTGGTGCGCGTTTCCCTGGAATTGGGCGGACACGCGCCATTCATTGTCTTCAATGACGCGGACCTTGATAAAGCCATTATTGGCGCCATGGCAAGCAAGTTCCGCAACGCCGGCCAAACATGTGTGTGTGCTAACCGGTTCTTGGTGCAACGCGGAGTGCATGATGAATTTGTCAAACGGCTGACCATCGCGGTGGCAGCCCTGCAAGTTGGCGACGGCCGTGCGCCGGGCACGCAAGTTGGACCGCTCGTCGACGATGCTGGTGTTCGCAAGGCCGAAGCACATGTGGCCGATGCGCTTGCGCACGGTGCACAGGTAACTACTGGTGGCGCCCGCGTCACCGTGCCCGGTGGCACCAACCGATTCATGGCGCCAACGGTTCTCGCCGGCGTGACCCCTGCCATGTTGTGCTTCCGCGAGGAGACCTTCGGTCCCATTGCACCGGTGTGCGCATTCGATACCGAGTCCGATGCATTGGCGATCGCCAACGGCACTCCGTACGGGCTCGCGGCCTACCTCTTCACCGCCGACGGTGCCCGCATCATGCGCATGGCCGAAGCTCTGCAGTACGGCATCGTTGGGGTCAATGACGCACTGCCAGCCACCGCGCAGGCCCCGTTCGGCGGAGTAAAGCACAGCGGCCTTGGCCGCGAAGGCGGACACCACGGCATCGAGGAGTACCTCGACCTCAAGTACGTGAGCTGGCGAATCAGCTGAGCGCGCTCAGGCGCCCGACTTCTTGTCTCCGGACCGAACAGCGCCAGTGACGCGATCAGTAGCTCGATTGGCGAGTTCGGAAATCTTCGTCATCTCAGCCAAGCTGCGGAGGTTCGACAGTTTGTTCAAGAACCGAATGGCGACAAAGACGCTGAATGCCACAATGCCAAACTGAACCACCGTGTCGATAAACGCGCCGTAGGTGATGGCCACTGCCGCCTGCGCCGCAACACCATCGGCCGCCGCCACTGCTGGCTTGATGACCCACTTCAGGTCAGTGAAATTCACACCGCCGATGGCCCAACCAAGTGGCGGCATGAAGATATCGGTAACGATCGAGTTGACGACCTTACCGAAGGCGGCCCCAAGAATCACACCAACCGCTAGATCGAGTGCGTTGCCCTTGACAGCGAAATCCGTAAATTCTTTGATGAAGCCCATAGGTTGAGTCCTGAGTGTTGCGAGGTGAACGAACCGAAGAATAGCCTGAGAAATTGACTTGTGCCGGCGGCGTTGGTCAATAGGAATTAGCCGGAATTGAACCAGGATGCGCTGCCTCAAATGCACGCACACGCTCGCGACATGCCTCCAGTTTTTCTGCAGGAAGTGCCACCGAATCAGCAGCGTTCCACGCTTTATACAGCTGGCACAATGCCAGTAAACCCGACGAGCGACGCTTGGGGTCAATACCGAGCGGCTCAAGTAATACCCACGCCTCTTGCAAGGGCTTCTCTGCCTCGGGGTATCGCTTGGAGGCAGTCAGTGCCCGCCCGAGTGACATGCGCGCAGCGGCGCTTATCCATGGATCTTGGCCTGGAACGCCATCGACGATACGAACCGCCTCCCGGCCAGCATCAACGGCTTCGGGGAGTTTGTCCTGATCGCGCAAGAGACTGGCGAGATTGAGAAATGCAATTCCAGCGTCGGGAGAGTTTCCAAGATCCAACTCCGTCAGGATTTCAATTGCTTCGCGCTGGTACTTCTCGCCTTCAG
>JBIKZY010000243.1:0-2913 GCA_044354475.1 Phycisphaerales bacterium
AGTAATAGTTCTGCTCGGTAGCGCGTGTGAGCGGTCGTCCACTAATGGGACTCTTGTAGTCCAGTTCTTTGGCTCGGGTCTCTGTGTAGTACTCCTCTTGGCCTTCGTCGTACCAGCCCTCAAACGTGCCGAGGTAGACGCTGCCAGCATCCAAGAGGCGCTTAACGAAGTACTGCACTTGCTTCTCATGGCGCGGTTCAGTGGTGCGAATGAAATCATCATTTGTGAGTCCGAACACCTTGAGAACTCGTTGAAACTCTGCGGCATTTTCATCGGCGAGCGCTTGTGGGGTCACGCCCTTGGCGGCCGCGCTCTTTTCTACTTTCACGCCGTGTTCATCGGTGCCAGTGAGGAAGAAGACATCCTCACCACGCAGGCGCATGGCGCGTGCCCAGACATCACAGACCGTAGTGGTATAGGCGTGGCCGATGTGCGGCCGGTCGTTGACGTAGTAGATGGGAGTGGTGATGTAAGCGGGCATGAGAGGCGCAGATGGTAGTCCGCGGCAGCAAGGTGGCAGCGGTGCTCACGAGTTCATATCCGTTGCTGCGCCGCCAGTGCGTTCGGTGGCTACTTGAGCAGCTTGGCAACCCGGGCGATGGCTGCCTGACCGTTTCCAATGACCAGCCACAGCACGCGGCCGTCCGAGAGCGCATATGCCGTGCGCGTCTGGCCGCTTTCGTCAGCGGCGAGGAGTTGCAGCCACTCGTCACCAGGGGCGATCGGTATAGCGCGGCCGAAGCCATCGAAGCGCACCGGGCGACCGTCGTCGGGGATCATGATGACCGAAAGGATGGCGTTGGTTTCGTGGTTCTTGTACAGCACCATGGTGCCTAAGACGCCCGGGGCGAGTTCAACATTGCGGGCGTCATCGGCACTCCAGCCAACGGTGGAGAGATCGGGGGCGGATGTGGCCTGAGCGCCGAGTGCCTCGCGCATTAGTTCTGGCAACTTTGCGAGTGCGGCTTCGTGGTCTCGACCCCTGGCGAAGTCTGTGGCGGCGAGCATTTCGTGCATCGCGGCGATGGTGGCAAGGTCCCCAATCGGTAGATCTTGTTGGGTAGTGCCGTGGCGTTCTCGTAGACGCGGACCGGTGAGTCCGATGACCACCGCAAAGATCACCGTAGCGAATGTCAGGCCAATGGCAACCGGGCTCACCTTGGTCCGGTGCTGTGGCGTGGGTGATTCCCGGTCATCCGGAGTTTCTTGCATCTGGTGCATTGGTTGTGCTCTCAATGAATGCTACGCTTGAGCAATGCAGCAGATCACGCTCCGAGCCTCGGTTGTGGCGATCCTCTTTCTTGCTGGCGCGCGCGCAGCCGATGCGCAAAACGCGCTGGGAGGTGGCGATGCACTTTCGCGTGACACGCGACATTCCGATCCGCGGATGACTTCGAACCAAGGCGTACTGGATGCGAATTCGCGGGTTGGTGGTCAGGGCGAAAATGGCGCCCGTGCCAAGGAAGATTACTTCTCGCGCAACCTGATTGTTACTGGTGACGTTGCCGGTGGACGTGGCTTCCGTGGCAGCGTCGGCTACCGCGAGCAGTCGGAGTTCACTGGTCAAACTGGATCCGATGACAACCGTTCTTGGCGTGCGTACAGCGTGTACTCCAGCCCGTACATGGCGCAGGCCACCTACAACCCGCTGCAAGCAAGCCAGGCGTTCGGCGCCATCATGTATACGCGCACGTATGCCAACGCTTCAGCGCGCGACATCTTGACGAATCAGCAACCTCTTGATGCGCGCATCGCCTTCGATCGATTCACCGCCGATAGCAGTAAGAAGATGAAGCGCATGGCGGACATCATTGACCCTGCCAACGCGCGGGACACCAGTGATCGATTGAATTGGCGGGTGACGCAGGCTATTTCCGCTGCATCCGGGCGTGAGGCGCGCCGCGAACAGGGCGTCGATGATTTGCTTGGCAACATGGGACTCAGTACCTATGACCGGCAACGACTCAAGCAAGACATACTGCAAGGACGGACCAAGCGTGAAATGGTCAGCGATCCACTTTCGCAGACATCGCTCCTTCCCGGTGATTCGCTCGCTGATACAGCGCGCCTTCGACCAACATTGGCACCGGAGTACTCATCCATTTATGAATCACTCCGTGCGCGCGCGGGCGACCGTATTCCGGTTCCAACATCGGAAGCAGATCGCGCAGCACGAGCGAAGGAGATAGAGAAGGAACTGACTGGTGATATGGATTGGCTACGCGATCAATTGATGCGCAGCGGTTCTGAAAATCGCGCGCGCGGCGTGGCGGGACCACGTGCAGAGAATGCACCGATCGACCCATCACTCGCCCGGCAGTTGGGCACGGACGGCAAGGATCCCGATGCCACCAAGCAAGATGGGATGGAGCAAGGCGCGGATGGGGGTAAGGGTGCTGGCAACGGCACGGATCGAACCAACGGCACGGATCAAGGCAACGGCGCGGACCAAGGCAACAACGGTGACTCCACCAAGCGCGACGATGAGACTGGCTCGGATCGAACCCGTGACGGCAGCAAGAATCTTGACGGAAACGCAACTGAGAAGACCGATTCCGTTGTGCGCGACGCCAATGGACGCGACCGCGGCGGGATGACCAAAGATGAGCGTGCGCGGCAGCCGAGCGTGGATGACCTTGCATTCATTCTTCGCCACGGACGCAAGTTGCAGTCGCTGGTTCCGGAGGATTCAAGTGCCATCAAGGACATGATGGAACTTGGCGCCACGTCGATGTCACGCGGCGAGTTCTTCCGTGCTGAAGAACGATTCGCCTCTGTGTTGGCAGTGCTCCCCAACAACGCCGGTGCGATGGCTGGCGTCGCCAACGCGCAAATGGGTGCAGGGCTTTCGGTCAGCGCGGCGCTGACGCTTCGCAAACTCTTTGCGATGCACCCGGAGATGATCGATACACA
>JBIKZY010000072.1:0-10455 GCA_044354475.1 Phycisphaerales bacterium
AACGGCTTGGAACGATCGATCCCCATCGCCTCTGCAAAGTCGGCAGCGCCAGGCACTTCATCCGCCACCTGCGCGGTATCCCACTTCATGGTGCCAGTGACAAACGCACTGTGCTCATGCAAGCCCAGTCCAACAAAGCGCGCGGCGTACTCTTGGTTCTGCGCGAACACTGCGTGCAATGATCGAAACGATGACGCCACCACCCACCGAGCCTGGAGGTAACGGCTGTAACTCCGCGCCGAGAGTCGCCCATTCACTACCACCACTGGAACGTGACGCTCTGCGCATGCTGCAACAAAATTTGGCCACACTTCCAATTCGCATAGTGCCACCAAGTCGGGGCGCACGCGATCAAGGAAGCGCCCCACCATCCAACTTGCATCGAATGGATATCGAACCACGGTGTGATGCCCAAAGAGTGCCTGCGCGCGCGCAAAGCCCGTGTCGGTGGTGGCAGCAATGACGATGTCGGGCTTGGTGTGGTCGTTGGCCAACCGATCCACCAGCTGCCGAATGGCATTGACCTCCCCAACCGAAACTGCATGAATCAGAATGCGGCGGCGTTCTGGCGTGGCCAATGCCGCGCCATGGCCGAAGCGCGCGCGCCAATCAGTGCGAAGTTTCCCGGCGCGATGCATCCGCCACGCCCAAATGGGCGCGGTCACAGTCATGGCGAACATGTATGCGGCATCACGCAATCGGCGCATCTCGGCAAGGATACGGTTCAGACCCGGTTCCGCAGTGGGTCGATATCATCCCTGCACACATGTCCCACTGGCAGCAACTCACCGAATTCGTCGTCCGGCTCCCGCATCGCGCGGGAGAACTCGCTCGCCTGACTGCCCAGTTGCGGGCTGCCAAGGTAGAGATACTTTCCTACTACGGACCCACGGAAGGTCGCTCCGCGGATGGGTTCCACATCATCCCGGCCGATGCCGAGCAATTCCGGGAGTTCGCCGCCAAGATCGGATTGGGCACGTGGGAAGAATCATGCTTCCACATCTCCGGCAAGTACCGCGGCGGCGACTTGGTTGGCACCCTTGACGCCATCAGTCAGGAAGGCATCAACATCCAGTTCGTCAATGCATTTGAATCGGGCGGACAAATGGGGATTCTCATTTGGGTGGATGATGCGGATGTTGACCGACTGACGAAACTCTTGAGCGTGGTATGAACGGAGACGGTTGGCGTATCGGTATCGATATTGGCGGCACCTTCGCTGACTGTGTTGGTATTGCCCCGGATGGAACGCGGCGCAGAATCAAGATCTTGACGGACGGACGGGTTCGAACGCTGGCAACACGCGTTGGTCATTCCACATCCACCGGGACGGCGCATCCCCAGTACGCATTGACCGCCCTGCCCCCGTGGGCCGCGCCGGCACTGATCGGGATGACCGCGGTGGCGGCGGATGGTTCGGAACGTGTGGTGCTGGACGCATGCGGCGCGAACAACTGTTGTGTAGCCACCATTCCATGGGCTAGTCAGTCTGCAGGACAGAATTCGCCGGGCGGAGTTGATTCGCCCGCGGAAACTGATTCAACCTGCTTCGACTTGAAATCTGGTGAAGAAGCGCCGGTGCTTGCGGCGCGATTGATGTCCGGAACTCCGCCCGGAATGCCGCTTGGTGCGCTGGAACTTCGCGTGGGAACCACACGCGGAACCAACGCCCTACTTGAGGGCAACACCGATCCGGTCGCTGCATTCGTCAATGAAGGCTTGGAAGGATTGTTTGCCATCGGCACGCAGCAGCGCCTGGGATTGTTTGACTTGGTGCCACGCTTACCACCAACCGTCGTGCGCGGGGTGTTCAGTGTTCGTGGTCGCCGAGGGGCCGACGGAAGTGTCACTGTCCCTCTTGATGAAGCGCATGTCCGAAGCGAGGCTCGTCGTGCACGGGCTGCTGGATTTCGCCATGCGGCGGTGGCGTTACTGCACGCGCCACGCGCGCCGCACGATGAACTGCAAGTAGCCAGCATCTTGCGCGAAGAAGGGTTCGAACGCATTGCGACGGGCTCTACGGTTGCCAGTATTCCCATACTGTTAGCACGCGGGCAAACGGCTGCGGTGGATGCAGCACTCAGTAGCGCGGTGCACGGTCTGTTTGCGCGGATCGCAGCGGCGCTTCCGCGAGCACAGATGTACGCCGCAAGCAGCGCAGGCGGCGTGTCAGATATTGCGAGTTATCGCCCGAAAGACAGCCTTCTGAGTGGACCAGCGATGGGATGCGCCGCGGCGCGCACTGCGCTTGCCTTGGCGGGAGTAGAGCAAGCAATCACCTTTGATATGGGCGGTACCAGTACCGATGTTGCGCGTGTGGATCGATCAGGCATTGCCATGCGTGGAACATCCACGGTATCGGGCATCACCATTGCCAGTACTGCCATTGACGTGCACAGCGTGGCAGCAGGCGGCGGATCCATCTGCCGAGCCACGGTTGATGGGCTCTTTGTTGGCCCAGAGAGTGCAGGTGCCCAACCTGGGCCCGCGTGTTACGGTCGCGGTGGACCACTCACGGTGACTGATGTAAACCTGCTCTTGGGTCGACTGCCGGAACACATGGCTTCGCTCCCATTACACCGTGCCGCGGCCGAGCAAGCTGCTGACCGAGAGGCGATGACCAGTGGGCGCGATCGAACCATCATGTTGCGCGAATTTCTTGCGCTAGCAAATGAGCACATGGCCAGTGCAGTGCGCGCTGTCACGGAAGTGCAAGGCCACGATCCCCGCGCATTCACACTTGCTGTCTTCGGTGGCGCTGGTGGTCAACACGGCTGCGCAGTTGCTGAAGCGCTTGGCATCGCCAACGTGGTGGTGTTGCCGCACGCCGGATTTGTCAGTGGTGAGGGCGCACTCACGGCGCCGCGTCAAGCGATCGCCACGGTTCCATTCCGCGCGGCACTTGGCGACGGCCACGCGCTGCGCGCCGCCCTTCAGGAGGTGACCGCTACGGCGCACCGTGGTCTAAAGAATGCTGGAAATGCAGCATGTCTCACACGGGCGACTGCCGTGGTTCGGTCGCCTGGTCAGGCGGGAACGATTGACGTGGAACTACCCATTGACGGCGGCGAGTTCACCGCAGCAGACATTCGCGCGCGGTTCATTGATCGATTCCGCGCTATGTTTGGCCGCGACCCTGGAAGTGCGGATCCGGAGGTTGAAGAGGTGCGTGCAGTGGTGGCAGTAGTGCCGCCGATCGGCGTGATGGACGATGCAGTCCGCACCGTCTTGACAGAGGACGGCGCGGGCATCACTGTTGAGCAGCGATTGCTCCCAGGGGTGATCGTCGACGGGCCTGCTCTCATTGTGGAACCCGGTGCAACGATCGTCATTGACACCGGATGGCAAGCATCGATGGAAGCATCGGGCGTCCTGAACATCGTCCGTACAGCCGCGGTGGCGAACGTCACCGTGCTTCCAGTGGACGTGGTGGCCGCGCGGTGCACGGCGATCGCCTCATGGATGGCGGCGATCCTTTCACGCAGCGCCCGCAGCGTCAACATCAAGGATCGCCTGGATTTTTCCTGCGGCATACTGACTGCCGACGGCCGACTGTGCGCGAACGCCCCCAACGTTCCGGTTCACCTGGGGGCGCTCGGGGCGTGCGTGCGCTCCATTGCTGCGCTGCGCGCTATTGAGCCGGGCGAAGTGCTTCTCACCAACCATCCCGCGTTTGGGGGCTCGCACCTTCCGGATATCACGGTGGTGCGTGCGGTCCATGACGACGCTGGTCGGCGCATTGCTTACGTGGCGGCTCGGGCACACCATGCGGAAATTGGTGGAATTCGCCCGGGTTCCATGCCGCCAGACGCGCGCACGCTTGCTGAAGAAGGTGTGGTGTTTCCTCCCATGCGCGTGGCGCTTAGTGGCGTACTTGATGAAGCTGCACTACGCCATGCGTTAGCAAACGCACCCTACCCTTCGCGCGATCCTGATCTCAATTGTGACGACGTGCGCGCCGCCATTGCCGCACTTGACGCCGGTGCCACTGCGTTCACCGGATTGGCACGTGCAATAGGCAGCGATGCGCTGACTACGGCCATCGACGCATTACTCGCGCGGAGCGCCACACGCACTCGCTCCGTGGCCGAGCGCGTTCCCGCTACCGGGCTTGCGCGCACGGAACTCCTGGATGATGGAACACCAATCTGCGTTCGAATTGATCGCGCCCCCAACGGATTGCGCATTGATTTCACCGGTTCCGGCAGTGTTCACTCCGGAAATATCAACGCGCCGATCGCCGTTGTTCGCAGTGCAGTCCTGTATGCCTTGCGCGTCCTGGCGGGGATGGATGAAGCACTTGATGAACACCGCGCGCCACTCAATGAGGGATTTCTGGAGCCAGTGGAGTTAGTGATTCCGCGCGGACTTCTCAACCCGGAATTTCACGCAGACCCAACCCGTTGTCCGGCGGTCTTTGCTGGCAACACTGAGACCAGTCAGCGTGTGGTTGATGCAGTACTGGGAGCGTTTGGGGTTGCCGCGGCAAGCCAAGGAACCATGAACAACGTGGTGATTGCTAACCAAGATTTCAGCATCTTTGAGACCTTGGGCGGTGGCGCTGGCGCCATCAGCACTGCTGCTGGGACCGATGCGGTGCACGTGCACATGACCAACACGCGCCTCACCGATCCTGAAACGATGGAACTGCGGTCGCCGGTGGTACTGGAACGCCTTGCCCTTCGCCATGGCAGTGGCGGAATCGGCGCGCATGCTGGTGGCTCTGGAATGATTCGACGCATTCGCGTGTTAGCGCCATGCGATGTGTGCTTTGCAGCACAACGACGCGCCCACGGTCCGAGCGGGACGGCTGGTGGCGGTGACGGAGTGCCCGGCCTGCAACGCATTCTGCGCGCCAACGGATCAACGGTGGAGTTGCCTGGAATATGCACGGCCCATCTGGAGCCAGGCGATGCATTTGAAGTAGAGACGCCCGGTGGCGGCGCATGGGGCTCAGTCGGGGCGCGCTAACAGTGTTCACTGAGTGCTGAGTTCAATCCGTTCGATGCGATTCGCCAACCCAGTGTCTTCACTGATTTCTACAAACACGCCACAAACGCGCGCGTCGTGCTGACCCATCTCATAGTGCACGGGTAAGGCGGTGGTCATATGCCGAATGACGGCATCAATATCGCGCCCGATCACTGAGTCATACGGACCGCACATGCCAACATCCGTGATGAAGCCAGTTCCCTTCTTGAGAATGCGCGCATCCGCTGTCGGTACATGCGTGTGCGTACCGACCACCAGACCGGCGCGGCCATCGCACCACGATGCCAGCGCAGCCTTCTCACTGGTCGCTTCCATGTGTGCTTCAACAATCAGGATGGGGCGGCGCTCCGGGATCGAAGCGATCACTTCATCAATGGCAGCAAATGGATCATTGGCGGGAAGCGGAAAGAAGATGCGACCCAACACCGTGCACACATAGATGTCACGGGTACGTCGGCCAGACGCTGCGATGCGCGTCCATCGCTTGCCGGGGGAGCGGCTCGACAGGTTTGCGGGGCGCGCGATCGGCTCTTCTGGGTTCTCCAGCATGGGCACGATCTTTGGATCCCGGAACACGTGGTCCCCAAGGGTGATGGCGTCGATGCCCCACGACCGGAAGGTTCGATACAGTTCGGGCGTTAATCCTGAGCCGTTTCGGGCATTTTCAGCGTTGGCGATGAGTACATCCGGCTGCCAGCGCTCACGCAGAACGGGCAGGAACTTCTCCAAGGCGGCCTTCCCGGGGGCGCCGTTAATGTCCCCAAGGAACACCACGTTGACAGTGCGACTCATGCGCTACACTCTAACCTGTTCCTGAAACTTGGAATGGCTCGAGTGCCCCGAAGCAGCAGATGCGCGATCCGGATCGCCCCATCGTTGCGTGCGGGCACCAATGTTGATCCATCGGTCGGATCTTCAGCCATTACCTTCAGCTGACACTATGACGCAGACGACATCCTTCAAAATCGGCGAGAAAGTTCGCCATTGCAAGCGCCCGGAATGGGGCGTCGGATCCATTGCCAAGATCGAAGTCATCACCCGCGAGGGGAGGCCTGATCGGCGAATCTGGATTCGCTTCCCAAATGTTGGGGAAAAGACAGTGTTGGCAAGCTTGGCAGAATTGGAGCATGTGGAGACCGATTCAATGGCGACCGCCGCATCGTCAAGCCCCACGCTGGCCGACATGCACGCTCGGGCAGACGCTGGTTGGCTGGGTGAAATATCCAAAAGTAAGCCAGAAGACATGATGATTGCCCTGCCGGATGCCGCCACCGATCCATTCATCCCGGTGGGCAGGCGCCTCAAGAACACGTTTGCCCTGTACCGCTTTGACGGCGGATCAAAGCTCATCGACTGGGCCGTTGCACAGAGCGGTCTGAACGACCCGATGAGCCGCTTTAGTCGGCACGAACTGGAATCGTTCTTCCAACGTTGGCGCTTTGCGCTTGACGCACAGTTGGGGAAATTGCTGCAAGAGGCTCGGAAGGAACCCGGATCGCTTGAGGATGCAAGCCGAGGTGCACCGCCGGCAGCCATGGCAGCCATGCGCAAGATCAGCCAGTTTCGTTGAGGCAACAGTTACAGCCGATAGATCGTTAGAATCCCCGGATGCCGATTGCCATGGACATCCCGCTCGCTAGGCGCCTCAAGAATGCACAGAGGTACCGCGAAGTCATTGGGGTACTCGCTCGTTACGGGTTTGCAACGTTCATCTCCAAGAGTGGCTTCTCGCCGCTTCGGAAGGCCAATGCGGACTGGTTGTACAGCCGGGATGGAACGATCGACCTTTCCGCCGCACCGATTGAGGTGCGATTGCGCAAGGCCATGGAGGAGCTTGGACCAACCTTCATCAAGATCGGGCAGATTCTTTCCACGCGCCGCGACCTGATTCCTGATGCGCTGGCTGACGAATTTGCGCGCCTGCAGGCTGACTGCCCGAAGATCCCCTTCGATCGCGTTCGTGCTGCGCTTGATGAACAGCTGAAGGGTCGTACTGACGATCTGTTCCAGTGGATTGATCCCGAGCCACTTGCTGCTGCCAGCATGGCGCAAGTGCACAGCGCCATCTGGAAGGATGGTTCGGAGGTGGTCATCAAGTTGCTGCGCCCAGATGCCGCGAATCAGATTGAGGCTGATATGGAGGCGCTTGCCTTTGTCGCCCGACTCACTGAGGAGCGATTGTCCAAGAGTGGTTTCAGCCCCATGGAAATTGTGGCTGAATTCCGCGAGGAACTGCGGCGCGAGACCAACCTGACTATTGAAGCCCGCAGTACCGACCGCATGCGAAATTCGTTTGCGAGCGACCCGGGCATTAGCTTCCCGAAGGTGTATTGGGAAGCAACCACCACTGGCGTTCTGACCATTGAGAAGATCCAGGGCAAGCTGCTCGCGCGCACTCCGTACGCGTCGATTCCCCTTGATATTCGCAAGAAGATCGTCGCCAACGGCGCGCGGGCCGTGTTCCGACAGACGCTTGAACTGGGCTTCTTCCATGCTGATCCGCACCCTGGCAATATCTTCATCCATGACGATGGTCGTGTGACATTCATCGACTGCGGCATGGTTGGCCGCATCGGCGCCGATGCGCGGCAACGGATTGCAGAACTAGTCTTTGGCGTGGCTACCGGCGACGCACGCATGGTGATGCGCGCCGCCATGCGCATGGGTAATGTGGAGCCCGATTCCATTGACGAGCGCGCCCTACTTGACGATGTGCAAGAGGTGGTGGATCAATTTGTCGGCAAGCCGATCGCAGAAATTGATATTGCAACCGTGCTTGATAAGTTCTATCAAATCCTGCGCGATTACAAGGTTCGCTGCCCGGCGGACATGGTGCTTCTCATCAAGGCGATGGGCACCATTGAAGGTGTTGCGCGCGACATTGAGCCTGACTACGAAGTCATCGACGCAGCGAAGCCGTTCATCTACAAGTTGGTGAACGACCGCTACTCGCCCAAGGCGCTGACCAAACGATTTACCAACACGCTGTTCTCCTATGCGGAGCTCATCGATTCGCTGCCCAAGCAGATCACTGGAATTCTGCGAAAGATTCGGCTGGGCGAAGCGAAGGTCAATTTCCACTTCGAAGGTATTGAGCGATTCCGGATGACCGTGGAGCACATGGCAACCACGGTTGCCTATGCGCTGCTCATCAGTGCGCTGCTTGTTGCCAGCTCAGTCCTGCTGCATGCCGCCCATGGTGATACGGCAGGTATGGTGGGAACCATTGGCTTGGTGGGATTCCTGCTTGCCGGTTTCCTCTCCGTCGGATTGATCTGGGACATCTGGCGAACCCGCCGTGGTGTCACGCGATCGGTGCGCGAAGAGGAACGCGACGAGCGCAAACTGAACGGGTAAGCCCGGCGCACGGAAAGAAAAATGCTGCGAGCCCGGGTGCCGGGCCCCACCCCACGTGGGAGCCCCGCTCCTCGGACTCGCTGCTGCCCTTTCAGGCAGTTGCTAGAGTGCCGTGGTTTGGTCAAGAACGCAAGGACTATCGGGCGTAATTGTGGCGGATATGTTGAATTTGTTTACACGTCGATAATTCTTTGCCGATTCCGGGGTTGGGCAACGACCGGGTGTGTCACACTGTGTTCATGACCTCATTCAACGTCAAGACGCGCGCTGTGGCAGGCACCTTTGCGTTGTGCATGGCCTGCGCCAACGCCGCGGCGCAGTTCACTACCGATCCCAATTCGCCGGCCGTGCTTGCCGCGGGGACGAATGACCAAGTGCAGTCCAAGGTGGTGAATATTCCCACTGGCGGCTTCTACATGAGCTGGTACGACAACAGTACCGGCGGCTATGACCCGTGGGTGCAGCGCTACGACGCCAACGGGATCGGCCTGTGGCCCAACAAGGGCGTCCGCGTGCTCGACACGAATTTCAGTAGCACGGAGGATTACGGCTTGACTTCGGATGCCGCTGGCAACGCAGTGATTGTCACGCGGAGCGACATCGGCGGGACCAAGATCATTGCACAGGCAGTGTCTCCGTCAGGCGTGTTGCTGTGGGGCGCCAACGGCGTCACCCTTTCATCAACCGCTGCGGTGAATTCACCCAAAGCCGGACGCGCTGGGGACGGTGCAGCCGTTGCAGGTTGGACCGAAAGCAGCAGAGCCAAAGTCATGCGTCTCACGCCAGAGGGCACCGCTGCATGGGCGACTGCCGCCACTATTTCCGATGGCACGGCAACCACCTTTCTCTCTGACTTGCAACCAGGCGATGGCGGCAGCGTCATTGCGTCGATTGTTCGCTACACCACCTTCAGTGGCGCAAAGACCATTCAAGCGCAGAAGTTCTCTTCCACTGGTGTGGCGCAATGGGCGGCAACCAACGTGCGGGTGTTTACCACCGGATCACTGCAATTTGGCAACTTTCCATCGTTCATCTCTGATGGTGAAGGCGGAGCGATCTTCTGTTGGTACGGAACCGGACCGCTGCAAAGCTACGCACAGTGGGTCTCACCAACTGGCGCGCTTCGCTTTGGAACGAACGGCGCCGGCGTGACCGCCGGCACCAACGTGGAGCGTGTGTCGCCCAACGCGACATATGACCCGACCCTGCGACGCATCTACGTGGCGTGGACCGAGCACGTGCCGAACTCCAGCTTGTACGGCTCGGGCGGGCAGAGTTTTTCCGAAGATGGAACGCGACTGTGGGGCGATATCGGCGTGAACTTCTCACCAACCGAGACCACCTTTGAAAAAACCCTGGCTCGGGTTGCCATGCTGGGTGAGTTCCCAACATTCTCGTCGGTGCGCGCTTCGGCATACGGCTCACAGCAGGCGAGCGCCATTTCATACGATGCACTTGGCACTCAACGTTGGGCAAACCCCGTGGTGCTGACGGGTGTTGGCTTCGTCGGTCGCATGGTGCTTACGGCTGCCTCAGGCACGCCCGCCGGAGTACTGGCCATCTGGGAGTCAGGCGCCATTGGCGTGACGGATATTGTGGGCGCACGGCTGAACGTGGACGGATCCTTGGGACTGCCCTCCGTGTGCGGCGACATCAACGGCGATGGAGTCGTCAATGGCGCCGACCTTGGTCTACTGCTCGGAGCATGGGGCCCTGCGAATGGCTCACCGTTTGACCTGAATCACGATGGCCTGGTGAACGGCGCGGACCTTGGATTGCTGCTCGGTTGCTGGACTTCCTGAACACTACCCGGCGCTCACCTGACTGAACACATCACGCCCGACCACGGTCGCGCCACGCCCGTTCCAGGCGTTCGGCGCTGATTGGAATAGACGTTCGGAGTTCTTGGGCAAACAGGCTGACGCGGTACTCCTCCAGCAGCATCCGAAACGGCGCGATGGCCGCAGTGCCGCGCCCCTCAGCTGCCAACGCCGCCTCTGCTCGGGACATTTCATCCTCCCAGCGTGCTACTTCCATCATGGCTACTGCATCACGCTCCGGTCCAGCCGTGCGCAACTTGCGAGCGCGCAAACCGAGCGCTGCCAC
>JBIKZY010000244.1:0-2884 GCA_044354475.1 Phycisphaerales bacterium
ATGAGCCAGTGGGGCTACAACACCGTGGTCAATCAGGGCATTGCGGCGGGTGCCGTTCCCGCCCCTGGCGCACTCGCGCTGCTCGGCCTTGCTGGTCTTGCGGGCGGCCGTCGCCGTCGCGCCTGACATCACTCTGCACTCCACGCTGGCCTCGGCCAGTGTCCACACTCCACGCCCCCATGCGCACCCGCGCTTGGGGGCGTGTGTGCGTTGGCGCACGCCAACATCCGCAGTCTGGTGATTTCCGCCATCACAACCTGGCCGCAGGCGCCGGAGAGGACAGGGCCGCGCTCAGCGGCCGTCCTCGTAAGGCGGATGCGGGCCAGTATCAAATCGTGTGGCATCAGGGCCAGTACGCAGGCGTGATGCCTCAACGCAAGCAAGTACGCAGTCGTCATTCAACAACGCGATTTCATTCAGCGCCGACCGCGGCTACCGCCACGCGGCGCGGGTCGTGCCGATGGAAATGCATGTGCGCGCGGATGCGGCTTTGCGCCATCATCGCCGCGCGTTGAGGGCGCAGCTTTCGCTGGTGCCGTGCCGAACTCGCTGTTTGATGATCGCGCAACCTTCGTCTTCGCGCCGCCGCGTCCTTGCGCAGGCCCGCCGCGGCCCCTGCCTTCGGACTTCCCTTCGGACTTGCCTTCAGACGCGCCTTCAGACTGGCCCTTCGACCAACCCTCAGACTTCGGCGCAGCCTTGCCACCGCTACTGCCGCCGCTACTAGCGCGCCCGCCACTACCGCCGCGTCCGGATGATCGCCCGCCGCCGCCCGCTGCCGGACGGCGCGGTGAATGCGGATGTTCGCGCCGTGGTGCGTGCGCCTCTGCGGCGTCATTGATGGCGCTGAGCACCGTGAGCCCCTCAGGAAGCGGTGCCACCGGCACAGCCTTACCGAGCAACTTCTCGATTGCCTTCAACGCGCCACGCTCTGCAGGTTCGCAGAACGCAATCGCAATACCAGTGGCGCCCGCGCGACCGGTGCGGCCGATGCGATGCACGTAACTCTCGGCTTCCACTGGAATATCGAAGTTAACGACGTGACTGATACTGTCCACGTCAATGCCGCGCGCGGCGACATCGGTGGCCACCAAGACGCGCGTCTTGCCAGCCTTGAAAGCATCGAGCGCGCGTTGGCGCTGGCTCTGGTTCTTGTTTCCGTGAATGGCGGCGGCGTCAATTCGCGCGCGAATCAAGCGCTTCATGACGCGGTCGGCGCCGTGCTTGGTGCGCGTGAAGACCACCACACTGGTCATGTCGTTTGATTCAAGCAAACGCTCAAGCAATGACTGCTTGAGGTCACGCGACACGTGATGGACGCGCTGTTCGATCTTGGGGGCAGCACTGGCAACCGCAGCAACTTCCACGCGGACTGGATCAACCAACAGCGAATCCGCCAGGTGGCGAATTTCTTTCGGCATGGTCGCGGAGAAGAGCATCGTCTGGCGCTTCTTGGAGACCATCGCGGCGATCGAACGGATCGGCTTGATGAATCCCATGTCGAGCATGCGATCGGCTTCGTCAAGGACCAAGATGTGTACTTCGCTGAGATTGCAGTGACGCTGTTGAACCAAATCAAGCAATCGTCCGGGTGTTGCCACCACAATGTCAACGCCATTTTGCAACGCGCGGACCTGTCCAGCTTGCCCAACTCCGCCGTAAATCACGGCAGTCCGGCACGCCGCGTGGCGACCGTAAACAGCGAGGCTCTCAGCGATTTGCACCGCCAACTCGCGCGTTGGTGCAAGAATCAGCGCATGCGGCCGACCGGAAGTCCGTGCCCGCTTCGGAGCGTGCGCGGCATCGGCGCCGAGTTCGCCAGCTACTTCCAAGCGTTGGATCAGGGGCAGGCAGAAGGCAGCCGTCTTCCCGGTGCCGGTCTGGGCGGAGCCCAAAATATCGCGACCCTCGAGAGCGGGTGGGATGGCCTTTGCTTGGATTGGGGTGGGAGTTTCGTACCCCTCCTCGGCGAGTGCGCGGAGAAGTGGGGCTGCAAGACGAAGTGATTTGAATGCCATGAAGGGTCAGAAGATACGCGCAAATGCACCTTGACGCATCAAGATTGTCCGGAATCAGCCGCACACGCTCGCCTATGCGCATTCTGAGTGCGCCAGTGTCATTTACGGAACTTTCCGAAACGATCTGTATACGGAACTTTCACGAAATAGCGCTTCTTCTATTGGATTGTTGGTACGTCCGCGCTACGCTTTCGCTCCATGACTGTCACCGACCTACCCAAGGCACCGAGCAATCTTCCGCACGCGCATCACGATATCGATGAACATGATGATGTTCACGTTCTCTACAGCCACGACCATGAGCCCGTTGGCGAAGTTGGTAACAACGTCAAGATTCTTACGCTCATTGCTGTAGTCGTTCCGCCGGTAGTGCTCGCCGTCGCAATCTGGTACGCGTGGGGCGGCTACTTCTCATGGACAGACTTGACGATGATGATCGTCGGTTACTTCATGACGTCGATGGGTATCACCATCGGCTACCACCGTCTCTACACACACAAGTCATTCGAAGCCTCGGCTCCTGTTGCGTGGGCTGCTGGCATCTGCGGCTCCATGGCAGTGCAGGGTCCGCTCCTCTGGTGGGTTACTACGCATCGGCGTCACCATCTGCATTCCGATGACATTGAAGATCCGCATTCACCGCACGCTGGTCGCCAGAAGGGGATCATCGGATGGGTCCGCAGTTTCTCGCACTCGCACGTTGGTTGGCTCTTCAGTAACGACGACATTGCATCAAGCGTCAAGAAGTATGCCCCCGATGTTGCTGCTGATCCGCGCGCACGGATGATCAGCAAGCTCTTCCCGCTTTGGGTTCTCATGGGCTTCGTTGTTCCTGCAGTGATCGGTGGACTGGTTGATGGCGGCTG
>JBIKZY010000073.1:0-10399 GCA_044354475.1 Phycisphaerales bacterium
CTTTGGCGACCGACACGACTGGGCTTCCGCCGGGGCGCACATACTGAACATCAAGGTCAATGCGGCAATTCACGGCAAACTCCTGGATGCGACCGCGAGCAATATCGGTCGGCTTGTTTTCAGAAACTGTCACCGCAGCGAATGGCTTGGTGTTCGCAAGCTTGCGCTCAAATTCGTACAGATCGGCGTTGTCCTGTGCGTATCCACGGATGGTGATTTCCATCCAACGCGAAGGGGCAGCGGTGCGAACATTGCCAGCGCCACCTGGTGCCACCACGAGCTTGGCATTGGCCGCCCCGTCAGTACCCTTGCCGGCGGCAGATTCCTTCACTTCCATGCGCAGCATGGAAAGGCTGGTCCGGTCCGGCATGAGATTGGTAATAGTGGCAACGATGTCGCTTTGCTCTACGGGGAGAGCAAGCCGGTCGTAGACGCTGAGATAGCGATGCAATTCACTTTGCTCGCTGGCCAAGCGATCAATGACATCGTCAACCTTGGTGGCATTGGTTGTGAGCGCAAGTGAAACTCCGCGATGCGCCTCCGCTTCATGGAAGCGATTCCAGGAGTGACAAGCAACGCCGACAACCACTGAGCCGAGAAGCCCAAGTAGCAGCATGCTGCGTCGGCGCGACGTTGCCAACACTCCACGCCGGCGAACATCTCGCGGGAGGAAGTCAACAATGAACTCGCCGGCGACGGTGCTCACGCAGCAGCTCCTGCAGCAGCGGTGCGAGTGGAAGAATCACTTCGGGTCAGCAACTTTGGCTCGAGATCAAGAGTGATGATGCCGCTTGCACTTGTCCGTGGAGCGGTGCGGTTACCGAATGCGGTACGGTTGCTGCGCTGGGGGACAACCTCAGCAGGAGCACGCACGTTGCGCAGGAGGGCGGGTAATTCACTGCAAGCTGCACCGATCGCAGCGACCCAGGCGTTGCCATGGACGCACGCTTCCGGATCACGGATCATGCGAATGGGCATCGCCAGCGCAGAACGAACTCCGCAGACGCTCTCAATGGTTGCGGCCGCTTGTGGATCGGTTGCAGCGGGTCCAGTGAGAACGATTTCCTTTGGATACCAACCGCCGGAACTGTGCTCCACATGGCGCAGGCAGCGCAGGGTTTCCTCCGCGAGCGCGCACCAACGCCAGGCGGTTCCTTGGTCATCGGCTCCGTCGGAACCCATGCTGATAGTGCCAGTGTCATTGCTATGCAGCGTCCGACCGGTATGGGTGCGGCGATGAATGGTCATGCCGACTGGCGCCCAGTCCCCGCGAATTGCACGCATAAACGAAAGTGCTCCGTCGCGCAGTAGGACCAGCGTGGCAATACGATCTTCAAGGTGCAGCATCGCAAAGTCGCGTGACTCCGCGGGATCAGCACACTCACTGGTGCGCTGGCGCATGATAGTGCGTAGCGCAGCAAGAGCAGCGTGTTCAATGCGAAACGCAGAGGTGTCATTTGTAGAAACCACTGCGGAAGCTGCATTCACGGTGTGCCGCGGAATGGCCATCATTAAAACTTCATTGCTTCCGCCAGCGGTGCCGCCCAGGCGGATGTGTCCAATGACAGAGCTATCTCCGTCAATACCAAATCGATCAATGGCTTCAAATCGAACGCTTTCCGTGAGTTCCTGGTCGGTCATGGCGGGAAGGCGCGCAATGTCGGTTTGAAACAATTCGGCGGGAAGGGTGGCAGTGACGCGCTGGCCAGAGAATCCGAGACCAACAATGGTTTCATGGATTCGCTGCGTCATGGCGGCTGAATCCAAGCGAAGCCCGTTGCCGTCAAAGATTGAGCCGGCGATCTCAGCGGCCGCGGTGCACTTGTACTCAGTACCTGCGGATGCAAGTTGCAAGAGGCGCATGCTGGATCGACCGAAGTCAGCTGCGATCGGTGCAGCGGATCGATTCCGTTGCATCCAGCCGCCGCGGCCCTTGTTAAACATTGGTAGTCCAAACATCGTGGTGCCTCCTGTGACTCGTTCGTATCGGAAAAGAGGCGCCGGCACTTCTGCCGACGCCTCTTGATTTCTTACAATCGGCGTCTCAGTGTCCGATTACGGCTGAGGGCTGAACTTACGGGTCGCGGCGCTCCACGTCCAACCTTTGGTGGAGTCAAACTGATTGGTCAGGTCTGCATCCGTGCAATAGCCGGCGTCTACGAGTGCTCCGAGTTGTGCAGCCGTATAGTTGCCGTCTGCGAGGGTGATACTTTGTGCAACTCCGCCAATGAGTGGCTGGAACTGGTTGAGTCGCGTCACCATGGTGGTGATCTGACCAGCGCGTGCATCAGCGGCTTCCTGGTTGGCATCATCAAGAGCGCCAGTCACTGATGGAACGACCAGCGCTGCAAGCACGCCGATGATCACTACAACGATAAGGATTTCGATAAGCGTAAAGCCCTTGCGGAGCGTGGTCATCTTCTTGTTGTTGGTGTTGTTCGTCATAGTGAGAACTCCTTGGGTTAGCTAGCTGGATCGATCTTTCAGTGATCCGCACTCAAGCAACTCTGCCTGAATCAGTCACATCAACACTCTCGGAAACAAAGGGGGGGTGCTGCAATCAATGCGCGCGGAAAACATGAAATTTCCTTAATCCCAAGGTCCGAAAGCCCGATTGGGCTTTACAGAGGCGGATTTGTATTGGAAGTTCTTTCCGCGGAGATCAGTACTTATGCCCAATCAACCAGCACAACACACGCCACCGACCAAGCCGGAGCACATTGTTTGGCAGGTCCCTACGCGACGCGCGCGCGGGTTCACACTACTAGAGGCACTCATCGCCTCCATCATTGTTTCGATGGTGGCTGCCACTGCATCCATGTCTGTAGCAGTCGGCGCATCAATCGAACAACAGAATCGCCTCTCCGTTTTGGCGATGCAGGCTGCTGAACTACAAATGAGTTCGGTCCTTGAGCAGTCATATGAAACCATGAACACGTTGGCTGGCACTGAAGCGGTTGGCCAACTGTTGGCGCCGAAGCGCCCTGGTGCGACGGCACGCGAGCCATTGCCCGCAACATTTTCAGAGCTTTCACGCGTGACCACGATTGTCACTGAAAATCGCACGCTTGCCCAGTACAACAACTACACAGTATCCGGGAAGCGAATTGATGTCACCGTCATTGGGCCAAATGGGTTGACACTTGCACGTTTGGTGCGATTCCGTGGGGCGGATCCAACAACATGATTCGTAAACAGACCCGTTACAGTGCTCGTCGCATGGGCTTCACATTGGTGGAGCTCTTGGTGTCCATCACAGTGACCGCAATTATTGCGGCTTCTGTGGCTGCTACCGTGTCAGCGGTAGCGGTGGGGATGCAAGGTCAGGATGATGCTGCGCAAGAGGTAGCGCGCCTCGCGCGTGGCCAGGCGCGCATTGCGGACCATCTATTTCGGGCGCGAATGATTCTTTCGCAGTCAACTACGGTGGCATCTCTGTGGCTCCCTTCGGAGACGTTTGACGGATCACCGACCAATGCCACCGAGTACGACACGATCCACGGGAACGAACTGCGCTGGTATGTGGTGGACCGAAACAACCGCGTTATCAGTATGCAGCGGGTCAGTAACACACTCAACCGCACGGTGTATCCACTGGCCACTGACTGGGCAGCCCTGCGAACGACACTTGCGGCCTCCGGTTCACTGGTTACCACCACTGTCCTGGAGGGAGTGCTGGACGCCACATTTCGCTTTACTACCTTTAATCCGTGCGCAGACCGGCGATTGGTATTGGATATTCAACTTGATGACGACCACGGCGGAATGAACTTTGAACTTGGTGGAATCATCGATGCGCTGCAGCGGCATTCGGACTGTCAGTGAATATTTCATGAACCATCACGCTTTCCAACCTCAACTTTTGCGCCGCTGCCGCGATCGATCGGTGGGTGCTCCGCTCAACACTGCGAAGGGAATGGGACGCGGTGCCGCGCTCATGTTGGCGCTGTTCGCAATGATGGTAGTTGGCACCACAACGCTTTCCTACGTAGCAAGCCGTGAAACATCTTCGTCCATTGCAGCGAATGCCCAGCTTGCAGCGGATGCGCGCACGCTTGCCTCATCTGGCATGTCCATTGCCAAGGGAATTCTCCGCTCCAGCGAGACCATTTGGCGCCGTAACCATGTTGGTGGTGTGCTACTCAACAACTACTCGCTTGATGGTGGCACAGTCACCGTTCGTTTGGTGGACATTGTGAAGCGCGCCAATCCAGCCAATGGTGGCAACATCTTCCCCGATGATGCCACCACTGAAGTGGAGGTCACCGTCAGTAGTACACGCGGGGGCGCCACCTGGAGCTCGGTAGCGAATATGAGCATCCCCAGCGTGGTGAAGGGTGAATACGCCATCTTTGCCAACAAGATCATGATTGTGGATGGCTCAAATAATTTCATTGGTCGTTGGCCAAATGCACCGATGAGCGCGCAAAAATTGCGTGTGAATATTGGTACGCAAGCCGACCTTGCCTTCTTGAGCAACATCTACCCCTGGTTCGGAAGCGGTGTCTGGCTGCAGGGCGGTTGCCGCTTTGAGTCAGAGGTAGCGGGTTCAACGCCGTCGGACGCAGATTCCATGAAGGCCACCTGGATTTACTACCCGTACTCGGCCACCGGTCTCATCGTGCAAGGCGCCACGGCCAGTTCCGTTGCCGCGAAGCGCATGGACCCACTGGACTCCATCCGCATGGTCAATCCGCCCGCTCCGCCGTCAGTTGGCGGTACCTACAGCAACTACACCAACAATTACATCTTGCCGGGCGGCAGTTACAGCCTGAACTCATTCCGAGTCCGCGCCGTGTTCCTTCCGCAGTTGTTCACCAAGAACTTTGAAGTGCGCCAAGGTGCCACGGTCACTTTGAATACTGGCACCTATGAGGTGTACGGTTCATGGATTCTGCGTGATTCGCGCATCATCATCAATGGTGATGTGAAGTTTGTGATCAATCCAAACTTGGCTTTGACGGGTTTGGACTGGCAGAATTCTTCCGTAGAGATCAACCCCAACAGCACCTTGGAAATCTACAACGGGTATTCAATGGATGTGCGAAACTGCTGGATTGGACCGCGAAAGCAGTACATTTGCAATAGCGTTGCCATTGATGGCGACCCGCACAAGAAGAATTGGTTCGCGCAGTTCACCTCCAATGACTGCTATCCGGTAGCGCCGAATTCACCGCAGTACATGGAGCCGTGGCGTGTTCGCGTGTATCCAATGCGGCAGTTCCTCTCCAGCTTCTTCCTCTGGGACATCCGCGATACTTCCATTGTTGGTTCACTGTTCCTACCAACCAACCCGATCCGCCTCTTTGGACGCACGCAGGTGTACGGGCGTGTAGCAGCCAATCACTTGTTGATCTATGACACTGCCAGTTTCTTCTATGACCACGCATTGGACCTGGTGACTGGATTCACAGAGGGTCGTGCGCCTTCGCGCGGTGGCGATCCGGAGGACATGTTCCCTTCACGCATCGTCTCGTATGGATTTAATGCGGAGGCCGCTCGATGATGAATCGCGGCCTTCGTGCCTTTACGCTCATTGAGATGCTCATCACGGCAGCCATCGTGAGCGTGATGGCAGGATTGGCGATTGACATGTTTGGTGGCAGCCGATTTGAGCGTGTCGATGCTGGCGTTCGTCTCCTTGAGGCTGACCTTGGGTATGCACGCAGCGTTGCGCTTTCCACGCCCGCTGATCCGGTGTTGCTGCGTATCGCTGCGAATGGGAGCAGCTACCACCTTGCACACACGAGTGCGCCGGACACTGCACTGACCGGCCCCAACGGCCCACTGCGCACCACATTTGGCAGTGGCAGGGCAGAGGTGGCGGCTGGCCTGTTGATTACTTCGAGCGCCTCGCGGGACATCACCTTTGGTCCGTTTGGTGGAGTGATGGACCCCGTCCCGACGATCTTTGTGTCCACTTCGGATGGTCCGGAGCGGGCGCAAGTAGTTCTCGACCCCTTCACCGGGGACTTGACCGTTACTTATCAGTCACCTTGATGATCGACAAGAGTTCGGACCCCATGAAGGCCGATCACTTCCTAAGAGGCGCCTGATTCCATATCAGGGCGTCGGCGTGATGTTTCGCCAGATGGAGCGCACTTATGGCAACACCGAACGACAACACCTCACCAGTATCTCCCTTCGCGCGATCGGCGTGGTGTGCTGCAATCGGCACCACCCTTGCGGTTGCATCGGTTGCACGCGCGCAGTCGTCCGCATCAGGAACAGCTGGAAGCGCGCCAAACACGGCGCCGAGTGCGACACCCAGCACTACACCTGCGAAATCTCCAGCCGTTGCACCGGTGAGTTCAATATCCGTCAAAGGCGCGGCTGCCGTTAGTCCGGCAAGTACAGCGCAATCGGCACCTGCTCCTGCACCGACCGATGATCCAGGCGCTGACCCCACTGCAGAACTCAAGCCAACAGTCTGGGGCGTTCCTGGTCCAAACGCAGCGCAGGGTGGCGTTTCGACTCCGCTCACTGGACCGGGCGGAAGGCCACCATCACCCACTATGGCCCCGCCGTTGACGCCAAGCGGGCCAGCGAGTGTCGGCGCTGCTGCACCCGTCAGTCGCAGGCCCGACGCGAAAGTGGATGTCACCAGTGAAGGTCGATTCTCACTCAGTGCGCAAGCGATTGATATTTCCAAGCTCTTGGAACTTATTTCCATCAAGGCTCGCCAGAACATCGTCGCCAGCGACAAAGTGCGTGGCGTAGTCACCGTGAACTTGTATGACGTGCCGCTTGAAGATGCGCTCAACGCCATCTTGAATGTCAATGGTCTTGCCTGGCGCCGCGAAGGCGACTTCATTTATGTAAAGACCCAAGGCGAAGTTGATGCCGAGCGCAATCGCGTTGCTCGCGTCTTTACGTTGCAATTCCTGTCCGCCGACGATGCGATCGCGTTCGTGAAGCCAATCTTGACCGAAGGCGGATCTGCTGTCGCGCTTGGGAAAGTGGAGCCTGGCTATCAACCCACGCTGGAGAATGGCGGCGCGGACAGCTTTGCATTCTCTGCCAAGGTCATGGTGAATGATTTCCCGGAGAACATTGCGCAGGTACAGACTCTGATTGCTGAACTGGATACTCCACCGAAGCAGGTGCGCGTTGAAGCAACCATTCTGACCGTCAACCTCACTGATGACACTGCCTTTGGCATGGATATCTCCGTGGTCGGCAATATTGATTTCTCCAGCGTTACTTCACCGCTCTTGGCGTTTGATGATGTGAAGGACGGTTTGTTGAAGCCTTCCACTCCGTCGACTGCTTCGCAGGCGTCACTGTATCCATCAGCCACGGGCGCGCCGCCACCGACCGGCAAGGTGGGCATCATGACCAACGATGTAGCCATCTTCTTACAGATGCTTGATCAAGTGGTGGACACCACGGTGCTGGCTCGGCCGACGGTCACGGTGCTGAACCGGCAGCGTGCGCAGGTGCTCATTGGTGAGCGCATTGCCTACCTCTCAACCACGCAGACACAGACAAGTACTACGCAGGAAGTGAAGTACTTGGATGTCGGTGTGAAACTGATTTTCCGACCATTCGTTTCGCCGGATGGCATGGTGCGACTTGAGCTTGCACCGCAGGTCAGTACCGCGCGTATCAAGGACATTGATGCCGCAGGTGGCGGTAAGGCAACCGTTCCCGATGAAATTTCCCAAGAGCTTCGGACTAATGTTCGCGTAAAGAGCGGACAGACGATCATTCTGGGCGGACTCTTCAAGGAGCAGTCACAGGTGACCAACCGGCAGATCCCCGGCCTTGGCGACCTCATTCCGGGCGCATTCAGCGGCGCGTCAAGCCAGATGGTCAAGCAGGAGATCATCTTCTTGATCACCCCAACGGTGGTGGAAGACGCCCAGGACTACAAGGCTGGCGACATGGCGCTTCGAACATCAGAAGCAGCACGTGTTGGTGGACGTGCCGGCTTGCTGCCATTCTCCGAATCACACTTGGCGGGCAATTACCAGCTGCAAGCACTGGAGGCGTGGAAGGAAGGCGATCGATCCACTGCGCTTTACTATGTTGATCAGGCGCTGCGAACGCAGAAGAATTCGCCTTCGATGATTGCGCTGCGTGAATCCATTCGTACCGATCACAAGGACCAGTACCGCACGGAGCTTGATGCAATTGACTTGCTTGATCCAACCCAGCGCCAGCCATTCAATGGTGTGCCGCTGTCTGACACCTTTAAGTACTCCAAGGGTTGGGTCACTCCGCCTAAGCCTGAGGATTTAAAAAAAGACATTCCGCCAACTGTAGATGACGACTACTCGCCGTTTGACCCACTTCCGCTACCAGATCTTGAGGCGCCGCTGTTGCCCCGTGAGCCTGGTCGTGAGAAGCCTGCGCGCCCAACTCAGGAGCCGAACCGATGAACCGTCCAATCATTCACTGCCTATTGGCAGGATCACTGGCCACTGCCACGCTATTTACAGTGGGATGCGGTGCGCCGCGTTCGCAGCAGGTTCGTAACGAAGCGCGCGGCCGGTATGACCGTGCCGGAGCACAGATTGCATACGACCAATCACGTCAATCGTTCCAATCGGGACAGTTTGAGCCAGCGCTCGGGCACATTGATCGCGCCATTGCTCGCTTCCCCAAGGAGTCTTCGTACCCACTGTTGCGTGGGCGCATCCTGCATGAGATGACCCGCATTGATGAATCGCGTGATGCGTTCCAAGCGGCTGTTGATCTTGATCCCAAGAAGCCAGAGCCGTACTACTTCTTGGGGATCGTGTACCAGCGCTGGCGTGAGAATGACAAGGCTCTGGAGTCGTATGCAAAGGCTGCTGAATTGGAGCCCACCAAGATTCACTTTGTTGCCGCGGAAATTGAGATGCTGACGTTAATGGGGCGCCATGACGAGGCTGACGCGCGCTTGACCGCCGTTGAGAAGAAGTTTGAATTCAGCCCAGTGATTGATCGCTTGCGTGCGGATGTTTCCAAGATGCGTGGTGATGATGATCGTTGCGCGCAGCTGCTTGAGCGTGTTTCCATGCGTGAAACAGCGTCGCCAGAATTGATCGAAGAGTTGGCGTTTGCTCGCTACTCAAAGGGCGACTGGAACGGATCCATAGCGGCGCTTGAAGATCCAGTGCTGGCAAGCCGTATCGGTAGGCCTGACCTGACGCGATTGAAGGCACGTAATCTCATCTTGGTCAGCCGTCCAGAAGAAGCCCGGGATATCTTGCTTTCCATCCGTGACGACAACGACCCGCACGGTCGCACCATGTTGCTCTTGGGTCACGCGGCGTGGCGCATTGGTGATTGGGGACGGCTCCGTGAGTGCGGCGAAGACTTAGTGCGGCGTCACCCGGAAATGGCAGACGGGTACATGTTCCTTGGTGCCAGCGCACACAATGCGGGTCACTTGCAAGAGTCGCTGGCGATGTTTGAGCAGGCGGTCGCCCGCGAGCCAGAGCGTGCAGTGGCGCAGAAGCTGCTGACCACGGTGAGTGCCATTCAGGGCGCACCTGGAAAGACCGTTCCAAATAGGGCCTCCGCCGGCACGATACGCAGCGAGGCCCCGTGATTCCAGCGGTAGGTACGGTGCGTAAGTGGGTCCGTCGTGCATTGCTGAGCGTGGGTTGTTGCGTGGCGGCACTGCTAGCAGTCATCGCGTACGGATGGTGGATTGATCCGCGCATCATTGTGATTCCATTGCGCCAAGGTGCCTACCTGCGGCTTGATATCACATCGCGCCACATCACTGTTGATGGCTATCAGTGGCCGTACCTTGACTCGGGGCCTGCGGACGGCCCGGTGTTGCTGCTGGTACACGGATTCGGTGCAAGTAAGGACGCCATGATGGAGCTCTCAGCTCCGTTTGCCAAGCATGGGTGGCACACCATCGCGCCGGATCTACCTGGCTTTGGTGCTCACCCGTATCACGAAGGTGCGCATCACGATGGTGCGTTTTACGCACGCTCGGTTGATTCGTTTATGAAGGCGCTGGGGATCGAGCATGCCACCATGGTTGGTTCGTCCATGGGCGCGGCTATCGCCTGTGAGTTAGCTATCGAGTTCCCGCAGCGAGTGGATGCGCTGATCATGCTTGCACCAGCCGGGGTTGAGGCACCGATTGTCAACGACTTCATGCGCCGGGTTGCCGATGGTGCAAACCCACTCGATATTGCCAGTGTCGAGGATTTCGACAGCGTGATGAACTCGGTGTTTGTGCGGCCACCCGCGGTGCCAGCGCCATTTCGTCGTTGGTTTGTCGATACGGCAATCGCCCGTCGGCCGCAGACGTTGCTGATTGTCGAGGCGCTCAAGCCGTTCCTCACCGATGGATTGCGCGGTCGCATGGGCGCGGTCGGTGCACCCACATTAGTGGTGTACGGAACAGCCGACGCGGTGACCGATCCATCCATGCTCAGTGTATTTGCAG
>JBIKZY010000245.1:0-2881 GCA_044354475.1 Phycisphaerales bacterium
CGCTGTCGGGCGAATGCCCCAAAGCCCACCACGTGTGTCGGCTGGAGAGCCACGATGACCGCACCAAGCGCTTCATCGCAAGCAGATTCGAGCACGTGCGTGGCCTTGGCACCACGACCAGTGCGGGGAAGCTTGTCGGGGGTTTGGTTGGCACCACCAGCCGCTACAAAGGCAAGGGGACACCAGTTCCAAATGAAGGCTTGGTGAAAGAACTCATCGGCGGTACCAAAGCGTTGTTGCGCCCATGCCCACACGCGAGCGCCGCTGACCTCACTGCGCGTGCAAGCAAGGCCATCCACTGGGCGCTTTGGGTGCATGTGCTGCGGCGCGGTGATCTTGGCGACACGTTCGGTGATGCCAAGAAATCCTCGGACTGCAGCTACCTCGCCGAACGGTACGCCGGTTTGCGCCATACCGAACGGACCGGGATTCATTCCTACAAAGAGGACGTGTGGTTGGGTGTGCGCCCGTGCGAGGAAGGCAGCATGTGCGCCCCACGCATATTGCAGAGGGTTGTACGTGTATGCGACTGAGGGACTGAAATTCAACAGAGCACAGCGGTCTCGCAGTGTGCTGGCGATTCGTTCAAGCGAGGTGTGAAGCTTCTTGTGGACCCGAGCGGGCATGCTCACATTTCAAAGCGCAGACCGGCATAAAGTCGGATGTCGTTTTGTATCGCGTCTTTCGGCGTCACTTCAGATTGGTACTGCCAGCGGATGCCACCCAGCAATTTGAGACCCTTGATGTCTTCCAACATCATGGTCCACTCGGTACGGAACAGGTGCAAGAAGTTGCTGGGGTCATCAAACGCTGGTGCGATCCAGTAGGAACCAACAATTGCTTGGCGCTCAGTGACCTTCCAGTCCCATTCCATTTCTGCATACAACTCCGCCTGCCCGTCGTTTTGGTCACCAAATTCATAGGTGTAACCAGCACCAATCTTTCCAATCAACTTTGCAGGCGGCATCTTCAGGAATTCGTATCCAAGTCCACCCCATCCCGACAGGCGATTTTCATAACTCTCCAGTGGAGCACTCTGCCCCTGGCCCTTCACGAACCACAGCACGCGCGGGTTTGACGCAAAGCGCCGGTCATAGGTGGTGGTACCGAGCAAGTTGTTGTCGGTGTTTCCGCCGTCAACAAGCTTGTAAAAGTATTCAATGTTGTTCGACCACTTTTCAACGTCGACCACGTCGTAAATCGCCGAGGCTGCCGCGCGGAAGTCAAGCTGATCGTTGGCGGCATTGACGTAGTTGACGTTGGCATCAAGGACGAATTTCCACGGTGACGGTGGCGGCGCCGGGGCTGGTACTGCGCCCTTCGCGGCTGCATCATCAGCGGGGTTCACGCCATCTTGGGGTCGTGGCGCATCCATCACGGCATTTGCAGCGGGCTCCGCCTCTTGGCGTAGAGCGCTGTCATCGGTAGTAGCCGCGGGTGCGGCCGCAGGAGCTGTCGTAGCAACCATTGACGCGATCGACGCGCGTGGAAGGGTGACCTTTCCTAAGACCGGATGCAGCAAGACGATTGAATCACCGGTCTCTGAAACCAGCGTTGCGCGAATGGCATCACCGCTCGAAAGCGCAACAATGACTGTTTGCCCAGGGACCGGGTTGGCGGCATCTTGCATGGCGAACGCCATCGGCGCCGCGTTGAAGACCAGCGTCATAACGATGATGATTGTGCTTTTAATAGAGGTAATCATGATTGGGATTCCAGGTGCGTGCACACCGTCGCGGAGCGTACTGACATACCGAAAGTTCAGGTTCTATTACCTTAGAAATTCTCTAAGGTATGGCCTGGCGTATAGGCTATAGAAATGATGGCATTCTCCGGCCCACTGGTTCAGTCTCGCGCTAAGTCTTGTGCGATAGCCCTACTTGCAGCGCTGCTCATCGCGGGTTGCGCCTCGGGTTCCGGGCGGTCGAAGCCCGGCGAAGCGGCGCGCATTCTTCGTGATCAGCGCATCACTCGGGCGCAACTGGAGGAGGCATCAAACGCCTTCGCCGATCGGTATTTCTCCCTGATGCTGGCCGCGAGTGAGCGCATCATTCGTGGCAATAATGACATACAGCAATGCCGCATTATGAACGGTCTTCGGCTGCTGGGCGTGTCAAGTATGTACGACATCGCTACGAGCCCGGATACGGTGACACAGTTGGTGGATCAACTGGTAGTGGTAACGCTGCAAAATTATTTCTGGGTTGACACCGGACGCGCCCAAACGATCTGGGGGCCGCGCGCGCAGTATTTGGTTGAAAATCTGCGTAGCGCCCGTGAGGATATTTGGACTATCGCTGCGCGCGTATTTACTGACGAACAGCTTGAAGAACTTGACCTTTCCATCGCCACGTGGTGGAGCCGTCGTGGTGGCACGGAGTTTGTGGCGTATGTTCGCTTTAGTGAAGTGGCCAGCGTGAAAGGGGAGGCACTCATTGAGCACATTCGTGAGGGCGGAGGTCTACTTGAACCGCTCGACCGTGCTACTGAGCAGGTGCAAATTGCAAATTTGGCGCTTGACCGCGCGTTCTTCTGGTCCAAGCGACTGCCACTTTTTATCAACTGGCAAGCGGAAGCGCTTTGGTACGACATGCTGGTCATGCCGGACACCCAACGTTTGTTGGCAAGCGTTGACGTGATGTCGCAGTCGATCGCCATTGTTCCAGAGCGAATGAAGATGGTGAACGCGACGGTCGCGGGCGCGCAGGACACCGCGCGCGACTTGGTTGATCGCATCTTCCATCGCGTACTCATTGTGCTGATTGTTGTCCTGGTCGGCACGTTCGTCATCATGAAATGGCGCGGAACGCGCAAGGAGGCAGCGTCATGATTGCTGCAACGATTCTCATTTCTCTCGCATGCATGTCGTCTGATACTGCGG
>JBIKZY010000246.1:0-2863 GCA_044354475.1 Phycisphaerales bacterium
ACGAGCATTGGCGGCATGCCCAGTCTTCCGTAATCGCGTCTGCCCGATGGCCATCGCTTCAGTGCTTGGGTCCCTCTCCGTGCGTGGGACGCGCACGATTTACGAGGGCGTTCAGGCGCTTCGACCTGGCCATGCGCTGTGCGTTGATCTCAGTACCGGCCGCGTCAGTGAACGCGAGTGGTTCTCGGTGCGCACTGCCGCCGCCGCTGCTCGTGCGCAGGGGTTTCACGGTGACCGCGCAGAGATGGTGCGCGCGTTTGATGGGCTCCTGGAATCCGCCGTTCGCCGCCGTCTCATGAGTGACGTTCCGTTTGGGGCGCTTCTCTCAGGCGGAATCGACAGCAGTCTGGTGGTCGCCGCCATGCGCCATGCAGGCGTTGCGCCGCTGCGCACCTTCACGGTTGGCTTTGAGCACGCTGAGTATGACGAACGTGCCCACGCACGCGCCGTGGCGAAGGCGCTCGGCACGGACCACCATGAAATGGTGATCAACGACGCAGATCTCGTCTCACTTGTAGAAGACAGTATCGGCTGCTTTGACGCGCCGTTTGCTGATTCAAGCGCTATTCCAACGTTGGCGGTATCGCGTTTCGCGCGGCAATCCGTGGGCGTTGTGTTGACCGGTGATGGTGGCGATGAATTCTTCGGTGGCTATGAACGCCACCTACGCGGCTTCATGCTTTCACGTTGGATCCGTTCGGTGCCGCTCTTTGCACGCCGGCGCATGGCCGATGCCATTGAGCTGTTGAATGGCGACATCTGGGATCGCACCTTGCGACCGATGGAGGGCGTGCTCCCCGCAGCACTGCGGCGCACGCAACGCGGCCGACTCATGCATAAAGCGGCGCTCAGCCTGCGCGCTGCGGATGATGAGGAACTGTGGCGGTCATTCTTTGCAGTGTGGCCAGAGCCTGCATCACTCATCCAGCGGCTGCCCTCCGATCGGTGGTCAAGCGCGGTTGCTCGTGAGGCGCGTGACATGCCGCGGCAATTCCCGGGCGACCCGGATGGGTTCTTTGACGAACTACTCCTTCGCGACCAGACCAATTACCTGCCCGATGACATCCTCACCAAACTGGACCGCTGCAGTATGGAATGCGGTCTCGAAGCGCGGGACCCCATGCTGGATACCCGTCTCTTTGACTTTGCTTGGCGCATTCCGCCTGCCTGGCGCACCGATGGAACCGTCGGAAAGTTGCTCTTGCGTGAATCGCTCCGGCACCGATTGCCCAAGGAATTGCACGGTATTGCCGGTCGTTCCAAGCAAGGTTTCGGAGTCCCGCTCCGCCGCTGGTTTGCTGGCCCGCTTGCGGAGTGGGTGGACGACGTCCTGTCTCCCAAGCGCCTTGAAGCGCAGGGCATCTTGGATGGCAAAGCCGCCCATGCGGCACTGGTGCAAGCCCGCGCCGGCGACGAAGGCGCCGCGCAACGGGCATGGACCGCGTGCGTGGTCAGCCGTTGGTGTGAACGCGAGGGCGTCGACGGCGAGCGGGTGGCGCGGGGTTGAATTGTCTAGGCGGTCGTTCGTCGTCCAAAGCGCAGCATGCGTCGGACATCCGCGGCGATACCTTTAACGATGTCGCGAAATTCTTGGGCATCAGCATTGGATTGGTCCACTCGCCTCAAGCGCTCCGACAGTAACACCCAACCGCATGCACACAAGAAGCCGGCAGTGCTCCCCAAAGCGGCCATCTGCATCCTTCGTGGTGCAGAACGAACAATTGGCGGCATGGGTGGCTGAATCACCTCAATCACAGGTTGTGTCTCCTGTTCCTCCATGCGAGACATTTCCAGTTGCTTCGTGAGGGTAATAAACACCTCTTCTTGGACGCGTACTCGCCTCTCCAATCGATCACGCTGTGCCTGCAGGTCCGGCGTGGCAATTTTGCGGTTCTTTTTAGAAAATGTAGCGAAGTCGTCAGTGGCAGCGTCAAGTTCCTTTGATGCCTTCGCTAATTGCGTCTCTACAAATATGCGGTTGTTCGTGGCCTTGTTTCCGCGCGAAGTGCGATTGTGTTCATTGATTGCCGCGAGGAGCGCAGTTGCAATGTCCGCAGAAAGATTGCGTTGGTTAGCACTGACCATGAGAGTGACTAAGCGCACTCCGCTCGTAGCCTTCCCGGCAGTAATAGTGATTGATTTTTGCAGCATTTCTGCGCCGCGTTGCAGACGCTCTTGTTCAGTAGTTCCCTCAACCCCATAGTGATCGAGAAGGTTCTGTGGATTACCGGCATCATCGCGGGCAATTGGTTGCAACACCAAGGGCGCAAGAAACACTGGGCTTTGAACAAGCGCAATGTAATAATCGGCCGAGGCGCTGTCTTGGTCTCCCTCCAAATCCGGGCCACTGTTTCCCACCGTGGCACTCAATCGAAGAGAGATACCGCCCGCGCGCGTGGGAAGGAACTTAGTGGTCGAAGTCCAGACCTCGTTTGAGGTGAAGATCCACGCGGCCGTTATTGCCATCGCTAGTACAGTCAGAAAGACAATCGTCCAGCACCGCCGCAACAGTAGGTTCAGGATGGCAATCGGACGGAAAGCTTCTTGGGTGTTTGATTCCCCATCAAGCCGCTCAAAGTCCGGATGTTTAGTAAGTTCAGTCACTTCGGCTCCACTGCATTCGATGGCTTCGCGGTGACCACCACTATGCTTCCCGAGGGCACCTCTGGATTGAATGCGGTATCTCGTTCCTTGGCAAGTATTCGACCGTCTGGCAGCAGAACGACCACTTTGTCGAGGTCGGCGTTGGCAGCGAATCCACCGCAAACTCCGATGTAGTAACCGAGCTGTGCTCCATCAATATGCTGAACCATCGCGGGCTTGGATACCGCCCCCTTGATTTCAACAATTTGCAGGCGTTCGG
>JBIKZY010000006.1:0-40194 GCA_044354475.1 Phycisphaerales bacterium
TGCGGCGAATCTGGGTCCGGAAGTGTGTGCACGGGCGCTGGAGTGCCGATGGGCGGAGTCGAACCGCCGACCTAGGGTTTATGAATCCCTCGCTCTAACCACCTGAGCTACATCGGCATGCTAAGAAATGTCAGAAACTGGCTTCTGGAAACGGAATCTGTCCCGTATCCTGAAACCCCGCTCGCCTGCCGAGCGGATCGAAGATACTAGCCGAAAGGCTTCCATTCGGGAAGCCGCCCATACCTGAGCCCACAACACATGATTCAGCACCTATTTCGGTTGCCATCGCTGGTTGCACTTTTCCTCTTCGTGGCGCTTGGTGCTGGCGGGCGGGGGGCAATGGCGGGGAGTTCGTGCGTTGGGGCGTTTGTGGGCACGCCGAGCATCGTGGCGAACACCGACGGCGCACTGGTTGGGGCCGCCGTGTGCGTGGCGGGAACCGATGTCATTGTTGGGGCTCCCGGGGCCGGGGTGGCAACGACGTTTGTTTATCGCCGTGGCGATCTGGGTGCCTATGCCCTCGTTGGTCAGTTAGCTCGCCCGAATACGCTTCTGTCCTCGAGCGGCTTCGGCAGTGAAATCGCCACCGACAACGCAGTCGCGGTGGTCGGTGCTCCGTTCCATAATTCGAATCAAGGCGCGGTGGTCTTGTACACGCGGTCGACGGCTGGCATCTGGACCGCGCTGCAGACGATCGTCTCGCCGGTTGGCCTTCCCAACGGATGCTTCGGCATGAGTGTCGCCTTGGGCGATGGATTCCTTGCTGTCGGCGCACCCGGGGCAATCAATTCAGCGGGCTACGCGCGCGGCGTGGTGTTCCTTTACGGGCGTGATTCCGCTGGAACCTACTCATTGCTTCGCCAGTTCGATCCTTTAGAGGCCACTGCTACGGACCACAAGTACTTTGGATGGAGCGTGGCGTTGGTGAACTCGCACCTACTGATCACCGCTCCGTGGGAAATCCTTTCCAGTGATGGTGGCAGGGAAGGTTCGCTGTACGCGTACAAGCGCGACGGCGCTGGCGCTTGGAACGGCACCGCGCACATCAAGAGCCCAGGCGGAACCGGCACCTTTGGAACAGACTTGGCCGCGGGAAGTCAGAATTCGGCTGGCGCGGGAACGTCGATTTTCGTGCGTGAACAGCGTCCCGGAAGCACCGATGCAGTGTGGATTTACGAAGCGGTCGACGGGATTCCGCGGCTGCGAGAGCGGCAGCCGCCCCTTACGCCATACATCCCAGCAACTGCAACGCAAGCATTCGGCGGCCTTCCGGCCACGGATGTTGTCTTGACCAACACTATGGCCATTCATGAGGGAAGTGCGCTCGTGGGAAATCCGACCGGAAATCCGACCGGAAATCCGATCAGAGCGACGGTCGACCAGTATGTATTGTTGCCAGCAGGCTGGGCCTATCTCTCAACGATCTCTGGAACGGGCGGTTCGCTCACCCGATTTGGACAGGGCGTGGCGCTCGGTCACGATCAGTTTGCTATCGGAGCACCGTGGTATTCGTATGCGCTTAATGTGACCCCCGGATATGTCAAGATCGGTTGGCACGTGCAGCCCGACTGCGACGCAGACGGCACCCCAGATGCGTGCGAATTGGCGATGTGGGGCACGGACGTTGGGCAATACGACGTCAATCTTGACGGCATTCCTGATGCGTGCGAGACGGTTGCAGCGCCAACCTCATTGAACGCTACGCAAGGCACGATCGTTGGCGGTGTTGGGCTTGCATGGCCTGCTGTGACGCGCGCCGCGAGTTACAAGATTTCTGTCGTTGCCGACGGCGTAGAGACGCAGCTTGGCACATCATTCACGCCGCAGTACGTGGATACATCACCGGCCCCCGGAGTCTTGCTCACTTACCGCGTCTATCCGGTATCGGCTGCGGGAACTATCTCGGTGAGTTGTGCAACGGCAACCGGTTGGCGCGGTCTCGCAAGCCCGGTCTTGACAGCAACTGACGGCACGAGCACCACCGGTGTAACACTGACTTGGAATGGAGTCTTGGGCGCCACCACGTACGAGATCTACCGTGGCACATCGAGCACCGTACCGATTGCGACCGTGAGCCCGCTCACCTACGTCGACACTGGCGCAACGCCAGGGGTTTCCTATGCGTACCGGGTGCGTGCGAAGTGCACGCTCGGCGTTGGCGGATTCAGCGAGCCGAACGTCGGCTGGATTGCCGCGAATGCATCTCCGCTCACGCTCGCTGCAACGGACGGAATATCGTCAAGCAATGTGACACTGACATGGACAGTGCCGACGGGTGGAACCAGCGCGTACACCATTCTGCGTGGCGAGGGTTCCAAGCCACCCAAGGTGATTGGCACGGTGGGAACCGGCGTGTTGACCTATGTGGATGCAGCAGTTCCCAAAGCAGGCAAGGCGTACACCTACGTTGTTCGTATCTCGACGGCCACCAGTGGCGGTCGGCAGGATGTCGGATGGAAGGCCACCATTGGTCCTTCTGCCGTGGTTGCAACTGATGGAACACTACAGACCGGAGTTCAGTTGACATGGGCATTGGCGCCGAAGGCCAGCAAGGCGAGTAGCTATGTCGTCTATCGAGCAGCCACAGGCGGGTCTCCGGTGCCTATCGCTTCGCTTGGGAAGAAAGCAATTACCCATCTCGATACCACAGCGATTCCGGGTTCTTCATACACCTACAGCGTGCGCGCGTACGGATCGCTTGGCCTTTCAATGCCTGGTTCGGATACGGGGTGGCGACCGCTGGCAGCGCCTACGAACTTTGACGCGTCGGACAACAAGCCCGATCGCATCGCACTCACTTGGAACGCATCCACGGGTGCAACGAATTATCTCGTGACGCGCACGGCAAGTGGAACCTCTGTTGAGTTCAACGCCGGAGTGAGCAATTACAACGACACGTCTGCAGTCGCCGGAATCATCTACACCTATACGGTCCGAGCGGTCTGCACACTTGGATTGTCGCCATCGAGCGCATCGGACACCGGCACCCGCGTCTCATCGTTCAGCACGCTGCTTGCTGGTGGTGGGGCTGCCAAGGGTGGTTCGGTGGACTCAAGTGGACGCGTGAGCACCGGCTCCGATACGCCCGACGAAATGGAAGAGTCCGCTGACGATGAAACGTCCGCGGATCACACCTGGCTCATTGATGGAGTGAAGATTGAGAACGGTCCGTTTGTGATGAATCACCACGATGCCATGGTGGTCAAGCTTCGTGATCCTGCGTCGGTTGATGACGCCTCGATGTTGGTGCTCTTTGGTGAAGGCTTCCTTGATGGAACACTTCGAGTTGCCTTTGATGAGTACCAACCAACTATCGGCGACGAGTGGACCGTGATCCTTTCGGGCGGATTAGTAGGTGATTTCCGTCGCGTGCTGCTCCCGGCACTTCCGGAAGGCATGAGCATGGAGACCGAACGTGTCGGGACCATCTACCAAGTGCGGGTGATTGCCACGCCGGAGTAAGCGGGGCGCGCTGGCAGGAAGCGACCTGCGAAATGCATGCAACAAAAACCAACACCCCTTCCTCGCGGAAGGGGTTTTGCTTTCAATTGAACTGCAGTGCGTACTTATGCCGTGACCGGAGCGCTCGTTCCGTTAGCAGTACGAACCCAACGCTTGCCGAGCTCCGTCTGCGCAAAGTCAGGCTCGCGGCGCGCGATGGCGGCGGCAATCAGACCCATGAACATGGGCTGCGGCTCCAACGGACGGCTGGTGAGTTCCGGATGGAACTGCGCGCCGATGAAGTATGGGTGAACGGAGATCGGTAGTTCAAGCACCTGCATGATCGGGTGCTTGGTGTGGCGACCACTGAAGATGAGGCCGGCAGCAGTGAGGGCAGCCACGTGCTTTGGGTCAACTTCGTAGCGATGACGGAAGCGCTCGCGCACCACGTCGCGACCGCCAAAGACCAAGTGCGCCAAGGTGCCGCGTTCGATCTGCACATCTTGACCACCAAGACGCATGGTGCCGCCCATGATGCCTTCGATCTTCTTCTGATCGGCAAGTTCGCTGATGACGGGGTGCGTCGTGGCGGGATCAAATTCGGTGCTGTGTGCATCGGCCCAGCCGAGGACATCGCGCGCGTATTCGATGACTGCTACTTGGAAACCGAGGCAAATGCCTAAGAACGGCACGCGGTCCACACGCGCGGCTTCCACGCAGCGAACCTTGCCTTCAACGCCACGCATTCCGAAACCGCCGGGCACAATCACGCCGTCAAACTTACTGACGATCTGCTTGGCTTCGGCAAGAGTTGCCACATCGCTGGTGTCGAGCCATTCAATTTCGATTTCCGTACCGAGCGCAGTGCCGCAATGCTCGATGGCCTTGTCGATGGACGCGTAGGCATCGCGCAGACTGGCGTACTTGCCCAAGACGCCGATGCGCACCTTGTGGGCGCGTGGCGCATTGAGTCGCTTGGTGAATGCACTCCAAGTAACGCGTTCGCGATCCTCTTGCTTGGCGTTGACGCGCTCGTGCAGTTTGAGGAGCGAAAGAATCTCGCGGTCGAGTCCGCCGTCGCGCATGGCATCCGGGATGGTGTAGATGCTGGCGCGGTCATGCATTGAGAAGATGCGCGGCAGCGGCACGTTGGAGAACATGGCGATCTTCTGCATCACCTTCTCGGTGACCGGATTCTTGGCGCGACACGCGATCAGTTGCGGCTGCACGCCCGCTTCCATCAGTCGCTTGATGCCAAGTTGCGCTGCCTTGGACTTTTGTTCGCCCAAGATGGACGGCTCCAAGATGTAGGTAAGTGCTACAAAACAGCAGTTTTCCGAGCCTTCTTCAAAGGCCAGCTCACGCAGCGCTTCAATATAGAAGCCGTTTTCATAGTCGCCCGCGGTGCCGCCCACTTCAACAAAGACCACATCGCAGGGCTTACCCGCGTTGCCAGTCATTGCCAGTTGACGCAGTCGCATCTTGACGGCGCCGGTGACGTGCGGAATCATTTGCACATCGCGGCCGAGGTATCCGCCACGGCGTTCACGTTCAAGAATTTCGGTGTAGATCTGGCCAGCAGTGACGAAGTTGAGACGACCGAGGTTTTGGTTCAGGACGCGCTCATAGGTGCCCAGATCCATGTCGGTTTCAAGACCGTCTTCAAGCACAAACACTTCGCCGTGGCGATAGGGGTTCAGCGTGCCGCTATCGATATTCAGGTAACCCTCCATCTTGATGGGGGCGACCGTGAGTCCTTTGTCCTTCAGAAGCTTGGCGAGGGAACTTGAGAAGATGCCCTTGCCGAGACCGCTCATCACCGTGCCGATGACAACCACGTACTTGGTGCGCCCGGGCTGGTATCCGCGCGGCGTGGGGCTGAAGCCCTCGCTCGACTCATCGGAAGCGCCAAACTGGGCAAGGAAACCAGCCGACGCGGGGTCGGGATTCGGTTGAAATTGACGAGATTGTGCGCCGTATCCGTCCTTGGGCATGGCATACGGTAGCACGGCGGTGGGGTTGGATTCAATCCTTAATTGTTGCCTGAAATTGAGCAGTTTCTTGCGGGTGCCAGTCCGTCAGGGGAACCCCGTGGAGGAACAGCGCTGTGGCGGTGCAGGTGCCTGGGTGCGGCGTGGCCGGCGCGATCGTTCCGTAGGTGTTCGAAACTGCGCGGAACTTTGGAACGCAAGGGCGCTGACCCGGTAGGGTTATTCCTATGGACAACCCGATCATTGCCCGCGTTCTGCCTCTTGCACTGGCGCTTCCCTTCCTCACAGCGGTGCCCGTCAGTTGGGCATTGAGTGTCACGGTGGAGGAGGAGTGCGGTTGCTGGGCGCATCGCATGGAGCGTGCGGAGCGCGAGCGTCCCACGGCGGGTCCTGGCGATGGCAAGGGTGGCGCGTTTGATGCCGCGATCGGGCGTGACCATCGGAACTTTCCGCCGGATCCGCAGGTGCAGTTTCAACGCATGAAATTGGCGCTGCGCTTTGAGGACATGAGCAGCGGTCGATTCACGGGCACGGAGACGTTGACGATTGCGCCGATCGGTGTGCCTGTGCAAGTGCTTCGGCTTGACGCGGCAGGTATGAAGGTGAGTTCGGTCACCGTTGATGGTCGTGACGCGGAATTCTCCAATGACGGCGAGGCGCTTTCCATTCGATTTGCGCAGCCGCTGGTGCCTGCAGTGGGCGGCGCTCAGACGGCAGCAAGCACGGTGGTGATTGCGTACTCCTGCGATCGGCCCATTGATGGCCTGACGTTCAGCGCGGCGACACCGGAGATCCCTGGCGTAGCGCCCGCGCGCGGTGCAGAGGTGCACACGCAGGGGCAGACCGAGACCAATCACTACTGGTTCCCGATTCATGACTTCCCAAATGTGCGCATGGCAACCGAGTTGGTGATCGATGTTCCTGCAGGATTTCAGGCAAGTTCCAACGGCGCGTTGGTGAAGCATGAGGTTCGTGGCGACCGCGAAGTGTGGCATTGGAATCAGGAGAAGCCGCATGTTCCGTACTTGGTTTCAGTGGTGATTGGTGACTTTGATCACGTGCCGTTGCTGAACCCGTTGAGTGGCGTGCCGATGACGGTGTGGGCACCCAAGGGGCGCGGCGATGATGCCAAGGCAACCTATGAGCGCACCGATCGCATGATGGTGCTGTTTGAGCGGGTCTTCGGTCAGAAGTATCCGTGGGCACGCTATGACCAGTTGGTGGTTCGCAATTTCGGTGCGGGTGGAATGGAGAACACTAGCGCAACCACCATGCAGCCGTCGGCGGTGTTGGATGCAACGGCGCGTGGCGAGCAGGATCTTGACGGACTCATCAGTCATGAGTTGTGCCATCAGTGGACGGGGGACTTGATCACGTGCCGAAGCTGGGCGCATATTTGGCTGAACGAAGGTTGGGCGACCTACGGAACCACGCTGTGGATGGAAGAGCGCGATGGTGCTGATGGATACTGGGACAGCGTTCTTGGCAACGCGGGCGTTGCGCGCGGCGATGTTGCAACGGCGCCGGAAGCCATGTGCAGCCCCGTGTATATGAATGCGGGCGAGACGTTTGGGCGGCCAGCGAACCCGTATCCAAAGGGAGCTTCCATTCTGCACATGTTGCGGCGCATGCTTGGAGACAAGGTGTTTTTTGCCGGTGTGCAGTCATACTTTGCGCGTCATGCGCTTGGTAATGCGGAGACCTATGACTTTCGGCGAGCCATGGAAGAGGCCAGTGGACTGGGGCTCGAGTGGTTCTTTGATCAGTGGTGCTTCCGCCCCGGTTCACCGCAAGTGAAGGCGAAGTGCGTGTACGACGCAGCGAGTCGCGTGTTGACCGTGACTGCGGAGCAAACCCAGCAGATTGATGCGCGCACGCCGGCGATGCGGATTTCGATTCCAGTCTGGGTGAAGACGGAGAAGGGTGATGTGTTGGTGCCAATGGAGATGACCGGGCGCTCCGCAACGGTTTCGCGAATGCTTGATGCGCCGCCGGTAGCGGTGTGGGTGGATCCGTATCTGGAGGCGCTGAAGACGATTGAGGTTTCACAGCCGGAGGCGTGGACCTTGGGCGCGTTGCGCTCTGGTCCGACGCATGCGGCCAAGCGGCAGGCGCTGGCGGCGCTGGCAAAGGTGGAATCACCGGACGCGCGGATGGCAATCCTGGAGACGGTGCGCAATGATTCGCTGCGATATTCCCTGCGTATTGATGCCGTGAATGCGCTGGCGGGGTTCGGTAGCAAGGAGTCACAGGAGGCAGTGCTGGCGTTGGCGCGTTCGCCGATAGCGGACGTGCGTGTGCGCGCGGCGGTGATCGGTGCGCTGGAGAAGGTTCCCGCCGCTGAAGCGGTGCCGTTGTGCTGCAATCTGTTGGCTCCGCCCAACGGGGGCGCCGGTGAGGCGAGTTACGCGGTGCGCGTGCAGGCGATTGATGTACTGACC
Source organism: Phycisphaerales bacterium (assembly GCA_044354475.1). GTDB lineage: Bacteria > Planctomycetota > Phycisphaerae > Phycisphaerales > SM1A02 > UBA966. The sequence continues at coordinate 7,874 of JBIKZY010000006.1, forward strand.
GCGCATGCAGCAAACGGGGCGATCGATACGGTGCGCGCTCAGTTGGCGGTACCGAGCCACAACGAGTCGATCAGTGCGGCGGCGCTCCGGTACTTGGGTCAATTTGGAACTGCTTCGGACGTAGAGCGCATTGAGGCGCGCACGGCACTTGGGTTGCCCGACCGTGTTCGACCAGCGGCGGTGAGTGCGCTTGCGGATGTTGCACAGCGCTTGACAGGCGACGAGCGTACGAAGGTGGAAACCTTCTTGATTGGATTGCTTGATGATGCAGAAGACCGAACCGCGCTGGCCGCGGGCGGGGCGTTAGCTGAACTCAAGTGCCAGGCGGCCAAGGATCGCTTGCGGGCGATCGCAGAGCATCACCGCGATCCGTCCTGGCGCAAGCGCGCGGCGGGCTGGCTGAAGACGTTCGAAGCGTGACCCCCGCAACGGGGCAGCGGCTGAACGGCATCTATCTAAATGGGGACAGGGGTGCCTGGCACCTATTTACCCGCGTACTCGGCACCGCTGTACAAACGCAGCGTATTGCTCGGGGGTATCGATGCCGGTGAAGTGCGCCTCGCCGTGCGCGCACAGGATCGTGTGGCCGTGCTCCAAGACGCGCAGTTGCTCAAGACTCTCCGTGCGCTCCAGCGGCGTGGGCGAAAGTGCGAGAAACGTACTGAGAAACGAGCGGCGGTACACGTATAGACCAACGTGCTTCAGGGGCTGTGCCGCGTCGGGGGCGCCGTCTCGGTTGAATGGGATCAGGCTGCGGCTGAAGTAGAGCGCTCGGCCGTCCACTCCGCACACGCACTTGACGATGTTGGGGTTCCCCGGATCCTCGCCGATGGCAAAGGGGGAGACCAAGGTGGCCATGTTCACATTTGGTCGTGATGCCAAGAGGGTGACCGTGCGGTCAACCAGCTCCGGCTCAATCTGCGGCTCGTCACCCTGAATATTGACAATCAAGTCTTCGTCAAGCGTCTCGGCAATTTCGGCAATACGGCTGGTGCCGTTGGGGTGGTCCGCGCGCGTCATCCGTGACTCAAACCCCGCGCGTAAGACGGTTTCATGGATCCGCTCATCATCGGTGGCAACGATCACTCGGCTCACCGTCTTGCACTCCGCGGCGCGATCAAGGACGTGCAGAATGAGTGGCTTGCCCGTGAGGTCCGCTAGCGGCTTGCCCGGGAATCGGGTGCTCGCAAAGCGTGCGGGGATGACGGCAGCAACGCGTAGGGGAGTCAACGAATCACCGATCCTCGGGGAATAAGTCAGCAGCGGACTTGTCCGCAGCGGGCGGGGTGGCCGCCGAACTCGCAGCGGGCGTGGCGACCAATGGACTGGCGGTCGGCGCAGCGGCCGGTGCGGGTCGGCACACGCGCAATGCCGCAGCCGCGGACTTAGCGGGATAGTCAGCTGGGAATGTAAATACGCTCGCCTGTGGATCGCGGATCAAGCCGCGCTCGTCCGGCAGCAGGCCGTGCCCCAGCGTCAGCAGGACATCAGTGCTCACCCAGGGATCGTCATGAAAGTAGCTGTGTCCCAGCCAGGTTCCGAACATCCGCTCTGCGAGGAAGACATCAACGATATCAACGCCCTCCTGCTCGTTGAGGAAAGCGATGTTCTTCGGCGTCAACACGCTCATCGGTTGACCAAGCCGGGCAAAGCCGCCCATCCATGCAGAGATATCAAGGGCCTTGTCATGCGAACTGATGTAGATAGTGGTGCGCTCTGGCACAGCAGTCGCTCCATCCGCGACTGCATTTTCAAAGTCACCGAGGTCCATGTCCGGCGCAACCAGTACGAGGCGTCCGATTTTGTACCGACTACGCGTTGCCTCGTTCGGCTCACTGAAGTGCATCAATCGCAATTGCCGAAGCGCTTCAACTGCAATCGGTGCACCCGCGCTGTGCGCCAGAATGTGAATACGTTCCGCGTTGGATCTCTTGGCAAGGCGCGTCAGAAATAGCCGAAACGGTCGAGTTGAGTAACTCGCTGTGCTCTTATCCGCGGAATAGTCAAAGACGCTGTCTTGTGATGGCCACCCATAGTTGATGAAGACGCCATCACGGCCGAGGTAATGAAACATCTCCGCGCCGAGCGTCATATTTTCCACAAACGAAGTGTTGAACCCGTGGATGAATATATAGATGTCCTTGCTGCGTGACAGACTCAGCCCGGCATTCACTGCCTCTGCGATCGCCGTCACGGCGGCTTCTTCCGCTTCGGGGGGCGTTTCGTCAAGTACTGGCATTCCAAACCACAGTGACCCCAACGGCTGATAGCCAACCATCTTCAGTGTTGGATCGCTTCGGCGGTCTTCCGTTCGTGATTCCTTGACCAAGTAGTCCCAGCCCGGTTCCTTGGACGTGAATTCAACAGTGGCGACTCCAAACTGCATGGAACCGTCACGTTCATTGGTAAAGAAATCCACCCCCAACTTGCTTGCTGGGTCGCCGCGCGATGCGTCGTGGATCGCGGGCTTGCGATCCGCTGCCACCAACACGCTGAGTTGCGTGGTCTGCATCGAAGGCGGGGTATTCAGGAACGGGTCGCCACCGCTGGTATCAAACCCCACCGGCGTTGGCATGAGCGTTTCCGCGCATCCGGACAGGAGTACAGCCGCGATCCCCGCGGCGATGATTCGGGCGAACAAAGGCGTACGAGGTGCGGGCATGCGCATGGGGCGGTTCAGCCGAGCGTGCGAATCAGTTCGTCAACTTCCTTACGTCGAATACGAACGTCCTTGTAGCCAATGTTCTTACGAACGATCGCGCTGCAAATGTCCGCGGCTTCCTTGGCATGGGCGCCGGATTTTTCCAACTTAGCCAATTCGATCAGCGAGAGCATGAGGTCGTACTTGATGTCCAGCTCTTTCTCAGCGTGAGTGGCGTCAATGGCGCCAAGCGCTTCCTTGTATTCGCTGGTGGCTTCCGAATGCCAACCTTCCTTCGCAAAGCAACGCCCCAGCATCCAGGCGCTGTTGACCTTCAACTTCGGATCATCCTTGGCAAGCTGGAACGCAGCCATTGCATCTTGGTAATTGCCAAGTTCATACTCAATGCGACCGAGGTCAGACTTCATCTCGCGATTGGTTGGGTACTTCTGAACGCGCTCGCGGAAGATCTCGCCTTCCAATTCCAAGAGCTTGGCACGTGCCGCATCATGGGTCATCTGCAGTTGTGAGTTGTCGGGCGCCTGCTCGAGTTGCTCGCGCGCCACGCGCTCACTGCGCCGTACCGCTGCAATGCGCAGGTCATCGGCATTCATCTTGAAGCGGTATTCATGGAGCCGTGTATAGCCAGCCAAGAACACTTCAATGGCGCGGTCTTCATCGCCAGGTTGCCCGCGCTTACGCAGCAGGGAACCGTAACGATTGATGGCCTCGGGCGACATGGGATTGTCGTCAAAGTCCTTTTTCGCCTTGTCCATAGCGATTTCTTCGCTGCCGCCAGCGCCGGAAATGCTGTTTGATGCTTCCAGTTGCCGCTGCTTCTCAGAGTCGCGCACCTGCGCGCGGAAGCCGCCTGCTTGTCCAAAGTTCTGCTGGTACCCGCCTTGTTGAATGGCGCGTGCGGCAGTCAACTGACGGATGCGCTGTTCCAGCGCTCCATCGGATGGATCCAATCGCTGTGCTTCCTCACCGGATGCAAACGCTTCGTTCCACGCCTCCACTTCGGAGAACAGTTCGATGGCTTGCACCCAGACCTTCTTCTGCGGCTTCTTCTGCATCGCATTGCGAAGCATGTTGATCACCTTGGGCGCGAGCCACTGACCAACCGGAACCTGCCCAGCCTTGCCAGCCGCCTCCAGGAAGCGCATGGCGGCGGAAACATTGTTGAGGTCCCGCATCCAGGTGTATTCATGAACCACCATCTTGTCGACTGGCCCCGGACCTTCGATTTCCTTGATGTCCTTACCGGTCGCTGCCGAGGCGCGATCATGGTATTTGCAGGCCACTTCATACATCCCCTGATGGGCCACCATATTGGCGGGGTCAAACTTCAGGCCGTTAGCCCAGAGTTTGAGGGAGTAGTCCAGTTGGTCAGTTTCCCCAACGGTACGAGCGTGGTCAAAGAACTTCCGCGCCTTGTCGGGCTGGGGTTCGTAGGGCTTGTCGGAGTTACTGGAATCACCTTTACGCCATCCAAAGATCACGGTGTTGCTCCTATGCGGGGATTGCGTAGCGTAGCATCGAAAGGGCATGGTCGAACGACTGCCGAACGAACCTCTTCCGCAGCGCCCCGTGGTGCTCTTCCCGGACCCAATGCTTCGCCGCAAGGCGAAGCCGGTACACGCGGTGGATGCAGCCATTCGCGCCCTCGTGGAAGACATGTACCGAGTCATGGATGACGAGGAGGGCGCCGGTTTGGCCGCGCCACAGGTGGGAGAATCGCTGCGGATCTTTGTGACCGGAACCCACGAACGCGGTGTTCCTCGCAAGGCGTACATCAATCCGGTGCTGGTTGATATTGGAGGCGAGCTTGAGTCCATGGACGAGGGCTGTCTGAGCCTGCCAAACGTGCGTGGATCAGTGCGTCGCCCCACGCAAGTGACGATTCGGGCACTTGATATCGACGGTAAAGAATTCACTGAGACCAGTTCCGACTTTTCGGCCCGCGTGTGGCAGCATGAATTTGATCACTTGGAAGGCATCCTCATCATTGACAAGATGAGTCCGATTGACCGACTGCGTGTTCGTCGTGCGTTGAAGGATCTAAAACTTTCTGTCGATCGGATTGATTAACTCTTATGCAATCGCGATCCGCTGTTCCGGGAAATCCATCGTCAAGCAGCACTGCCACGCTTCCCGATGTGGTGTTCTTTGGTTCCGGCGCGTTTGGACTCCCGGTCTTGCGCATGCTGGCTGAAGCAGGTCGCGTGGCGTTGGTAGTGAGTCAGCCCGATCGCGTAGCGGGGCGGGGCAAGCAAATCACGCCGACGCCGGTGAGTGAGTTTGCGCTGGAGCATGGGTTGCCGCTGGTGCGTCCGGAAGATTGCAATTCGCACATTGATTCGGAACTGATTCGCACGGCCGCTGCAGCAGCGGTGGATCGCGCAGCGCGGGATGGTCGCGCGCAGCCAGGTGCCGTGTTCGTGGTCATTGCGTTTGGGCAAAAGATGTCGCCAGAACTTCTTTCAGATGTATTTTCAATCAATCTGCACGGGTCGCTCTTGCCGCGTTGGCGCGGCGCTGCGCCCATTCAGCGCGCATTGATGGAAGGCGATCCAGTAGCCGGCGTGAGTGTTATTGCGCTTGCAGAACGCATGGATGCGGGCGTGGTGTACGCCGAAGAGCCACTGGCGATCGGACCATCGCAGACCTCTGGCGAATTGCATGATGCGCTTGCATTGCTCGGCCCGGATGTCGTTGCCAGCGTCCTACATATGTGGCGCCGTGGCGATATCAATGCACGGGCTCAGGATGAAACACGCGCCACGCGTGCTCGCAAACTTTCCAAGGCGGACGCGTGGGTTGACTTGTCCATGGATGCTTCCCACGTGCGTGCGCGCATCAACGGCCTCAACCCATGGCCCGGATGCGCTGTGCAGATTGATGGTGCTCCGATGCAGGTGCGGCGCTGTGAAGTGATTGGCGCTGGTGTGGCGTCTACTGATTCCGCGGTGGACACGGGGACGCGGCCGGTGGCGGGCACGCTCACTCCTGAAGGCATACTCAGTTGCGGCACGGGTGCCGTTCGAATTCTTGAAGTGCAAGCAGCGGGTGGTCGCATCTTGCCGTTCACGGCATGGGCGCACGGTGCCCGAATCATCGCTCCCGTACAGGTCACCAGCGCGCCTCCAGCGGCGGAGCTGTAAGCGTGTCGCTGCAGGAACTCTCAACTGAACTGCTGGACTTTCCGTTTGACGAACAGTGCGTTGCCACCGAGCCTGCGCATCCGCGCGATGCTGCGCGACTGATGGTGATCGACCGCACCGCCGGTACTGTTGAGCATGCACACGTGCGTGATTTGCCGCGCTGGATCGGCGCAGGCGACGCATTGATAGTGAATGAAACATCGGTTCTGCGCGCACGCTTGTGCATGGATGGCACCGAAGGTTTGCTGCTTGAGCCATGTGCGGATGGAACGTGGCGCATGTTGGTGCGTCGCGCGAAACGCTACGGGCCGGGCGCGGTGCTTGCACTTGTGACGCCGCACGGCACTGACACCGGTGACGCCATTGAATTGGTGGCGCGGGACGCGGAAGCATGGCGCGTGCGCATTATTGCTGGTCCGCAAGGTGGCGGTCCGGATGACGTGATCGAACGCTCCGGTTGGACACCGCTTCCGCCGTACATCTTGAAATCCCGTACGACGCGTGGCGAGCAGGGCAATGACGACGCCGATCGCGCGGAGTACCAGACCGTGTACGCCGACGCTGCTGCGCGTGGGTCGGTGGCCGCGCCGACAGCGGGACTGCACTTCACGGAATCACTCCTTGCACAACTGCGCGCGAACGGCGTTCGACAAGCAAGCGTCACGCTGCATGTTGGCGCCGGAACATTCAAACCGATTGATGCCGCGAAACTTTCCGAACATCCCATGCATTCCGAGCGAATGACGGTGCCGCCGGCAACCATGGCTTTGCTGGCCGAGCGCCCGCGTCCTCGGTTGGTAGCAGTGGGCACCACCAGCGTGCGCGCGTTGGAGAGTTTGCCCGCGGACGCACCCGCGCACGGTTGGTCGGGCAGTACTTCGATCTTGATTGCGCCGGGCCACCAGTTCCGAAACGTGGACGCCATGCTCACCAACTTTCACTTGCCGCGCAGCACGCTGTTAGCGCTGGTTGGTGCGTTTGTGGGCTTGGAGCGATTGAAAGAGCTCTACGCCATGGCACAGCGCGATGGCTATCGCTTCTACAGCTTTGGCGACGCCATGTTGATTGTGTGATGGCGCACGCACACTGACTCAACGCACCGCGTACTCAAGACTGACTACTGCGCGCAGGGTCTTCTCAATGGTGCGGGTGTCGTACTCACCGTAATCACTCGATCCGGTGGTGCCGCGTTCCACCACTTGAATCACGCCTTGGTTTGCGCTGACAAGTGCGCCCACTGAAGAACCGCTACCACGCGCGAGCGTCTCGGCGCGTTCCATCGCACTTCGTGTGGCTTTGTCAAGCAGATCCACTTTGGTTGAATCAAGGCTGGAGACCAGGTACGCGGGTTGACCGCTGGCAACATCCACGCCGTCTTGAATCAGTTGTGTGACGTTGCGCGCCGCAGTTGCTACAGCTTCCACCTTGGGGCTAAGCACTTCCATGGTTTGCGTGAGTTGATAGAACTCAATCTTGTTGGTGTTGTTTCCCTTGGCGTCTTTACCCATCAGCGTGGACGATGCCACGGGGCCAGTCTTTGCCTCGGTCTCGGTGAAGGTGTTGGTGGTCATGAACTGCTGCAGGCGCTGCATATCTTTGGAAAGACTGGCGTAGGCCGCTTGCAACGTGGTGCCTCGGCAGGTGACGGTGGTCACCCAGCGCGCACTGTCGGCACGGAGGTCAATACTGGCCGAGCCCTTCACTTTGATGCTGCTGGCACTGCGGCTGGTGATGATGGCTTTCGCCACGCTCTGCGAGGCAAACGCGCCGCCAAGCGCGAGTGCGATCCCCAGCATGAACATCCCGAATCCGTTGGAAGCAATGAGCCGGGTTGAAGACTTTTCCCCGGCGCCCGATGGGTCGCGTGCAGACATTTCCACCTCCTGTGATGAACCCGCGCGACCTGCCCCCGGCATCGACCGGAACGCTGAAAGCACAGGTGCGGTCTCCGACCGCGTTCAGTTCATCGGCAGGACGCGCTGCCGGACTGCAGAGCGCGCGGGTACCGTGCAGGGGCATGAAGCCCATCCCCCACACGCAACGGAACACGGGCCATGAACTCATGGACGAGGCCCATCCCGACCCAGCCCGGCTGGGGAACGAGTTTCGTTTCTTGGTGAAATTCAACGCCGCCACCGGCTCTGGCACGGCCATCGTCGACGCCTTGCGAAGCCGAATGAGCCCAACCAGTGGGCAGCAGGTTTCGGTGGTTGACTTTGGGGCAGGGGTGGGGGATATCGCGCGGTCCTTCATTACGCGCGCGGCGCGGCGCGGCTGGGTGGCGCATTGCTTGGCCACGGATCGGAACCCGTTGGTGCTGGACATGGCTCGGGCCCGCGGAACCATGGACGGATTGTCATTTGCAGCAGTCGATGTTCTGCAAGCCAAGGGCATCTTGGGCGCAAAGTCGTTCGATGCGGCGCACGCCTCGTTGATGCTGCACCACTTGCCGGACCATGAAGTGGTGGAGGCGCTCAAGGCCATGTCAGCGGTGGCGCGGCATGCAGTGATCTGGAATGACCTGATTCATGATGCATTTGGCATTGCGGGGGCATGGTTTGCCACACTCACTTCGCCCGCTGAAACCAAGCGTGATGCCATGTTGAGCGTGAAGAATGGCTTTAGTAAGCGCCAAGCGGTGGAGTTTGCCGAGGCGGCCGGACTGCGCGACATTCGCGTGCGCCGGTGGCGCGGCCCGCGCTTTCTGTTGACGGCGCGGCCAGCCGACTGAGCCATCGCTATCAACGCCTGAACCCGCTACGCTTGAAGCCATGGACATGAAGGATCTCAAGCGCGACGCATTGAAACTTGCCAACTGGATCACCGATCGATCGATCAAGGGGATCTCGCCGCTGCAGAGCGCGGAGGAGCTTGCCGAGCGGTATCGCATTGACAACACCTACGCATCGAATGACAAGCGCGTGGACGCGCTGATTCGTTGGGAGACGTCAAAGAACTTCACTGCCGGATTCATCACCGGACTGGGCGGCGTCATCACGCTGCCCGTGACGATTCCGGCATCGGTAGCGGCTTCGTGGCTTATTCAGGCGCGTATGGCCGCAGCCATTGCCTCCATCTACGGTCACGATCCGCGTTCCGACAAGGTGCGAACGGTGGTATTGCTGGCGCTCATTGGTGATGCCAGTGCCTCAAAGTTACTGAAGGGGGCAGGGATTTCCTTGGGTAAGCACGCGGTACTGAAAGCCATGGAGGGTGTTGGCGGGCGCACTGTCACGCAAATCAACCGTGAGGTGGGCGAGCAACTCATCACCAAGACCGGCGTCAAGGGCGCCCGCGGTGTTTCCAAGTTGGTGCCAATTGCGGGCGGCGTGATCAGCGGAGCGTTCGACGCCGCCTCCTGCCAAGTGGTGGGTCGGTGCGCAAAGCGGCTCTTTCGCGAGGGGTAACCCGCGCGGTAAATTGGTGCCGCGCGTGCCAATCGCTCCGGCGTTCGCGACCCTGCGGCTCATCGATACTGCAAAGGATTGCATATGAAACTCACGGTGCTCTTCTCTCGGCTCATGCCGCTCCCGGCTCACCTTCGCCAATCAACGCTGGAGGTTGATTCGATTTCTGATGACTCGCGTACTGTGAAACCGGGCTGCCTGTTTGTGGCACGAGCGGGCTCCGCCAATGATGGTCGAGCCTTCATTGCCGATGCCATTGCGCGCGGTGCGGTGGCGGTCTTGCACACCGGCTCTGATCCATGCGCGGGTCAGTCCGACGCCGCACACGTGGTGCGCGTGCCCATGCCGGAAGGAACCGACTTAGTGCGATTTGCGGGCATCTTGGCAGATCGATTGGAAGGATCGCCGAGTGAGTGGTTGAAACTTGTTGGCATCACCGGCACCAATGGCAAGACCACCATGGCGTACCTGGTACAGCAAATTGCACGTTCGGCGGGTTCGCCTTGCGGGCTGATCGGTACGGTGGCGATCGATGATGGTGCGGAATCAACGCGCGCCAGTCTGACCACTCCTGGACCGATCGATCTGGCGCATGCACTTGGACGCATGGTGCGCAACGGTTGCAGCGCGTGTGCCATGGAAGTTTCCAGTCACGCACTTGATCAAGGACGCGCGGATGCGTTGCAGTTTCACACGGCTATTTTCAGCAATTTGACTGGCGATCACCTTGATTATCACAAGACCATGGAGGCCTATGCAGCGGCCAAACAGTTGCTCTTTCGCAGGCTTGCGCCACACGGAACAGCCGTCATCAACGTTGACGATCCGTGGAGTGCCGTGATGATGGATGGCTGCGCCGCCAATATCTTGCGTTGCAGTGTGCGCGCTGCGGGCGAAGCAAGTTCCGCCAGCGCTCCGCAATGCACCGCCACCATTCATGCTGCGCAACTTGGTTGGCAGGACGTCACGTTTGCGGGTCCATGGGGCAGTATGCGCGTGCACCTTCCGATTGTTGGCAGGCACAATGCCATGAACGCGCTGCAAGCAGTGGCCGCCGCATGGTCGATCGGTGTGCCCGCGCAGGTGATTGAACAAACGCTCGCCTCGTGCGCCGCTCCTCCGGGGCGACTGGAGCCAGTGACTCGTCCAACTGATCCATTTGCGGTGCTGGTTGACTATGCGCACACCGATGATGCGCTTCTCAATGTGCTGACCGCGTTGCGACCGTTGGTTGGTCCGGGTGGTCGTTTGGTGACGGTCTTTGGTTGCGGTGGTGACCGTGACCGCACCAAACGCCCGCGCATGATGCGGGTGGCGTGCGAACATTCTGACCGCGTCATTGTCACAAGCGACAATCCGCGCACTGAGAATCCAGAGGCGATTATCGATGAAGTGCTCACGGGCCACCCGACCGGCGTGCGCGCGGCGGGCAAGCCCGCGCTGGAGGTGGTCCGCCAAGTTGACCGCGCGCAAGCCATCGCGCTGGCAGTCACCGATGCGCGCCCCGGCGACATCGTTCTCATTGCGGGTAAGGGCCATGAGGACTACCAAATCATTGGCACGCAGACGCGGCCCTTTGACGACCGCATTGAGGCTCGATCCGCGCTCGGTTTGGGGGCAGGGAGTACCCCGCGGGAACTGGTGAGCGGGTGAGTCCGCGCGGGTCACGCGTTTGGCGCTGGGTGGGCAACCTGGTGCCGGTGCTGGCGATCGCGGTGTGTGCGCTCTTTGCTCCGGCATTTGCGCGTTACGGAATTCGCGGCGGTTGGGCGGCCAGCACCGCACGCGTTTCCGAGTTTGTGCGTACCGGAAGTTGGGAAGCGGCTTCGCGCGCGGAGGCGATGGCGGCGGCGCGGGTTCGTATGCCGGAGGTGTCTGCATTCTTGGCGCAGGATCATCAACTGGAATTTCCGGTGCCGCGCGCGGACATTGCGCACTTTGCATGGAAGGACAATCGTCCACAGATTGTGCGGATCGAAGGCACGGATTACCGCGACCCTACGCGTGATGTGTTGGAGATCGCCTGTACCGCGCCAGTGGACCGCGATGCGATCGCCGCCGTAGAGGCGCACTTTGGTTGGCCAGCGCGGATGCCGGCGCGTTCCTACTTTGTGGGCGACGCCGCGGAGTCCGCGTTTGAACGTGAATACCGCGAGTCGTTAGCAGCGCACGGGTGTCGGATGGCGCTTGATCCACGCGCGGCGGATGGAAGATCGATGGTGGTTTCGCCGGACTACGCGTGGCTTGTGAGTGTTTCGCGCCCGCTGTTGGCGCCGGTGGCTGCCAAGGTGATTGCTGTGTTTCCTGCCTATGAAAGTCGACATTCACAGCGGCGCACGGTGGACGCACTGACCAGCTTTGTGCAGCGCGCGGTTCCGTATGTCACCATTCCTCCGGCGGTTGATGGCAAAGAGCGTGCGGGTTTACGCACCCCCGGCACCACGTTGCTGGAGGGCGGGGATTGTGACTCCAAGTGTGTGTTGCTGGCAACGCTGATTCGATCCATTGATCCCGCGCTACCCGTAGCAGTGGTGCACTTTCGTCGCGGCGGTCCGGGAGATCAGGGGCACAGCATGTTGTTTGTTGGAATGGATGCTGCCGCTGATGATGTCACCATGGACCTTGGGGGTCGGCGCATGGTGGCGGTAGAAACCACGGACGGTTGGGACATTGGTCGCGTTCCCACGGAGTTCGATCCGGCACAGATGCAATCGTTTGTCATGATTCCATGATTCGATGCGAGTGGGCGCTGGTCGCGGGGAGCCACGCACCTGGAATCACGCCCTGAAAGACATAGCCCCTGGCGCAATGCGCCAGGGGCCAGTGTTCAGTCATGCGGCGCCCGTGAACTTCAGGGCGCCTGCGTCAGTCAGTTTGTAGCGTTGGTGCGCTTGCTGAAGATGCTGATGATGATCAGCAGAGCAATCAGACCAACAAAGCCACCGCTACCAAGCTGCGTCACGAAAGCCATCAGGTTGCCAGTGATCTTGCCGAAGTACGAGGTGCTCTCGGTACCGAAGATGATCTGGACCAAGACGCCGATGGCGATGAACAGCAGCATGATGTCAACCAGTTCACGTGCCCAGCCCTTAACGAGTTCGAAGCCCTTCATGCGTATCTCCTATATCGAGTAGCAATCGGGCGAACCGGTGTCGCCCCACCTGAATGGCATCGGGCGGTGGGTTTCCGGAACTTGAGAGATTATTTGGCAAAACTGAACACGACCGGCTCACAGGCCCACTGAGCGCGCGAGCAGAATGCCCACACACAGTGCGCAGACCGCGGCAAGAACGCGTTGCAGGTGACGGTGGTAATTGTTCATGGAACCCTCGAAACGATGGGGTTTACGCGCGGGGGGCTGGAACAACCGGCTCGTGCCAACACGTCACATTCATTGTTGGAGACGAGTGGCAGCTGGGCAAGTGATTCGCGGGGAATTCCCTGAGACTTCTACCCAATGTGGCAGATTCACCTCACGCCCGCCGTTACCCTGTGTGAGCTTTCCATGGACGGGAGGCGTGCGGAACGGCTGCCATCCTTGGTGCGCCCCGCGTGGAACGGCAAGGAGTGCCCATGCAAGTCAGCGCAGACGATCTTCGCAGTGCAGTCGCCGGACAATGGATTGTTCCACCGGCGGCGGTGACGCCACGTCCGGGGTTCGCGCCGGCCCCGTTCATGATGAACGGTGTGGCCACCGACACCCGCGAGGACATGCGCGGAAAGCTGTTTGTAGCCCTCCGCGGCGAGAAATTTGACGCACACGCCTTCTTGGCCGATGCCGCAGCGCAGGGTGCTGCAGCCGCGATGGTGGATCGCCGCGCGGGTGAGTTTGCGCGGCCTGCCGGGTTGCCGCTCATCGAAGTGGGCGACACCCGCGTGGCGCTTGGCGACCTGGGGCGTTGGTGGCGCGGTCGCCTGCGGGGCAAGGTGGTTGCCATCACCGGTTCGAGCGGCAAGACCACCACGCGGCGCATTGTGGATGCCGCGCTGGCAAGCACCATGAAGGGCAGTGCGTCGCCCAAGAGTTTCAATAACGACATCGGCGTGCCGCTGACGCTCTTAGGCGCGGACAGCACGGATGGCTATTTAGTAGTTGAAATTGGCATGAATCACCCCGGCGAGATCTCGCCGCTGGCACGGATGGCGGCACCGAACGTGGCGATCGTCACCATGGCGGGCCGCGCGCATTTGGGCGGTATGGGCACGGTGGAAGCGATCATCAGCGAGAAGGCAACCATCGTTGATGGCCTGGGCAGCATGGGCATCGCCATTGTGAACGGTGATCAGCCGGCCTTGGTGGCGGCCATTCAGGAGCGCGTCAAGCCGGGCGTGCGGGTGGTGACCTTTGGAACGGGCGAGCAGTGCATGTGGCGCATGGTGGCGCGCGTGGCGGGCGGCGGGGGGCAGTCGATCCGTGTGCGTGAGCCAGGCGGCGCGGAGTGGGAGTGCCCGATCGGTCTGCCCGGCGATTACAACGCCATGAACGCACTCAGTGCGATCACCTGCGCGCGCATGCTGGAGGTTCCGGCGGAGAAGATTGCTGGCGCGCTGGTGGCAGTCACCCCCACCGAGATGCGGATGACGCGCCAAGAGATCGGCGGCATTGCGATCTATAACGATGCCTACAACGCGAACCCCGACGCGGTATTGGCCTCGTTGCGAGCGTTCCGGGAGCTTTCTGAGGGTGCCGGTCGTCGGGTCACCGTGCTTGGTGACATGCTGGAACTTGGCGAACAGTCGGCGGACCTGCATGCCGAGGTGGGTCGTGCGGCGGTGGCGGCCGGGGCCAAGCTTGCGGTCTTTGTGGGTGAGGCGAGCGCGCACGCGGCCGACGCGGCGCGGCAGATGGTGGGCGTTGGGGTCCAAGTAATCCACGTGGCGGCGCTTGATGCCCCCGGGGTGAGTGAAATTGCTGCCGCGCTCCTGCCCGGCGATGTGATTCTGCTGAAGGGCAGCCGCGGAAGCCGAATGGAACGGTTGGTTGAGGCGCTTTCCGCCCGCGCGGCGGGTGGTGCATCGATACCCCCGAGGTGACCCATGTTGTACGCGCTTGTTGAGAACCTGCAGAACTGGCTCGACTCCGTTGGTCTGTACCCCGTGGTGCAGGTGATGTTCCAATTGGAGTTCCGAGCGTTCTTTGCGGTGCTGCTGTCGTTTGGCATGGTGCTGGTACTGATGCCCAAGCTGATCGCCAAGCTGCGGTCGGTGAAGGTGACCGATGACCCGGAGTTCTACGGCAAGGATTTGAACGCCATCATGGCGTCGAAGCGGGGTACGCCCACGATGGGCGGCATCCTGCTGTGCGGCAGTGTGTTTCTCACCACCGTGTTGCTCGCTGATGTAGTGCATAGCCGGTACGTCCATGTTTCGCTCATTGTGCTGGTGTGGCTTGCTGGCGTTGGCGCGTGGGACGATTGGATGAAGCTCACGCAGGCCGCGCGCGACAAGCGCAACGGCGGCAAGCGCAGTCGCGATGGAATGCTTGCGTGGGAGAAGTTGGTGTTTCAGTTTGGTATCGGCGTGATTGCCAGTTGGTTCATTTGGCACGCGGCCACGGTGCCAGACGCGCATGTGATGAATCTTCCATTTCAACGCACGTACTTACCTACGCCCACTGAGGCCGTGATTCAACCGCTCGACATTGCACCTGGCGTCTGGCAAATGGGGTTGATTACCTTCATGCTGCTTGGCTCATTCATGATTGCGTTCACCTCAAACGCAGTGAATCTCACAGACGGTCTGGACGGCCTTGCCGGTGGAACGCTCTTGATTGCGGCGTTCGCCATGATGGTGCTCACGTGGATTTCAGCCAGTCAGCGCGCCAGTTACTTTCTGATGGTGCCGTACGTGCCAGGCAGCGGGGAACTCATGGTGATTGCTGGCGCGATGGCCGGCGCGTGTCTTGGATTCCTCTGGTTTAACGTGGCGCCTGCGCAGATATTCATGGGCGATACCGGAAGCCTTGCCATGGGCGGGCTGCTCGCCACCATTGCCGTATGCGTGCGGCAAGAGGCGCTCTTGGTATTGATCGGCGGCGTCTTCTACTTAGAGGCGCTGAGCGTGATCATGCAGGTGGGATGGTTCAAGTTCACGCGCATCCGTTTCGGCGAGGGGCGAAGGATTCTCTTATGTGCGCCCGCGCACCACCACTTCCAGCAAGCCGGCTGGAAGGAAACGCAGGTGGTGGGGCGGTTCTATCTGATCGCCATTACGTTGGCGATTGTGGCGCTGGTGAGCTTGAAGTTGCGGTGATGGGGGGCAGGGGGCGGCGAGGGAGCCATGTGAAGCGGGCTTCTGGGTGTTCGCCGCCAAGTATTTCAGTTAGTTAACAATTATGTAATTTCCCTTGATGGCTAGGGCGGGGAGATTACGTTCTTGTTTGTAGAGCATGACATCAGACGCAGGTGAAGCCCGCAAGTGATGCGCGCCATTCAAGAACGATTGACCTTCGGTGGGCCAACCGTGGGATACAGACCGCACGTCGTCGGTTTCGGCGTTGTCACGTCTACACGGGAGTGTGGACCTTCAGATCGGGCATTGCCCGAAGGATCTCAATATGCGTAACTCATTCATTCTTGGATCGATCATGGCGGTCACAGCGTGTAACGCCGCGGCGTTCGCTGAAGTCATCTTCAACAGCATTCCGGGCACCTTGGCTGCGAACTACACAAGCCAACCGTATCAAGCTCAGCAGGTCAGTGAGTTTGGTGACCGCATCAGCTTTGGTGGATCAGCGCGGCAGTTGAGTGCTGCATCAGTCACCATGTCCATGTGGGGTAGATATGAAGACTGGAATGTCGGTGGTCAGTACTACGGCACCGGGGCTTACGCTGGAGCTGGATATACCCAGAGCTTCACGTTCAATATCTATGCTGCCGGTACTGGGACTGCGCCTGGTGCCTTACTTGGGACGGTAACCCAAGACAAATACATCCAGTACCGCCCCACTGTCTGGGCGTCAGCCAACGGCATTGCGCAGAACATTACATTTGATCTCTCTGGACTCGCTATCACGCTTCCAGAATCAATCGTTTGGGGATTGGCATTCAACACGGAGACGTACGGAACCAGTCCGACTGGAGCCAACGGCCCCTACAACCAGCTGAATGTGTGTTACAACCAGTCGAGCTCTTATGCCCCAACGAATGGAGGCGTGACCGTCGGTTCGACCGATCTGTTGACTAAATTTATAAATGCGGCCAACAATCTCAATGGTCAATACGGCTCTTATTACTCTCCATCTACCGTGGGAACATTTAGTATGGCTGAAACCGGGACGACTCTGAGCGGAAAGGCTCTAAACGCTCCCATGGTGAGTTTCTCTGCCGTCCCCGCCCCAGGCGCACTCGCTCTGCTCGGCGTCGCTGGTCTTGCGGGCGGTCGCCGCCGTCGCGCCTGACATCACTCTGCACTCCACGCGGGCCTCGGCCAGCGTCCACACTCCACGCCCCCTGGCGCTCACGCGTCTGGGGGCGTGTGTTTTGTGTGGCGTGAGTTAAGACGCAGGTGAAGCCTACTTACGCGGCAGAACGTAATTGCCTGCGGGCAAGGCATTTGCATTCCCACATCAAACTTGAATGGATTCCAAACGTGGCGAGGTGATGGTTCGTGATGCTGCATTTCGTTCTTGCTTATGACGGAGATGACTCCCTGAAGTTTGGCACTCGCCGCTTCCATCTCTGCCGCGCTCGCTCAGATCTGCATCGCACTCTCGAAAGGCTCCCCACCATGAAGAACATGATCCTCGCCGTTTCCGCCGTGTCCGCCGTTGCCGCCTCCGCTAACGCTGGCTTTCAGGGCTTCGTCGCCTCCGTCCGCGACGTTGGTGCCTACACCGTCATCGACATCTTCGCGGGTGTGACCAACCAGTCCGACAAGTTCCTCAACGCCTACGACATGACCATCAGCACCACGGTTTCTGGCGGCTTCCACCAGGGTTCTACTCTGGCCAACAAGACCTGGAAGCCTGATGCTGCCGGCTTCGGCTCGACCCGTAACACCCTCGATAGTTTCATGACTGCTGGTACGTTCAGCGGCGGTCAGTACGGTAATGAGTTCTATGCTTCCACCAACACCAATGGCGACCCGTCCTTCAACGGCACCAGCTGGAACGGCACCCCCGCCTCAGCTGCAGCCACCACTGTTCCTGCGAACGCTGGCTGGTACACCGGTGACCCAACCTCGATCGATAATCGCGCCGAGAGTCTCGCTGGCATGGTCGGCCGCGTGAACGGCACCACGGGAGCCGGTGTGCCAGCCTCATGGGGCATTTGGATCTCGCACATCGTGCTCGCGGGCAATGGTCGTACGCTCGGCACCGACGTGACCTACTCGGGCTTCGCCTCTGCCAAGGATGGTCTCTCCGGCGGCGTTAGTCAGGGTGCAAGCGCCTTCCCGGTTCCTGCTCCAGGCGCCATCGCTCTCCTCGGCCTCGCTGGCTTTGCCGCCCGTCGCCGTCGCGCCTGATATCAGTCATTCACACCACGCTGGCTTCGGCCGGTGTCCACACTCCCCGCCCCCTGGCGCTCACGCGTCTGGGGGCGTGTGTGCGTTGGGGGTCATGTCGTACGATGCTTTCATGGTCAAGGCCGAACAACTCGTTGGTGCCGAATGGGCCGAGTGGTACCGGATGACTCCGGCCCAGCGTTGGGCTGCAAGCGAACGGCTGTGGCTCACCTATGTGGCACTGGGAGGTGCACTTGATCCCGAACCCGATACGCAAAGTCCTTTCTTCGATGCAGACGCACCGCGTCCGCGCGCTCCTCATGGGCGGGCAGGCGTGCGTGTTCTACGGCGCCGCGGAATTTAGCCGCGACACGGATCTTGCCATTCTGGCCGATGCGACCAACCTTGTTCGCCTGCGCGCGGCGCTTGCAGAACTGAAAGCCGAACCGATCGCGGTTCCCCCCTGCACACTCGCATTTCTCAAACGTGGTCACGGTTCACACTTTCGCTGCCATCACCCCGAGGCCATGCGAATGCGGGTCGATGTGATGGCCAAGATGCGCGGCGTCGATCCATTTGCATCGCTTTGGAGGCGCCGCACCTCGATCGAACTTCCGGATGGAACGCCGTGCGATCTCCTTTCCCTTGCAGACCTTGTACAGGCCAAGAAGACGCAGCGAGACAAGGATTGGCCGATGATCCGACGCCTTGTGGAAGCGCACTTTTTCGAGCATCGTCGATCGCCGACGGCCGCGCAGGTGCGATTCTGGTTCCGTGAATTGCGAACGACAGAGCTGCTGGTGGAACTCGCTTCGCGGTTTCCGGCCGCTTGTGCTCGCGCGGTGCGACATCGTCCACTGTTGACCGCGGTCAAGGCGCGCGTTGTCGGGGACATTGACGCGGGCCTTGACGCGGAGCAAGCCGCGGAGCGCGCCGAAGATCGTAAGTACTGGCTGCCGCTTCGCGCCGAGCTTGAGCGCCTGCGTCACCGTCGCTGACGGCTGCGCTCACGCGTCTGGGGGCGTGTGTGCGTTGGGCGCGGTTAGATGTGCGTCGATGGCCCCGTCGCTGTGCAGTGCGTAGCCACTGAGAATGGCTCGCAAGATGGCGAGGTGGTCGTGCAAGCCGATAATCATAGAAATGTTGTCATTTCAAGCGCGTGCGAGCACATCATCGAACAAAGTTTATTGAAATCGAGATTGCGGGATGGCGTGCGCGGATATCGCGCGCATGTTTGCACCGATCAAGTGTTTCAATGAAACACGACAAACACTAGTGGACCCCCTTGGTCTAACTAGTGGCGTTACAAAGTCGGCTGTCATTTCTTTCGTTTCGAATTGACCACCCTTGCATAGCAAGAATTTGTGGCAAGCCCTTGTCGAGTCGTCCCGACTCAGAAGTTTCCCATGATCGCGTCATCCCTTCCGAATGTGTCCGCTCCACGCCCCGGTCTGTCATTACGCAATGGTATGACCAGCAGCATTTCATTGGCCAGCGCGGCGGTTGCGTTGGTGTTGGTAAGCAACACGTTTGCTGAGATCACTCAGCCGTGGCGGAGAACCACCACCACGCTGACTGGCACGAGCGGAACATTCAGTAACGCTCGTTACAGCTACGCCAATGACCTGACTGTTCGTGCGTCGGTCAGTGGCGAGGTTCAAACTGACGAGTTTGGATATCGATCCAACTTTGAAAATGTCTCTGCAGCGGTGACCATTGGCGACGCAACGTTGAATTTCGGCGCGGCCGCGCTTGATCCGGTGGATAGCACGTACAAATCGCCGTACACGCTGACCTTTGGCGGATCCAATTTGACTTCCACTTGGCGCGTTGCCTATGAAGGCGGCGTTGTGGCTGGTGCCACGCCCGGAGGTGATTCGTTCATCTCACAAACGCAAGTGATGCGCAATGGACAACTGCACTGGGCGCTGGTGTTTGATGGCGGCGGCAGCGGTGGCGTTTCAGAAGGCGGCACCTTCACCAGCACCGTGGTTATGGCTGGCGAGTGGAGCCGAATGGGAACGGGCGCAGGCAGCGTCGAGCTTTCCTACAACAGCGCGTACTACACCATTGCGTCGGACTTCCTCTACGACGGAGCGAACACCACGTTTGCGGTGAGCACCAATGCCTACGTGACCACGCTGGACGGCGAAGGCAACAACCCGACTATTCAGATGACTTTGATTGGTGAGGTTGTGCCGAGCCCAGGTGCGGTGGCTTTGATGGGTCTTGCCGGTGTGGTGGGTGGAAGGCGGCGACGGGGGTGAGTGAATCGACGCGGGGAGCGCCGAGATAATCACTGAAATACCGGCGTTTCAGGCGTGTGACGGCACATCGCCGAACCAAGTTCATTGATTCTGAGATTGCGTGACAGTTGGCCCGGGTATCTCTCGCCTACATGTATGGACATGGTGTTTTAAGGACACACGCCCAAACGAGTGGCTCTCAGGGAGCTACTGGTGTTACAAAGTTGGCAGGCTTTTCTGTCGTGTCGAATTGACCGTCATCTTGCGCAGCAAGTATGTGTGGTCAGTCACATTCGAGTCGTTTCGACTCAGGAT
Organism: Phycisphaerales bacterium; assembly: GCA_044354475.1. Lineage (GTDB taxonomy): Bacteria > Planctomycetota > Phycisphaerae > Phycisphaerales > SM1A02 > UBA966. The sequence goes on from JBIKZY010000006.1 coordinate 28,092, forward strand.
TTTCTCATGATCGCATCATCATTTCAGAACATGTCCGCCTCCCGCCACGTTTCGTCATTGCACACAGGCATGACTAGCAGCATTTCATTGGCAGCCGCGACGGTTGCGTTGGCGTTGGTGAGCAACACGTTTGCTGTGATTACTCAGCCGATGCGGACAACTACCACTACGCTGACTGGAACGAGCGGAACATTCAGTAACGCTCATTACGGCTATGTCAATGACCTGACTGTTCAGGCGTCGGCCATTGGCGACTTTCAATCTGAATTCTTCTCATACAAAGCGAACTTTCAAAACGTCTCTGCAGCGGTGACCGCTGGCGACGCAACGTTGAATTTCACCCCGGCGGCGTATGACCCGGTAGACATGCTGTATGAATCGCCGTACACGCTGACGTTTGACGGATCCAATTTGACTACCACTTGGCGCTTTGCCTACGAAGGCAGCGTTGTGCCGGGTGCCACGGGCGGAAGTGACTCGTTCATTTCACAAACGCAGGTGATGCGCAATGGTCAGTTGCACTGGGCGCTGGTGTTTGCTGGCGGCGGCAGCGGTGGTGTTTCAGAAGGCGGCACCTTCACCAGCACCGTGGTCATGGCGGGCCAGTGGAGCGGAACGGGAACGGGCGCAGGCAGCGTGGAGTTCTCCTACAACAGCGCGTACTACACCCTTGCGTCGGACTTCGTATACGACGGAGCGAACACCACGTTCGCGGTGAACACCAATGCATATGTGGCCACTCTGGACGGCGAAGGTAACAACCCGACTATTCAGATGACTTTGATTGGTGATGTGGTGCCGGGTCCAGGTGCGGTGGCTTTGATGGGTCTTGCCGGCGTGGTGGGCGGAAGGCGGCGGCGGGGGTGAGTGGGTGAGTGCACTTCAACCTGTATCCACCATCTACGCCCCCTGGCGCTCACGCGTCTGGGGGCAGGGCACGCAACTGTCCAACGACTCGGGGCACACTGACACTCGCGGCGCGCCATACAAGTTTGGCGTCCACGCCGAAGTACTGGTGAATCACGATGTCGCGCATCCCGGCCATGTCCGACCAAGGGACATCAGGGTGCGCGAGGCGAAGCTTTGGCGAAACCCCTTTGGCTGCCTCACCGATCACCGCAAAGTCGTAGAGCACCGCGCGAATCACAAGGTCGTTTTCTGCAAATGACGCATCGTCCAAACCGGCGACCCGGTTCGTGATCCGATCGCATGCCTCAATGATGTCCCTGAGCCGTGCCGCATCGTTACGCGGCATATCGCACTTCCCGAAGGATGACATCGCGGACGTCCTGCTTCAGGCCGCCGACTGGTACAACGTCGACGGACTGGTCAAAGGTGCGCTCAAGCAGAGTCTTGACGGAGACAAGATCGAACAAGTCGCCTTCGTCTGTCATTTCGACCAACACATCAATGTCGGACTGCGCTGTTGCCTCGCCGCGCGCCATCGAGCCGAAGACTCCAATGCGGGCAACGTGACGTTGCGCTAGCTCCGATTGGAGCTTGCGAAGTTCAGCGAGGACTTCCGGGAGGGTGATCACCTGAGACAGGGTACCGCGGCATCGGGCTGGCAGGAAGCGGAGGTGGCCGGGCGGGTTGAGCTGGACGTCTGCACACCAATCGCGGACTCCCCCATCAACCCCGGAGCAATCCGCCGCGGTCGGGTTCGCTGACCATGCTGGCATCATCAACTCATTGCGTTGGCGGTCTCGCGAAGGATCACCGTGCGAATGTCGTTCGCCATTTCCTTGTCGCGCTTGTCGCCGGAGGCCAACTCAAGGTACGCCTGAACTGGGGACGCGTAGGTCACTCCTGCCTTATTTCTTCGGGCATCGAAGAAGGGGGTTCGGTCACTGGTCTCGATGATCGTGAGGTCAGCGAAGCGCTCTGTCTCTTGGAAGAGACTTCCGGTACGAGCACGGATGTCCTTGAGGCTTCCGCAATACGCGGTCAATTCATCCGATCGCATGCCTGCGGCGTAGTGATCTTGGGAGGCGGTTCCGGTGAGCACCAGTCGAGGAGCCCCTGAACTCTCGTTGACTTGCTTGAACAGCGCGGCGATTGGTCCGTTCACTTTCACGCGGATGCTTGCTCGAACGGACGGCGGCCGAAAGTTCTCGAGAAGTTTGTCGAGAAGGGCGGCAGGCTGGACGAGCGTAATCCGTGCGTCTGCACGGTCAACCAGCACATCCTCCGCCATGCGCGCAAGTGCCTTGGAGACCGTTGACATTGCGACCGCGCCACCACGTGCTGCGATCGCCGCCTGAATCTCGCTCACGCTTGCAAAGCGCGGCTGAGTAAGAAACGCGCGCGGTACGATAGAAGTGGCAGCGCGGTAGGCGTACTTGCTTGGCTGCGATTCCGGATATTTATTGGGCTGGCCCGAGCGACGCAGGAGGAGACGCCCTGGCACGATCGCAATACCGTTTCCGCAGAGATCGATGCCGGAGACTCCTTCGTCCGCGAGCCGATCGAGCCGGCGTTCATCGAGGTAGGGCACGATGATCATCGGCGGAAGCCCAGCGGCCTGGCTGTAGCGTCGGACTTGCAGCAGCGCTTCGTCAATCGCCTTCGGGGTGCTTCGGCTCTTGCACTCGGCAGCAAAGTCGTACGTCTGGTCTACCCAGCGCAGGCGCACTCGAAAGTCCGCATTGGGGCGGCCCTTGGTCTTCTTCCCAGTGGTTAGTTTCAGATTCACCTGGGGCCCCCACGGCGCACCAAGCGCCTCAAGGAGCGCGGGGATCGCGGCTTCGGTGATGGGTTCCTGAGAACGCATGTTGTTCCAGTATATTATAATTTTCCGGATCCGGAAAATATTACTTTACTGGAAATAGTGACATCCTGTCGGAATAGATGGGACGCCGCGCCTGCGCTAGGAGGGAACTGAACTTCCACTCGAAGCGCGGTCACCCCATTAACCGTCTAGCAATCCGTGGCGGTCCGGTTCGCTGACCATGATGGCGTCGTGAGTGCGTAACTGTTCTGAGGTTGTCCGTGATTCGAGTGGAAGTCCAGGTCAGCCAAAACGAACAACCGCCCACAGGGTCTTCGTAGAGTGCGGCGAAATTTGGTCGTATACGGGTAATGCCCGAAACTTCGCCTTGCACGGGATTGTTGTTGGCTGCACGTCTTAGCCGTCATATCATGAGGACCTATGGACAAATCGAAACACACCGGGCGGGCTCGTGCACGGAATGCCGTTCGCTATTTCACCGCCGTACTTGTGCTCGCGGTCGCGATGCCGGCAACTGCGCAGTCATGCCTAGGTGATCTCGATGCGGATCGCACAGTGACCGGGGCAGACATCGGGAGTCTCTTAGACCAATGGGGTCAAGCAGGGAGCGCAGATCTCAACGGCGATGGAATCGTCGGCGGAGCGGACCTCGGTCTGCTACTTGAATTTTGGGGCGCATGCCCACCAGTAACGGTTCCTAGTTGGGCCACGCTCGTGGAAGCAGAGCCAAACCCGGCTGTGGTGACGGATGCGACGCTGCGCGCAGCGATCATTGCGAGCGGCTTGGCGTGGCGCGTGCGCGACACGGCAACGCAGATTGAGATGTTATTGATTCCAGCCGGAACGTTCACGATGGGATGCAGGGCGCCGAATCAGTGGGGGTGTTACGGCGATGAGAACCCCACGCGCTCGGTGACATTGACGCAGTCGTTCTACATGGGCCGCTATGAAGTGACGCAGTCGCAGTGGGTCGCGAAGATGGGCAGTAATCCGAGTCGCTTCCAGGCATATTCCGATTCTGCAAGGCGCCCGGTGGAGAACGTGAGTTGGAACGCTATTCAGGGATTCTTGAGTGAAACGGACATGCGCTTGCCGAGCGAAGCGGAGTGGCAATATGCGTGTTGGGCGGTTACGACGACAGCGTTAAACAACGGCAGTAGTGATGACGTCACTGTCGGTAATATTGCGTGGCACTGGGAGAACTCCGGTTTCCAGACACACGCCGTTGGCGGAAAGGCATTCGTAAAGGCGTATTGCCGACTCGACCCAATCGAGCGGGACGCTGTCCACACGATCATGCAACAACTAGATAGGGGGAACACTGATGTCGTCCATGCAAGAGTCTGAATACGATCGATTTGCTACCGTTCGGTATTTGCTGCGATATATCAAACCGCTCAGCGATCGCGACGACTGGATCAAAGTCGGGATGGCCTGTCATTCTGTCGGTGACCGATTGCTACCTGACTGGCTGGCTTGGTCAGCGCAATCCGACAACTACAACGAACGCGAAGCGCGTCGTCAATGGTATTCATTCAAGCACGGAAAGGCGCACCTTGGGATTGGGACGCTGATATTGATGGGGAAGAATGACGGCGCACCGTGGCCGCCATCAACGTCAACAAATCTAAAGCGACCAAAGTCGAACGTACCGCAGTTCGTCCCGCCACCGATGTACAAGGGCAAGCCACTAGCGCGGGTCTATCCGTTCTCCGAAACCTATGTTCGCGTTCGGTATGCCGATGAAACTGGTTCGAAGCAAGTCGTACCGTTCTCGTTACATGGAAACGAATGGATCAACAAGGAGCCAAGCCGTGAGAATGGCGAATTGTTGCCGCTTTATCGTGCTAGTGATATCGGCCAAGCGGATTCAACGGTCTATGTTGTCGAGACCGAGAAAGCCGCCGACGCCGTCGCTATCCAACTGCAACTAGTCGGCGTTAGTTGTGGTGGCGAGTCGAATAAAGGCAACTGGCCGAAGTACAACTGGTCTGTCTTAAAGGGTAACCATGTTGTCATCCTGCCCGACAACGACGAAGACGGCGCGAAGTACGCAAAAGCACTAGCCGAACACCTACGGACAATTGCCGAGTCTGTAACCGTTGCGCCACCGTTCGACCTAGGTGCGACCGCGGATATCGTCGACTGGCTGGATGCGAACGACTCAGCAGCCCAAGATCAACTATTGGCTAGGTTGGCGACCCATGTAGCACAAGGGAAGACCGAAGCGAAGCCGGGCGACTTTAGCGCACTCTTAGACAGTGTCGTCGATGGCTTAAAGGACACCCATGCGCGTGGCTGGCTCGGTCTACGACTACCAACCTTCAAGCAACTTGACCAGCGTCTATGCGGGTTGCGCGGCCTGATGTTGTTGGGAGCCGCTCCGGGCGTCGGTAAGACTCAACTAACCATTCAACTAGGCATCGATGCTATGAAAGACCCGACGGTTGGCCTGGTCTATCTGTCGCTTGAAATGCCGTCGAGTGAATTGACGACGCGACTACTGGCACTCGCTTCCGACTTGTCGTACCGCAAGTTACGCATAGGCGACCAAGGTGTAAAGGCTGATTCGGATGGCTTGAAGTTTAGTATTAAAGATTGGACGCAACTACAGGAAGGCGTCAAGACCTTGACGGTAACTAGTAGCCGCATGGTCATGTATTCGATGGCGGATATCGGCACTATGAAAGCGACCAGCGAAGACCCGTCGCGCTGGTACGGACGCCTGTCGACTCTGATTCAAGAGGCTAAAGAGCGTCTAAAGGTCGAACGCCTATTCGTTGTCGTCGACAACCTTCAAGCGATACTGGTCGAGCCGCCGCATGGTGGCGCATGGTCGGGCGACATGGAACGCGACCGCTTGATTATCGAAGGCCTGTCGCGTTTACAACAAGAGACGAACGAAGCGATACTGGTCATATCCGAGGTGAATAAGGGTCAATTTGAGGATGCTGACGGTATGGGCGACCTGCTGGGAACGGGTCGAAACGCCTACCGCGCCGATGTCGTCATGCTTATGAGTCGAGCGTATGAGTGGGCGAAGCCGGTAGACAATCCCAACAAGATAGAGAAAGTGTACGACGACCTAGAACTGTCGCTCTTGATAGATAAGGGTCGCGACGGTGTCGAGCGTGGCAAAGTGAAACTGTCATGGAACGCCACCTATTCACAGATAGACGAAGTCGAGGAACGCAAGTAAATCGGAAGCCGCTCGCCGGTCCGGCCCGCCTAAAGTTCCCCTATCAGCAAGGAAACTATGGACTTCCACTCGAAGCCCGGCCACCCCATCAACCTCGGAGCAATCCGTCACGGTCCGGCTCGCTAACCATAATGGCGTCATGCGTGCGAAGCGCCTCGTACAGCGTCTTTGCGGCGTCAATGCTGAACGATTTTCGTGGCGCATCGAGCCACGCTGCCACGATCTCTACGAACTCTTCGTTCTGGGCTTCCTCCAGGGTTCGGCCCCACAGCGCTTGGAGCTGGTCGTCGTTCAGGGCGCCTTCCTCGATGTCTTCTTCGGTGACGTCGTCAAGGTCGGCGTTGCGCTCGACTGACTTCATGAGCCAAACGCCGCCCGCAATGCGCCGCACGTAGTAGGCGATGTGGCCCGAGTGGTATGGCGACTCGCTCCAGCGGCCGCTGATCGCAAGTTCCCACCGTGTGCCGGACACGTACGCCTTGTACTTGGCGAACGCACGCGGGCCGGCTGATTTGCGGATGAGGATGTGGGGGGATGGCGGGGCGGGCTTTGCCTTCGGCGTGCGCTTGGGCTTTGGCGTGGGCGTGGGTTTCGCCTTCGGCTTGGGCGCGATTGCCTTGGGCTTGGTGGATTTGGCAGTGCGTGGCTTCGCGGTGCTGAGTGTGGCTGCGCTTCGCTTGATGGACTTCTTGGATGTCTTTCGCTTTGCCATGTCGCCTCCGGGGGTGTGGCTGGTGGTTCGGGGTTGTAGTGCGGTAGGAGATGCTATTCGTGGCGCGCGACGTGGTGGTGATGGACTGGACTTCCACTCACTTCCCCAACACGCTCTTCAGCCGCTCCCGTGTTTCATCGTCTTGACACCAAACATAGGCTCCGCGAATGGCTCGAGTAAGGAGGATCCGGTAGCCGCGCGTGACGGATTCAAGAAGTTTGGCTTCAGCCTTAGCAATCTCAGCCGCGTCCTTCGACTTGCGCGCTCGCTTCACCGCCGCCAAGGTCTTTTTCCACGCGCTCTCATGTGCGTGTTCCAGTTGCACTACCCAACGATCCTTCCGCCATACCAAATCGGACATCCAAAGTAGTCCGACATAATCAAAGTCAAAACCGCGGACAACATACGGGCAACCAACTTCGGAGAGTGGATCGGCATGGATCTTTGACGCAACTGGCGCTTGGATGAATATTGAATAATCAGAACCCTCTGGCACGAAATTCCATATTCGTGACCAACGCGGTCGTGCACTGCCACGCGTGTAATCAATAACAAAGTCGCGTTCGTGCTCCGCTACATCATGCGGATTGGAGGCCTTCTTGGTTGCCCACTTCACCGCATAACTTGACAGCAGGCGGACAGTCTTGCCGAGCGTAAGTTTCTCGCGAAGTCGCTCATCAAGGGCCCCGGGGTCAGCAACTATGTCAAACTCAAAATTCCCTTCGCCACGTGCATCCTTACGCCAGGTCTTGACTGCGAATTGCGGTTCGATCGGTTCATTGGCTAGAAAGGCAGACAGCCAATCAACATACTCTTTACTTCCGCCACAGCGGAACTGTGCATCGTCGAGCACGATTCGCTTGAATCGGGTGACGCCCGCTTTCGCGGCGTGTTCGATGATCGACCGTGGATTTGTTGACTCATTGTCGCGATAGCTTTGCGCGGGGTCCATCAGGAACACGCTTATCTTGGAAGCGCGCGCGATGTGATATGCCTGAGGACCTGCGTGCATCGTCCAGCCAGAAGGCGAAACACCCTCGAGACCTGGCACTGTCGGGTCGATGAGTGCATGCGCCTCATCCACGATAGAAACGGCGATCGAGTTATTCGGAAGCGGCGACCTTCGACCCAGTGACGCGGCGAGTTTGAGGTTGTTCTCCCAGTCGCTCACGGAAATTTCATCGCCGTGCTCCCGCTGAGCGACCACCCATTGTGTTGAGAATCCCGGTCCAAAGTCAGCTGATTTCTTGACCACTCCGCGTGCCTTGGCCTTTCCAGCCGCGCGCATCACCAGTGATTCCCAATTCGTACGCTGACAGGTCGATGTGGTAACGATGACGTGGTTGCCTTCAAGTCGGCGATCATGGTTGAGCGAAGCCCAAAGTTTGGCAGCGAGCACGCTCTTGCCACTTCCCGGTGGGCCTTCGATGATGATGACCAGTTTCTCATTCGGCGCCTCTGTAATGAGGCGATCGATTTCGGCGTGGCAAAGTTCATAACCCTTCCGCTGTCCGTCAATAAGTACAAACTCCCGACATGCGGGGTCAGATACGGCAGACGCAACCATGCGCACAAATGATCGATCCTGCTTGTATTGACCTTCTTGGAACTCTTTCGCCCACTGTTCATCTGACTCACTTATGAATCCCTTGAGGAATTCGGGAAGGCGGGTCTTGATGTCGCGCGCTCCCATTGAGAACACCGGATATGTGCTTTGCAGTCGGTCATACGGCGCAACAAGGAGGACGGATGCATCCTTTGAGTTAGTCATGAGCGAACAGCCGGCGATGCGAGCCTTGCGATCGAGCACCGCGCTGTGGAAGCTTTCTACATATTCAACGTATCCCCGCACTTGCTCGCTGGGATGCAGCATTTCTTTGCTCTGATGAAGCACGATCGATTCACGTGGTCCGGGCTTGGTCGCTGAGATGTCCCAATTCTTCAGTTCAAATAAGACAGCAGCAGGGGCCTCAGCGCTCCGACCAAGTAGTACGAGATCGCACCAGCCACTTGCGGCTGGAAGGCGGTATTCGAGGGAAAGTGCCGATCGGTCACGGAGATGAACATGAAGATCGCGAAGACCTTCGTGGTCAAGGATGCCAGCTACCTCTGGAAGGGACAGAGTCCATGCAACTTTTTCCTCAGGCGTCGACCGCCCCGTCTCATCTTGTAGTTGCCCGACAAGACCTGGCATGTCCCGACGGACTCGCGTGCAGAATTCATTGACGGTGAGCAGCATGGGCTTCTCCGGAAGAGTGAAGGGGCGGATTGTGGTTGGATGGTATGGAACCCGACAGCGTGTGAACGGGCCGGCATTGCCTTCGAGGCTGGTATCCACCGGACGCTAACTTGCTTCGGTGGGACGTGGATCGTTGTCAGCGTAGGGGACTACCGAGCGTTGTCCTGGAGAAGGGGGACGCAGCGTCACGGTCGCTATTCCGTGTTAAGTACAGGTACACGATGTGGACGGATTACGATAGAGTTCGTATCGGTTGTTGACAAAATCAGCTTGTGAACATTGGCTATCTCAATTCAAATGGGGTGTATGCAGTGGCAGAACAGTGGTTTTATGAAACGGATGGACGTAAGCATGGACCTGTTTGGGGTCATGTTCTGAAGCACTTAGCGATGAGTGGTCAACTAAAAGAATCGGATATGGTCTGGAAGGATGGTCTGAAGGAATGGGTATTGGCTAAACAGGTACGTGGTCTATTTGGGGTAGATCCAGAGTCTCCGCCGTCAGCAAAGGCACCGCAAAGTGCGTCCCCGCCGATCGTCACCGATCAGTCCATCCCGCAGCCTCCAAGTGTCCCCTTATATCAGCCAGGATTCATTTATTGCCGAACATGTGGCGGCAACATGCCTCAGACAGCAGCATTTTGCATTAAGTGCGGCACTGCAGTGACACCACTTCGTGGGACCGAATCCAAGAGTAGATTGACTTACGTGTTACTAGGATTATTTCTTGGATGGTTTGGGGTTCACAATTTTTACGCAGGGTTTACTACGCGGGCGGTTGTCCAATTACTCATCACCGTACTTGTTGGCTGGACACTCGTTCCGCTGATCCCCTTGTCAATCTGGAACCTCATCGAGATTTGTACAGTGAATCGTGACTCAAATGGTCATCTGTTTGCCTGAAGTCCTGGAACGGCGCAGGAGCCTTGGCCGATCGAATCTGATAATCACCGGGATCAACTAAGTTCTTCTAGGAAGTACCGACGCCGTCAGTCAACGCTCAGTTGCTATGCACGGTGTCGAAATCACGGACAGCAGTGAACGGCACCTGTTTACGCCGGCGACCCAATCTCCAAAATCGACCCCGTCGCCTCCAGCACCTGCTTCAGACTCTTCTTCCGCAACAGATCAACCGCCCGCTGCAAGTCTGCCCACATCGGCGCTTGGAACGAAACCTTCTTCCCGGTAATCGGATGCTCAAATCCCAGGTACGCAGCATGCAACGCCTGCCGCGTCAGTAAAAAGTCCTGCGCATCCGGCTGCGTCTCGTCAAACTCGCCCACTCGGACGTGTTTGCCGCCGTAGACGTCGTCGCCCACCAGCGGGTAGCCAATGTGCGACATGTGCACGCGGATCTGGTGCGTTCGGCCCGTTCGCAATTCAATCTCTACCAGCGAATAGCCTTGGTAGACCTCACGTACGCGGTACACCGTTTGACTCGGCTTTCCGAATTCATCGTGACGCACCGCGGCCTTTTCCTTGAGCGTTGGGTGCTTGCCAAGCGGAAGGTCAATCACGTCTGCAAAGGGCTCCACTTCGCCTTCAACAAGGCAGAGGTAACGCTTCTGCGTTTGTCGTAACTCAAATTGCCTGGAGATTCGCCAGTGTGCGGTGTCACTCTTGGCGCACACCATGACGCCCGAGGTGAACTTGTCTAAGCGATGTACCACGCCCGGTCTTGCAATATCGCCGCCGACCGTACTCAGCGTGCCGCCTGAGTTGTGCAGGAAGTGCCACGCCAACGCATTGATCAGGGTGCCCGATTTATGCGCGCGCGCTGGATGCACAATCAGGCCCGGCTGCTTGTTGACGATGATCAAGTGCTCATCCTCAAACAGGATGTCAAGCGGGATGTTCTCCGCGGCCAGCGTGTTGGAGGGCGGCGGCGGTAGGGTGGCGACCACTCGATCGCCGCGTCGCAACTTGGTACTGGCCTTGGGAACTCGGCCGTTTACCGTGACGGCTTGCTCTTCAATCAGTCGCTGCAACTGCGTGCGACTCAGAAACGGAACGCGCCGCGCTAAGTAACGATCAAGGCGGAGGTCAACGCTCTTGGTGACCTCAAAGACAGCCGTGACGGGCGTCTCATCGTCGGCCGATTGATTCTCGTAAAGCTCAAAGAGCTCCGCGGGATCAGCGCTCAGCGCTTCTTCGTCAGTGTCGCCTGCAAGCTCGTCTGGCCCGTCCGATGGCGTGGTCACGGCGCAGCAGGTGCTGGCGCAGCCGGAGCCGGCGTTGGCGCGGCCGGTGCCGGAGCGCTACCGCCTTGCAGTTGACGGATCATTTCTTCACCAGCGGTTGGAGCCGCTGCGGGTGCGCTGCCGTTGGGCAACAGCGCGTTTGGGGCCATTTGTCCCGTCAAGTCCGGGATGGCAGCCGGCATCGGCGCAATCGGCTTGGAAGGAAGCACCACCGGGGTAGCCAGTGCCTGCAACGTGGACATGCGCTTGGCGGCCAGTTCGCCGGCCGCGGCAAAGTCCGTGCCCTTGGAACGCGTTTCGATGTCCTTCAGGTAGCCCTCGGCGGCCTTCATGTCGCCCAGGTCTTCCGCCACTGCGGCGCGTCCAAAGAGGGCGCCGAATAGGAAGCCGTAGTCGCCTGGATTCTTGGCGGCGCTGATGCGGGCGGCCACCTTTGCGTAGAGAACGTCAGCAGCCTTCAGCCACTCGGTGCGCAACTCGGGAGTGAGCGCGGCGTCAACGGCGCCGGCCTCGCGGTCGAATCGTTGATTGGAAAGGACGGCAGTCAGGTAGCGGTCAGCAGCCAAGAGCTCTGCAAACGGAGCAACGGCGTCTTTGCCCTCATGCTTGGCGGCCACTTCTTGCAGCGCGGCGGGGAGGTTGGCTCCACCAAGCTCGGCCCATGCGTTGTCTCGCTCCTTCTCCTGGCGCTGGCTCCACCAGAACCAACCCATGGCGACGGCGGCAATGATCAAGACGCCCAGCAGGATGTTCTGCCCCCATGTCTTGAGCCAATGCACGAAATCGTCATTGACGCGCCCCTCGCTGAGGTCGGCTTGCTGCATGGTCTTTAGACGGCGGTCGATCTGGCTCATAGAACCGGGGAGTGTAGCGGGAAACGCCTATCCTTCCCGGACCGCGCCGTCATGAACTTTGCCTGAAACTTCCCGTATGCCCGGACTCATTGTCACCGATCTTGATGGAACCCTGCTCGATAAGCGCGGGCGGGTCAGCCCACGCAACCGCGCCGCGTTGAAGGCTGC
>JBIKZY010000074.1:0-10242 GCA_044354475.1 Phycisphaerales bacterium
TTGTTCTGATTCTTTGACAATTTGGGGCCGTACCGGCATCGACCGGACAGGCAACGCACAGTGTGGCGCGTCGTGGAGCATGCCGGCCACGTAAAAAAGCATGCAAATTCACAACTGCCAATAACACGCAGTACGCTCTCGCAGCCTAATTAGGCTGTGCAGTGAGTCCCCCCACGCCTGAATAAGGGGGCCGCTGTCAAAAATCAGGCTGGTTCCAATGGGCTGACATGCTTCGGCGGAACGAGATGATGCATGTCTTGGTTCGCACACCCCGTTGCGGGGGTCTGTGCGGTCGACAATCAATCCGCAAACACACTCGTAGAGGCATTGTGCGGACTGTTTCGGCACAGGGGTTCGACTCCCCTCGGCTCCACTTGATTGCTTGGATGTCGGTCACCTGCGACCGGCAATCATTCGTACCTACCGCGGTGCTCTTTTATGGGCACCGCGGTGTTGTTTTTAGAAGAATCGCGTTTGCTACTGCTGCAAATGCGAAGAACTCCGGTAGCACTTGCCGTATCTCTTAGCGGTGCTTCCATGCAACGCGTGACAGATCCTCCCATGACCGCGCCTTCAAACGAATCTCCCGCACCACGCGAAGCCGCCCCGCGCAGCAGCGATGAGGCGGCCGTTCGCTACTGGGGTGCCATCTACGCGTACATCCGGCAAAGCGGTCGCCGCGATGAAGAAGCCCGTGAACTCACCCAGGGTTTCATTGCGGATGTCCTGTTAGGCAGAAACCTCTTGGGGCGCCTTGATGAGAAGCGTGGACAGTTCCGCACATTGCTCTTGAGCGCCGTTCGCAATTACCTCGCTGACGTGTATCGATTCAACCACGCCGCGCGCCGACATCCAGGCGAAGGGCGCGTCATCCGCAGTGATGACCTTGCCAACGATGCCCTGCCCGACCGTCAGAACCCTGCCCCCGAATCCGCGTTCCACCGCGCGTGGATCACCATGCTGATTCGTGACGCCGCTGAAGCCATGCGTGCCGAGTGCCTTGCCCACGGTCGCGACATGCAATGGGACATCTTTGAGTCGCGGATCCTGCGACCCATGCTCGAAGGTGCGCCGCCGCCTTCTTACGAATCACTGATGGAGCGCTGGAACCTCACCGCGCTCAGTCAAGTTTCGAACACCATCGTCTCCATGCGCCGCATGTTTGCCGCGCATCTCGTGCAAGGCGTTGGCGCGACAGTGGACACCTCGCCGGCCAGTGCGCGCGGCGAACTCCGCGAACTGATGTCCCTTCTAGAAGGACGAATGCAATGACGAATCCTGTTGATCCATCCACGCGCCCTGAGCCATTTCAAGACGGATCACTGCGCGACACACTAGCGTGGGTACTGCACTCACTTGATCAGCCCGCGCTCGCATCGGGTGACTGGATCGCCTACGAGGTGGATACCAAGCGAGGAACAGCGGTCGCCCTCCTCACCGATCCAACCACCCCGCTTGCTCGCCTACGCCGCGCACGCATCCTTTGGGCTGCACTGCGCTCCGAAGGTGAGCGAGCAGAAGATCGATCCATGGGTAGTCGCCTCGCGATCGCGGCTACGGCAGCTGCGTACCTCTTTCACGGCGAACGTATTTCAAACCACGATGATGCCGCTTTGCTCGCTGCACTTCGCAGCGCTGTCGCTGATGATGCCGTCCCGGCAGAAGTACGACTCATGATGCAGATGGCAGAGCGAAAGCTGACCGGCCCGATCGGTTGACTGCCCCGCGTGGCGAACGTTGAAATCAACTGGTCGGAACTACTGCGGGCGCAGCGGCCGGAGCGGCGACCGGCGCAGTATCGGGCGCAGCCACTGGTGCCGGATTGCTGGCAGGCTCACGAGCACCCGCTGCCGCTGCTGCCTGCGGTCTGGATACCGTTGGTTGCACTGCGGTGATTGGCTCAATCATTCCATCATTGCCGGTTTCTGGAACTACCGCCGGGTCACGCGCGCGCAGATCGTCCCAGCGAACGCGAGAGCCACCAACAATTGTACCGGTCGCAAAGGCAGCGTCGATCAGTGCGATCTCATACCCCGAAAGCGCGTTGACCTCACGGGTTTGTGCGTCACCAAGTCTGCTGGCCGCCTCCAGCACATCGATGCTGTTGCGCAGTCCAACATCAAACTGCCGCTTCTCCGCTTCATAGGTGCGCGCTGCCAGAATCGACTCCAAGCGAGCCGCCAAGATGCGCTGCCAGGTGGTGTCAATAGCATCCACGGCATTGAGCACTTCTTGACGAATAGCAAGCGCACGCGCATCTTTCGTGGCCATACGTTGCACACGCTGCAGCACCGCGCGCCGCAGCTGGCTCATACGCGCTTCGTTGCCAATAGGGATCTCTGCACGGGCTGCCACCGTGTACTGATCCGCGTCGCCAATGTTGCCGAAGCTGTCGGAGAATCCGCTGCCGGCACCGAGCATTTGGTAGGAGTAGTCAACAGTGAAGAGTGGCAAGGTCCCATTGCGTGCAACTTCGACGTTAGTGGCATCAACAGCCAATTGTAACTCCAACTCCAACATTTCCATGCGATTGCGCACCGCGCCATCCGCAAGGATATTGGCATCAAGTTGCAAGCCCAGTGGATTCGGCTGGGTTGCCGGAATCAATGCACATCCGTCGGACATGGGCATATCCGGGTCATTCATGATGCGCTTCAGATCTCGCTGACGATTCCGCAGCGCCGCGTCAGCAAGGATCAGATTCTCCAACGTTGATCCAACACCACTCTGCGCACGCAAGATTTCCACCAGCGGAGCATCACCGTTGTCTACGCGGCGCTGGGCACGATCAAGCTGCGCAATTGCAAGGTCGTACTGCTGCTTACGAACTTCTAACTCGCGGAAGGTGCGGTACTGGTTCCAATAGGCCTTATCCGCGTTGGCGAGAATTCGAATGGCCTCAAGCTTGGTACGCGAGTCCGTGATTTGACCCTGCAGCTTGGAGACCCGAATGGATGCAGTGGCCACGCCTACACCAGCATCACGCAATAGCGGCTGGCTGATGGACATGAGTACTCCACCTTGATCCGTCTCTGGACTAAATCCGGAGACCTGTTCGGATTGGGTGTACTGCGGTTGGAATTTCACCAACCCGCCGGTGGCAAGCGGTACCGCCACACCCATCTTTACTTGGTCAGAGAAGAGACCTTCGCTGTTCTGCAACTGCGTCAGCAAATTACTACCGTTACGGCTGTAATCGGCGTAGAAGAGGCTATTGAACTTTGCTTCTTCTTGAGTAATGGTCGTCTTGGCAATGTCAGGGGCTACCAACTGCACGCGCAAATCCAGGTTGTTGGCGAGTGCCAACGCGCGAACTTCGGCAATGGAAAGCGTTCGAGTGCGCTCGTAACGCGTTGATCGGAAACTACCCGCCGTTGCCTGCGCCACTGCATCTTCAGCCGGAATCGGGGGACCGTAGGTCGCCGACGTCAGATCCACCGGCTCGATCGCCTTCAGCGCACTATCGGGTGCAGTGAATGGCGTTTCTTGAGCACGAAACAAATCGTTCTGGCAGCCAGCGGCCAAGAACGAGAGCGTGGTGAAGATGGCGGGAAGGAATCGACGCATCGGGTCACTCGTGACGAAGTGCCTCAATGGGGTCAAGCCGCGAAGCCTTGTACGCAGGGAACATGCCGAATGCAACTCCGACGCCGGCACTAAAGACGATGGACAGGATCACGGCCCATGCCGGTACATCGGCCTGCTCAAGATTTGCTCCGGGAATGTATGTCAGGCTCACTGCCATCAACTTCCCAATCACCAATCCGGCAATTCCACCAAGCACAGTGAGTGTCACTGCCTCCAACAGAAATTGCAGCAGGATGGCCGCCGATGTCGCGCCAACAGCTTTGCGCAATCCGATTTCGCGGGTGCGTTCGCTCACGGATACCAACATGATGTTCATGATGCCGATGCCGCCAACCAACAGCGAGATGCCCACAATTCCTCCGGCGATCGCGGTGACACCCGACGCCAAATTCTTGAACTGGTTGATGTACTGATCCAGTGCCGCAACACGGAACGTGTCGGGATCGTCTGGCTGCAGACCGCGTTGGCGGCGCATCACGTACTCCACTTCAGCCTTCGCCTCCTCAGCGGTCTCTGGGCTGGTGGCGATCGCCGCAAACTGCATGAAATACCAACCATCCAGCAACTTCTCTGCCACGCTGAATGGAATGAAGATCTCTGCCTCGCTGGAGTTCATTCCCAGCATTCTTGCCTGCGTGGTTTCCACCACCCCAACTACCAGGAACCGGCGTCCGCCAAGCAGAATGTGTTCGCCAAGTCCGCCGTTGTCGTCCGTGTCAATCTTCAGTTCCGTGACGGCGGCCTGGTTCACCAGCGCCACTTGTCGCGCCGTATCAATATCGATTTGGCTGAACGGTCGACCGCGCATCACCTTGCGGCCCACGGCGTCGTGCCATGCTGGCCAAATTCCGTTCACGGTCATGCCGTCAATGAGTTCCGTGTCACTCTCAACGCTCATGGGCAAATCAACAATCGGAGAAATACCCTTAATGGAAGGGCACTGGTCCATGATTGCCTGTGCCTCGCTGACCTTGAGGCGACACTTCTCCCACGGGAACTTGGCGCGCGGCACGTTGTCGGGGCGGTTGGGGAACACGTACAGACGTGCTGCACCAACACTCTCAAACTCAGAAAGCACCTTGGCCTTCAGCCCAGTCAGAGCCGCAATCACTGCCGTCACACTAGCAACACCAACAATGATTCCCAGCGCGGTGAGAAAGGAGCGCGTCTTGTTTGCCCAGATTTGACTGAGCGCCATGCCGATCGCCTTCAGGAAGAAGAAGATGGTGAGGCCGCGACCTTCGCCCTTGGCGCCCTTCCGAGATGGTGCTTTGGCGTTGGTCATGTGGTCGCCTCGGTCGCCTCTTCCGCAGCAGCGCGACGGCGTTGCGTGGCGCGTGCCTCTTCCACGTAGGGGCTCACTTCAAAGTCTTCCTCGGCTGACAAATCACTGAGAATGCGCCCGTCGCGCAGTCGGACCACACGTTGGCAATGCGCGGCCACATCATTTTCGTGCGTGACAATGATGATGGTCTGCCCTTCCCGGTAAATGCGAGTGAACAGCGCCAAAATTTCCGCGGTAGTCGCGGAGTCCAGATTTCCAGTTGGCTCATCGGCCATGAGAATCTTGGGGTTGTTGAGGATCGCACGGGCGATCGCCACGCGCTGTTTCTGTCCGCCCGAGAGTTGGTTAGGGCGGTGATCAACACGGTTACCAAGACCAACACGCTGCAGCGCGGAGAGCGCGCGTTCACGTCGAGCGCGAAAGCCGCCTGCGGTGGCGGAATACATCAGTGGAAGTTCCACGTTCTCTAAAGCCGACTGGCGAGCAAGCAGCTCAAAGCTCTGAAACACAAAGCCAATTTCTTCGTTCCGAATGAGCGCCAATTCATCAGTCTTCATAGCGCTTACCAAGCGCCCTCCGAGCATGTATTCGCCGCTGGTTGGGCGATCGAGGCAACCGAGCATATTCATCAGCGTGCTCTTGCCGGAGCCAGAGCTACCCATGATGGCCACCATCTCATTGCGACCAATGTCAAGATCAACCCCGCGCAGCGCGTGAATGGTCTCCACGCCAACGCGATAGACCTTGGCAATTCCGCGAAGTTGGATGATCGAATCACTCATGTCTATTTAATTCAGGCGCCTGTTCATGACCACACGTGGTTGCCAGCAACTAGCAGTATTTAAGGTCAAAATCGCATTCGCATTCCGCGGCCACGCCCGCCGCCGCCACCGCCCGAACCGCCGCCTTCGCCACCACCCCATGACTCCTCTGCTTTGACGGCGTCGCCATCCTTCAAGCGTTCGAGGGATTTGTATGGCCCAACCACCACGACCTCGCCTTCCTTCAATCCATCAACAATGATGGTGTTGGTGAGATTGGATGGCCCAGTGGCCACCGGCGTCGCCACGGCTTTGCCGTCAATCACTCGGTACACCATGCTGAGATTCTTTGCGCCAGGAATGATCAGAGGACTGCTCTTCAACACATCAGGAAGATCTTCGATCTTGCGGTCAATCACGGCTTGGCTTGGAACATTCAGCCCACTGTGGCGAGCGATTGAAATATCAACATTACCGCCCAGGCCACTGAAGATCTGCTCGCCATTCAGATCAAGGAGCACCGCTGTCTTGAAGAATCCAGTGCCATCTTTATCGTTGGTTCGGCTGAGCGCTACTTCCTCCACCGTGCCGGCAAAGATGCGCTTCTTGTAGCCGTTGATTCGAACTTCACCCGGTTGATCCTTGGCGACTCGTGGAATGTCTGATTCACTGACCTTGGCGGTGAGTTTCATCTTGCTCAAGTCGGCAATGGTGAGGATCTTTGTTCCCGGGTTGTTCATGGTGCCAACCACCACCAGTTCGCCAACCTCGGCATTGAGCTGGGTAATGATGCCATCGATCGCCGCGACCACGACCGTCCTCCGGAGCGCCTCGCGCTGCTGGTCAATCTGCGCTTCGGCGGCAGCCAAGCTCTTCTCCAGTTGAACGATGGTGTTCTTCTGCGCTTGGAATTGCGCGTCGAGGTCTGCGGCGCGCGTCACGGAATCTTCATAGGCCTGCCGACTGATGTCCCCGGCACGAAAGAGCGACTCCTGCCGTTGCGCTGTAGCGCGCGCATTCTCCAGGGTGTTCTGCGTGCCCACGATGCGGGATCGCTCCGCTTCCAGGCGGTAGCGCTCACCATCGCGCCGGGCTTCCACACTCTGCAACGCTGCCTTGAGATCGCGATCATCAAGACGCATGATCAGGTCGCCGGCGCGAACGCGTTCACCCTCGCGATGCGGCAATTCCACAATGCGTGCCGACACTTCCGCTGACACATCCACCTTGCGCTTGGGTTCAATGATTCCCGGTGCCGAAACCGTCTCCACCAGCACCCCCACAGTTGCTGGTTCCATGCGAACCACGGTGGCCTCCGGGCCTCCGACATTGATCCACGCCCAGATGTCCTTTCCAGCGAACAGCGCCACCAACCCAACAACCAAGGTGACGGCGATCGAGACAATGAGTGCGGGTCGCATATCGAGGCTGAATCCTGTAGGAAAGCGGAACGAGAGCCGTTCCGGAATACCTCAGAATCATACGCCGCGAATTAGGCGGCAGGCTCGATGGTGACGGTCAGTCCGCGAGTCTGAAACTGCTCTTGGATGAGTTCGGCACGCTCGCGATGGGTGACGATTAGCAGTGCAACCCCGGACTCATGCGCCTCCACGGTTCGCTCCACCGCATCACTGACGGTGAGCCGCGCAAACTCCACCACTGAGCGCGTCACCAGCGAAAAGTCGCTGACATCGTCATTGTGGAGGAGTACCGCCCATCCTGGCATCTGCTTGCGCTGTGGAGGAGCAACTTCAGGAAGCAACGCGGTGCCTCCCTCTGAAGAATCTGACGAAGCAACGATCTGACTGCTGAAATGGACGGCGCCGACGTGCGAGGTAGACATTACGAGGAATCACACCGGATGATGCAACTGAAATCAAGTGCAAATTGTTGTTATCGGCGGGAATCTTCCCCTACTTACCACTTAAACACGAGCTTGCCAAACTGCTCGCCTGCCTCCAGGCGCGCATACGCCGATTCGGCCGCGGCTGGCTCAAAGACCTCATCCACGGTGGCACGGAGCGCCCCGCTTTGCAGCAGCGCAATGACGCTGCGGAACTCGTCCATCGAACCCATGGTGGATCCAATGATGGAGAGCTGATTCCAAAAGATGCGAGCAAGATCGGTGGTGCCATCGGCGCCCGTGGTGCATCCGCACGTGACCAGCGTGCCGCCGCGAGCCAGACTCTTGATGCATGGCATATGCACGGCCTTGCCAACGCTCTCCGCCACAATGTCAACGCCGCGTCCAGCGGTTGCCTTGCGCACTTCGCGCGACCAATCAGCGCCGGTGTCGAGCACCGTGAAATTGGCGCCGAGCGTCTTGGCGCGCTCCAGTTTTGCTGCATGACGGCTGGTCACAATCGTGGTGCACCCAAAATGTCGCGCAATTCCCAGGGCAGCCAGCGCAACACCGCCACCGATACCGGGAATGAGCACCGTCATACCTGCCTGCAACCGCGCGCGCGTCACCAGCATGCGCCATGCCGTGAGGTGCGTGAGTCCGAACGCCGCCGCGTGCACCGGGTCAATGTCGCCGATTTCCAAGACATTAGTCGCCGGAGCAACGAAGTACTCCGCATGCGTACCGGGGCAATGCTCACCGATCATGAAGATGTCCTCGCCGGACGGAGCGTGCCCTGGGCGCGGCGCCTCGGGGCGCATGACCGCCGCATTGAGAATCACCCGCTTGCCAACCCATGCCGCATCAACGCCGGCGCCCACGGTGTCGACGATGCCAACGCCGTCGGATCCGCCGATGGTCGGCCACTGCACTTCGATACCGGGCAAACCGCGGCCAACCCACAGGTCCAAGTGATTGAGCGCCGAAGCCTCGGTGCGAACACGCACCTCGCCGGGAGCGGGAGTGCACTCGGACCGACCACCTGTAAAGCGGACATTTGGAGCGACGGGGGTACCTTGACGGAGGACTTCAATAGCGCGCATGGGGGTCGAGTGTAGGACGCGCCGAACTACGATGCACGAGAGGAAACCCCATGAAATTCACCGACCTTCCCACCTGCCCTCGCTTTCTTTCCTGCGCCGCCACCATCATGGCAATCGCCTGTGCCCGGATGACACATGCCGTGCCGCAGCAGCAGCAAATGGCCGATCGCGCTCGTCAGGTCGCTGAGCAAATGGCGCTGTGCCCCATCAAGGCAATGCCCGCATCGCTTGATGCCGGTTTCGTTGCACCACAGACCGATGTGAAGTTTGAGGCAATACTTCTAAATACTCTTGATCGTCCGGTGAAGTGTGTTCGCAGTGCGCCCAGTTGCACGTGCACCACCGTAGACATGCTCGGAAAGGAAATACCCGCGGGCGGCACACTCAAGGTTCCACTCTCCATGCGGACTAGCGGCGCAACCGGCGAAAAGTCTGCGCAAGTAGTGCTGATGTTTGACGGCGTACCTGGACTGGTGGAACTGAGCATCAAAGCGGAAGTGACGTATCCGGTGCGCGGTATTCAGTTGAGTGTTGGCGCTGATGGCAAGCAACGTCGTGATCCATTCATCAATGCGTTTGACAACAAGGCAAATGTCACCGGCGAAATTACCGTGGAGTCAATTGATGGAAAGTCATTTCGCATCATGTCGGTCGGTGGCGCAGCGCCGGTGTTTGTGGACTACAACCCAGCAGAGCAAGGCCCGCGTGAGAACTATCGTGTGCGCTACGACTTCTCTAGCCTGCCCTGCGAGCGTGTTCCCAAGTATTTGGTCATTGAAACTGATCGAGCCGATGCGCGCCTCATTGACATGCGTGTGCGCCATGAATGCACAAAAATAAGCGCAAATTTTGGCTTTGCACAGTACCGTGAGAACGTGGGCATCATCGCCCCGGGTGCAAGCAAAGTATTTGAAGTTGAGATCAAGCACGCGAACGGGGTGCGCATTGATTCCGTGACGAGTACTGACCCGCGTGTTGACGCAAAGTTGTTGGACCAGAAGTCGGGTGCTGAAGATGGGCTTCTCGTGCGGGTGTCCGTCACTGCGCGCGCCGATGCCGCAGGCATGGTCTTGACCCCGCTGCGTTTCGTTGGCGTTGGTCCTGATCCTAAGAAGCCCGTGCCGGCTGGGCAGCCCGCAGCCACTACGCCGCGCGAATCAGACTTCCTTATCTATCTCAAGATTGAGGCGCCGATTCCACTGCTGCAGGCCAAGCCAGTCACGGACGCAACGCCCAAGGAAACTCCTGCTGCAGTGCGAGCGGCGGTGCTGGCGCCCGCATCTCTTCCGGCTGATGCACGCGTCAATGCGGAAAAGATCACCACGCTGAGTGCTCCCAACGTTCCCTCACGTGTCATCCAACCCCTGCCGGTGATACTGCGCATCGCGGACCGCGCCGAAGACGTGCCGATGGACGCGGTACGGTTCGCTGCAGCAAAGGCGGCGGTCAGCAAGGGTCTTGCGTTCATGCGCTCCACTCAGGGTCCGAACGGCGGGTGGATGGAAGACACCTCTGCGAAAGCGACTGATCAAAGTAAGCCGTCAACCGCTGTTCCAAACGCAGTGACGGCACTGGCACTGAAGGCGTTCGCACAGGCTGGATTCCCTGCAAAAACTGACACAAACGCGCGTAAAGCCCTGGCGTTTGTCACTGCCGGAACGC
>JBIKZY010000007.1:0-39993 GCA_044354475.1 Phycisphaerales bacterium
GCCATCCCCAAACGAAGTGCTTGTGGCGGAACACCTTCACGCCTGCCTCAACCTTGCCTTCTTGGCGGAAGTTGGGCAGCGAGATCAGTTTGAACACCACCGCCAGCAGGATGAAGGCGATGCCAAGTCCGACATAGGGGACCTTGACCGCATCGACGCCGCCAGCGCTCGTGTAGAGCTCCTTCGATCCAAAGAGAAGGACGCCGCCAACGAGCGGGGTAATCACGTAGCCAAGCGAGTTCAAGCCTTGCGAGAGATTGAGCCGTGATGGAGCGGTTTCCTCCGGGCCGAGAATGGTGACGTAGGGATTCGCCGCGATCTGAATGATGGTGATTCCAGAGCCGAGAACGATGAGTGCTCCAAGGAACAACGCATACTGCTTGGTCTCCGCCGCTGGATAGAAGAGCAGGCAGCCGATTCCCGAGATGACGAGTCCAAGTACAAGACCGTTCTTGTATCCGATCTTGCTGATGGGATCACCCTTGGCTGCAGAGATCAGGAAGTAGGCAAGGGACACCAGAAAGTAGGCGCCGAAGAATGCAGACTGAACAAGGTTCGCCTGAAACTGCGTGAGGTCGAAGTCTGCCTTAAATTTCGGGATCAGCAGATCGTTCATGCAGGAAATGAACCCCCACATAAAGAACAGCGCAGTGACGGTCATGAAGGCGAAACGGTTGTCAGTGCGGGCGGGGGCATTCATCATTACGGTGATTCCTGTCTATAAGAAAATTCGAGCGCAACTTCCAAGTGCGATTGAGTCCCTACTCCGCGACCTCATTGGTCAACGAATAAGGAACGTCCTTGTCGTCAATTCCACGTTTCATGTTTGGCTGATCACCCATCTTGAAGTCGATGGTGGCGCCGTTCATCAAGTCAGAAAAGCTCAGCCAGTTCTTGCTGTATTCGGCTCCGTTCACAGTCATCGACTGAATGTACTTGTTGTCGGCACTGTTGTCAGGAGCGTTCAAAGTCACTTGCTTGCCATTTTGGAGCTTCACGGTCACTTTCTTGAAGAGCGGCGCGCCGAGGACATACTGATCCGCCCCAGGAGTCACCGGATAGAAGCCCATGGCAGAGAAGACATACCAGGCCGAGGTCTGTCCGTTGTCTTCATCGCCGCAATAGCCGTCCGGCGTTGGGGCATACAACCGGTTCATGACTTCGCGCACCCACTTCTGCGCCTTCCATGGCTGGCCGGCGTAGTTGTAAAGGTAAATCATGTGCTGAATGGGCTGATTACCGTGGGCGTAATTGCCCATGTTCATGATCTGCATTTCGCGGATTTCGTGAATCACTTGCCCGTAGTACGAATCATCAAAGATGGGCGGAACAACAAAGACCGTATCAAGCATGCGCGCAAACTCTTCCTTGCCGCCCATCAGATTCACTAGCCCCTGAATGTCGTGCAACACGGACCAGGTGTAGTGCCAGCTGTTTCCCTCCGTGAACGCGTCGCCCCACTTGAACGGATTGAATGGGGTCTGGAAAGTCCCGTCCTGGTTCTTCCCGCGCATCAACTTGGTTTCCGGGTCAAACACATTGCGGTAACTGCGGCTTCGTTTCAAGAACAAATCGATTTCCGCTTGCGGTCGCTTGAGTTCTTTCGCCAGTTTGTAAATCGTCCAATCGGCAAACGCATACTCAAGGGTACGAGCGGTGTTCTCGTTGATCTTTACGTCGTACGGAACGTAGCCGAGCCGGTTGTAGTAATCAGCTCCTTTGCGGCCAACGGAACTCAGTGGACCTTCGGTGGTGCTGTTCTTGACAACGGCCTCGTACAGCGTATTGATGTCGTATCCACGGGCACCCTTCAAGTACGCATCGGCGATCAACGTGGCGGAGTTTGAGCCAATCATGCAATCGCGATGGCCGGGACTTGCCCACTCCGGAAGGAATCCGCTTTCCTTGTAGGCATTCACCAACCCTTCTTGGATTTGCGCATTCAGGCTTGGGTACATCAGGTTGAAGAACGGGAAGACGGCACGAAAGGTGTCCCAGAAGCCATTGTCGGTGAACATGGGTCCAGGCAATACCTGTCCGTTGTACGGGCTGTAATGCACCATGGCGCCGTCCTTGTTGAACTCATAGAACTTGCGCGGAAACAACAGGGTTCGGTAGAAGCACGAATAGAAAGTCTTCACCTGATCAGAGGTTCCGCCTTCCACTGCAATGCGCGACAGTTCATTGTTCCAGATGTCTTTACCAGCCTGGCAAACCTGATCGAAAGTGCCCTGCCCCAATTCCTTGAGGTTCAATTCGGCTTGATCGAAACTAATGAATGACGAAGCGACTCGTGCATGGATCCGTTCGCCTTTTTTTGTGGCAAACCTGACGGCTGCACCCACATGGTTGTCGGTCAATTCCGATTTTCCTACGACAACCTTGTCATTGCTCCACACGGGACTCTCGGCGAAGGGCTTATCAAACTGAATGACGAAGTAGTTCTTGAAATTCGCCGGCACCCCGCCACTGTTGCGCGTGGTGTAACCGATCACTTTATTTTCCGACGGAATCACTTTGACGTACGAGCCATTGTCAAAGGCGTCAACGATGACCCACGACTTTTCGCTTTCCGGGAACGTGAATCGGAAGATGGCTGCGCGCTCAGTGGGCGTAACTTCGGCTGTGACGTCGTAATCAGCCAGGTAGACACTGTAATAGTGCGGGCGAGCGGTTTCGGCTTTATGCGAGAACCAACTCGCACGCTCTTCGCCGGCAATCTTCAGTTCGCCCGTGAGGGGGAAGATCGAAAACTGACCGTAATCATTGATCCACGGGCTCGGCTGATGCGTTTGCTTGAACCCTTGAATTTTGTAAGCGTCGTATGAATAGACCCACCCGTCGCCGATCTTTCCGGTTTGCGGGGTCCAAAAGTTCATTCCCCATGGCAGCGCAATCGCTGGATAGGTGTTCCCGCTTGAAAGCTTGAACTCCGAGTCGGACCCCATCAGGGTGTTGACCTGATCGACCGGCGAGAGTTGCTGGCAAAAGGATTGGTGTGTGACGGGAAGAAGCGATAATGCGACCAGTAGTAAATGCTTCATGAATATGTGTCTATTGCTTCAAATAATGAGGGATTCATGTGCCTCGCGGCGAGTGTCACATGGGTCACAGGCTTCATCCGATAGTTCTACTAGAAATCGCGGCGCGAGTGAGCGCAGACACTGCCATCACACCCAATGCCGTGGGAAGAACGCGATGTCGCCACGCTATTTTTTAGCGGCCGGTGTCATGGAGAATGGACGCGATTCTGGAGCCGTGCCCCATGCCGATGGCTTTGGACCCATGACAAACTCAATGGTGCCGCCCGACTGCAGCACTTCATGCGAAAGCCAGCCCTTGTCCCATGGCTTGCCGTTGATGGTCACCGACTGGATGTACTTGTTTTCCGCTGAATTGTTCTTGGCGGTCATGACCACCGTTCCGCCAGGAAGTTTCAGCGTCGCCTTGTCGAACAGCGGGGTTCCGATTGCATACTGGGGAACCGCGTGGGTGTATGGATAGAAACCGAGCGCACTAAAGACATACCACGCCGACATCTGCCCAGCGTCCTCGTTGCCACTGATCCCTTGGGTGTCGTTGGTGTATTCGAGTTCCAAGACCCGACGTATCAACTCCGCTGCCTTGTACGGTTGGCCGACAAAGTTGTAGCAGTAGATCGCGTGGTTGTTTGGTTCATTGCCGTGCCAATACTGGCCAAAGTTCTTGGCGCCCTCCTGCCAACCGGTCGCGTTACCGCCCTGCACCGTGAAAAACTCATCAAGTCGCTTGGCAGTGTTCGCATCACCACCAAACAGGTTGATCAGCCCTTGGGTGTCTTGCATGACATGCCAGAGCCACTGCCAAGCGTTGCCCTCGCAATAGTCGTCGTTGCCCTTCCCGTCCCAAGTAAATGGGCTGAAAGTGTCCACCTTCGACCAGTTTCCATCCCTATCTTTGCCACGCAGGAATTGCGACTTTGGTTCCCAAAGATTGCGGTAACCAAGCGCGCGACGGTCAAACTCCGCAGCCTTGTCTTTCTTACCTACGGCCTCGGCGAAACGCGCCATCGAAAAATCCAAGTACGCGCTCTCCAGCGTGTGCGTGACTCCCCAGTGACTGGGCGACGGCACATAGCCAAACTTGATGTACTCCTCCACATTCGCGCGCCGTCCATCGACTGTCGCGTTCTTCTCCATCAGTGCCCATGCGGCCTCGGTGTCAAACCCGCGGATGCCCTTGATGTAAGCATCAGGGATGATCACATCGCACCACGTGCCGGGCATGCAGAAGACTTCCTTGTAGGCCAGTTTCCAGCGAGGCCCCCAGCCGGAGTCCTTGTAATCATCGATCATCGTCTTGATGACATCAAGCTGTAACTCTGGCTCAACGATCGTGTACAGCGGATGCGCTGCACGGAAAGTGTCCCATGTTGAAAGAACGGAGTAGTGTTGGTGGCCGTCTGTCTTATGGACATTCCCGTCGAGCCCGCGGTATTCCCCGTTGACATCGCTCGCGAGCTGCGGATGGAAGAGCGCGTGGTAATGCGCGGTGTGGAATATCACCCGCTGGTCCTTCGTGCCACCCTCGACCATCAGCTTTGAGAGTCTGTCATTCCAATCCTTGCGGGAATCAGCTCGCACGGCATCGAAATCCCAACCGGGAATCTCTGCTTGGAGATTTTCACGGGCGTTCTGTTCACTCACGTAGGAGATGCCCACCTTCACGAGCACCGGGGAGCCATCATCCTTGGCAAACTGAACAATCCCGCCCTTACTGTCCTGTTTCTCAAAGGCAAACGGCTTGTTGAATTCAATGTAGAACCAAGTCCGGTGCTCACTCCACGAGGTGGTGTGGGCCACACCCTGCAGGGCTCGATCGCCCACAAGAGAAACCTCTCCGTCGAAGACCTCGGGTTTCTTTCCTTTACTGTCATTGAAAATGGCCCGACTCAGATCAAGCAGCACGCGCTGATTCTTCGCATCCGCCGGATAGGTGTAGCGATGAATCGCAGCCCGCTTCGTGCAGGTCATCTCTGCCGTGATCTTGTCCTCTTCCAACTCAGCCTTGAAATACCCAGGCTCAGCGGAGCGCTTCTCAGGAGGGCTAGTCACAACCGTGCCCAATCCCTTGTCTCCCGTGACGGGCAAAAGCGTAATCAACCCGTATGACCCGACGCCCACTCCTGAAAGGTGTGTGTGGTTGAAACCGATCAGCGATTTCTTTGCATGGGAGTATCCGCTGTTGGTGTACTGCTCGTTAAACGGCCCTGGGGAGATCATGCCAAACGGACGGATCGCTGCTGGCGTGCATTGCGCGCTGGTGGTCAGGTCCAAGCGTCTATCCCAGTCCGTACCAAGAAAGATATTCACCTCATCCACCGGCTCAGTGGATACCCAGCCAAGGTTGGCACTGACCAATCCGATCAGTATGGCCGTCCGGGTCATTCGTAAACCGATGGATTTTTTTGCATGGTGCATGTGCTGGAAAAGTGTAACTACATGACGCTGCCATGCGACGCGTCACCCGCACAAACCCCATGCCGCAAAGGTTCAACTATCAGCGCGCCATCCCGATCGCCGCCGCCGCTTTGCAAAGACCGACGCGGCCAGTATCGCCCCACCCGGCGCCGGCACCGTAAACGCGAATACGTTCTGCTGCACCGTGCCGTTGGAGCGGCGGATCGTCGCGCCCATGCGCCACTGGATCGATGCGCCCGTTTCGCCGCCAAGGTCGGCGACCCACAGTTGCGCGACCATTATTCCGTTCGAAGCTGCCGCGGCCGCACCGCTCGACGCACCGAAGTGCACGCCACCTGACACTTCGTGCGAGAGTCTGTTGGCTCCGAGACTAGCCAAGTTGCGCGCGGGGCTCGTGCCTCCAGCGAGGTACCAACCCCCGTTCGTTGGGATGGCATTCGTCCATGGATTCATGAGACCAGCGGGAATGTCGGTCCGAGTGGAAAATCCGTTCCTCGAGCCGCCGCCTTGATCCGTGAACATCCATGTGGGATCGCCGATGGTGGCGGCGTTCGCGCTCCACGCTCCGGTGGCGGAGTCCAAGCCGCCGCCGATGGTCAGGAAACTGTCGGGGGCATCCCATTCCTGACCAATCTCCGCGGCGAACGTTGAGCGTGCGCCACTCGATTGCAGGAACCCGCTCGCTGAGTTAGTGGTCACATATCCCGCATTTCCAGCGCTACCGCCGAACACGCTGACCAAGGAATCCCCGGCACTGCTCGTGGCCGCAAAGACGTTTACTAAGTGTCCCCCTGCCACGTCTCGGACGCTCGCCGTCCATCCGATGAAGTCGGCGTTCGCGTGAGATGCTGTGATGGCCGTTGCCACGATTCCAATCTTTGTCCATGTCTTCATGTTCATCGTTCCCGTTTGGATACCAATCCGGATTTGCTCGAGATCGGCTCCCGAGGCTTCGGATATTTGGCAGAATCTTCGCCTAATCATCACGGATCGCAACGGCGAAGCACAAAGACTCCACAACTTCGATCAGATCATCGCCGTGACGCGAGCATTCGTCCCTGATGGTCTTGAACGATGCGAGCGGCCCATTCCGCCGTTCCACATGAAATCCAGGGCATCTTCCGCCTTCACACACTCGTCGTTTCACCATAAAAATTCTCCTTCACATCATTCGACCGGAGGTTCCCGCGCGGGATCCGCAGGCGGAGCGACAGAAAGGAAACGAAAATGAATTCATGGAGAATCATCATTGCAGCGTTAGCTGCCACATCGACCACGATGATGGCGACGGCGGATGGACAGCAGTGGGCGACGGCAGCCAACAACGGCCAGTTGATGCCGGGATCCGACAAGTTGTTCAACAGCTACAACCAACCATCGATCAACACCGACGGACTCGTCGTGTTCCGCGCGAGGAGCAAAGGCCCATCACAGCCAGTGCGCGGCGTCTATGTTTTTGATTCCGCCGTGCCCGGCGGATCGATCACCACGGTGGCGGCGGTCTCGCAGGAGGTTCCACAGCCCAACAACACCAGCGGTGGTTCCGGGGATGGCTTGGCGCCCTTTCGCGAATTCCCGTCGTTTCCCCGCATCGATA
Source organism: Phycisphaerales bacterium (assembly GCA_044354475.1). Classification (GTDB taxonomy): domain Bacteria; phylum Planctomycetota; class Phycisphaerae; order Phycisphaerales; family SM1A02; genus UBA966. Next base: position 7,057 of record JBIKZY010000007.1, read on the forward strand.
TCGCATCCGGGATGATCGCGACCCGCGGTCAATCTTCGCCAGTTTGGACGTATCTACTTCCCGACGGGACGGAGACGCGCGTCGGGACTTCGGGCATCTATGCCACTGTCGATGGCACGCTGCAGTCGGGCGTTGGTTTGTTGGGCGCGGTGGCTGACCCGGTGAGCGGCGCACTCGTGTTCCCGTGGTTCCAGGTTCCTAGCACTGCGCCGGGCACGCGATTCGACCAATTCCCGGGCGCAGCATCGGCGTGTGACGGCGAGTTCATCACATTCAAGGGCAACTGGACCGAGACGTCCACCGGGCTCGGTCGCACCGGCGTGTACTTCCGGAGCATGACCGCGGTCGGGGGTCAGTCGCCAGTGGTGCGCGTCGCCGACTCCACCATGATCATGCCAGGACAGGTCGCGGGGGGTACGGTGCCCTTCGGATCGACGGCTCCGCCGAGCGCGGCGTTCGGACACATGGTGTTTGTGGGCCTCGACGTCGAGGAAGCGCCGACCATGGGAGGCATCTTCCTCGCGCCGCTCCAATCCGATGCACCGCTGACGGCGCTCGTTTCGCTCGGCGACCAGGTTCCCGGGGAAGCCGAAGGAGCACGCTTCACCCGCATCGGCGAGGCACTCTCGTTCGATGGTCAGTGGGTCGCATTTTGGGGAGCATGGGGCAGCCGGATGGTGCCGCATCTCCTTTCCTGCCCAACCGACGGTAATGCGGACCTGCTTCAGTACTGCAACGAACAGTACCCGGATGGTTTCCTTGTCGAAGTTCCTGAGCATCAGGGCTTCTTCGCAGTCGAAGTGGGCTCGGGCGTCGTCTATCCGATCGCCACTACGGGATCAGGTGTTGATGACATGCTCTACTGGAACTTCTCAGGCAGCCCACCGGATTCAGGCTCTGGCGACGAGGGCGGTGATCAGGAACTGCCCCGCTGGCGGTCCGCGACATTCGTCGCCGTCTCCGGCACCAGTCCCGGGAATTTCGACGCAGTCTTCAAGGCCAATGCTGGTGGCGTCGACTCCCTCTACCGCCGACTCGGGTCAGTCGGACCTGCAGCGTCGCCGCTCATCGGAATGACTACGCCCGGTACCGATGTCGATCCGCAGGCGCCGATCGGTTCATTCGTCACAGCTGTCGGTATCGAACGCGACGCACTTCGCGGAGGTCGGTTGGCGATCACTGCCAGCATGCTCGAGCCCGTGAGCGGCGAGGCATGGGGCGGGATCTACGTACGCGACATGCCGAGCATGGTGGGCTGCGCGGCGGACCTTGATGGCGACGGTAGCGTCGGCGGCTCTGATCTCGGCGACATGCTCTCGCAATGGGGCTGCTCCGGTCCGTGCAGTGCGGATCTCGACGGCGACAGCATCGTCGGCGGCTCTGACCTTGGGCTCCTTGCTGCTTCGTGGGGTCCATGCAACTGACTTAGCGGAGACTATGCATCGATGAAAATCGAGGCGCGGGCCATTGTGGTCCGCGCCTCGATCATTGGCGCCCACCCCCACTCCAACATCCGGTCGCGCTGATGACGTAAAATCAGCGCTGAATTGTCTATTGTTGGAACACCAGCCAACGGCGCTCCTACACTCCTTTGCCTCAAGCTGGTCTCATTCCAGTAGATACACCATTTCTACACCGTATTGCTATGACAATAGACATTACCGCACCGAAGACCAGTTTTTCCAATGTCATCAGTGCGGTGGTGTTCGCCGCTGTACACCTGATGTGCTTGTTCATATTCGTAACCGGAGTTTCCTGGGTGGCGGTTTCGGTTTGTATGGCGCTTTACTTCATTCGGATGTTTGCAATTACCGGGGGATACCACCGGTACTTCTCGCACCGCAGTTATAAAACTGGTCGAGTGTTTCAATTTGTCATGGGATTTGTAGGCGCAAGCGCTGCTCAAAAGGGACCGCTCTGGTGGGCTGCGCATCACCGTCATCATCACCGTCACTCAGATAAACCTGAAGATCTCCACTCCCCGATCGTGAGTGGCTTGTGGTGGTCACATGTTGGCTGGGTGCTTTCGCCCAAACATCTTGAGACAGATACCGACGCGGTAAAGGATTTGGCTAAGTTCCGTGAGTTGCGTTGGCTCAATGAGCATCACCATATTGCACCAGTTTCGCTCGGTGTGGCGACTTACTTTCTAGGAGTAGCGCTGAACGCGTTGTTTCCGAGTCTCGGTACCACTGGATTTCAGATGCTCGTTTGGGGGTTCTTCGTCAGCACAGTGCTGACCTACCACGCAACATTCTGCATTAACTCTTTGACGCATCTGATTGGCAGTAGACGCTTCAAGACCACCGATGACAGTCGCAACAGTTTGACACTCGCGTTAATCACCATGGGCGAGGGGTGGCACAACAATCATCACCGCTATCCAGGCTCCGAGCGCCAGGGCTTCTACTGGTGGGAGATTGACCTGACTCACTATGGCTTGACGGCGCTGTCTTGGTGCGGCCTGGTCTGGGATCTGCGCGGTCCACCTGCTGCGGTGTATGAAGAGGCGAAGAGGGGTAAGCGCGCGTCTGATTCTGATGGTGATTCAGATAAGCGTCAAGTTGTCGCGTAGGACAGTGATTGCGAAGGGGACTTTCGCCCCGTAACGCGGCCATCAAGGCTCGTAGATGCACGTAGGAGTTCGGATCAGCTCGTCAATCCCCACGGCTTTGATCCCATTTGCAAGCGGATAGCTCTTCGCCCCAGGATGCACGATGGTGACCTGCTTGAGGCTGAGTGCCTCTTTCGCGATGCGGATCGACGGCGTGACGGACGGAGCGTCGGCACGCTTGACCTCGATGCCGAAAGGCAGCGCGAGTTTGAGATGTGACATTGATGCGGTCGATCGTGCAAATCTAACACCATGAAAAAACATAGTTACAACTAGTGATTTACATGGTGGCAATCGGCGCGACCAACGCCCGCGCCGCGCCACTGGACTGCGGGGCGACGGTGTGGTCGCAACACGCAGCAGCCTGGATGGCGCGAGGCGAACTCGACGCAGAAGCACCGAGGGGGTGCCCCCGCCCTTCGAAATCTCCGGAGGCAAGTCTTGCCAAGGGTTTAACGAGTGTTATAATCTGCTCATGTCCGCCCTAAAAGTGACCGCTATTGGCAACTCACTCGGTTTGATCCTGCCCAAGGAACTCGCTGCGCACCTTGGCATCCAGAAGGGGGATCACCTGCACGTGCTCGTCACGCCGCGGGGCATCGAGTTGTCGCCGTTCGACCCAGCCTTGGACGAGCAACTGACCATCGGTCGGTCGGTGATGAAGCGCTACCGAAGCGCCCTGCGGAAGCTGGCTGAATGACCGCCGCAAAGTCTGCCGTCCGGTTCCTGTCGCGCGACGCGGTAGTGGTGTTGCACCGCGAATCGCTTTCCGAGCACGGTGGCATCGATGGCATCCGCGACGAGGGACTGCTGCAGTCGGCGCTGCATCGCTACGTGCACAAGTCCAACTACGAGCCAGATGCTTCGGTCATTGAACTCGCTGCCTCGCTCGCGTTTGGCGTAGCGATGAACCATGCGTTCAATGACGGAAACAAGCGGATCGCCATGATCGCTACGTTTGTGTTCCTGGAAATGAACGGCTACGTCGTTGAAGCGCCGGAGCTTGAGGCGTACACGATGTTCATCGGGCTCGCTGCGGGCGAAGTGAGAGAGCCGGAGCTGGCGGCGTGGCTGGCGGATTCGTGTGCGTGAGTAAGCCACTTGCGATAGGAGTACTTCACGAAGGGCGCCGAGTAGCTGTTTGCGCCGTCCCCAGGGACGCCCGCGGCATCGGTCAATGCGCGCCAGTTAGGCCTGAAGCACGGACAAGAGCCCGAACCACCATTTCCACGTGTCCTCTTTAAGAATCTCCAGATCGCGATAAAGGGCCAAACAAGCGGTCAAATGTCTGATCTGCATTAAATCCGTCCTGGTTTTCATTTAAACACAGGGCGCGTGTGTCTGAAGTTCGTCCACTTTGGATTCACCCACTTTCAGTAGACCCGCAGTTACACTCCCCAACTGCTTTGGCCGCCTCGATTGCTAGAACTTCGATTGTTCAGCATCAAGGGCGGGCGCCCAACAAGTCCACTGCAAAAGTATTTCCGTGCGCGCATCGCAACTGCGATGTGCTGAAATGCACTACCGAGCGACATGGTGGCGGACTGACGGACTACTTACCCGTACATTATGTTCAATGTGATCGGGTTTTCAAAAACTGCGCGAATATTGAACTTACTTAACAACTTCCACTGAATACCGATTCCAAATCCTTAAAAATGCCAACAACTGAAATATCTGCCAAGACTTCACGCCCGTGGGGTTGCGCAATTCTCTCTTTTGTAAGCGGCGGACTTGCGGTAATTGTGTTTCTTGTGGCGGCGTACTTCGGCATTCGCATGTTCAACACCAGTGGGCGCATGCCGCCACGCCAGCCGAAATCCGCTGTTGAATTGGCGGCGAAGTCCGCTGACGAAACGAAGCGGTCGAGCCAAGACAATATCTCCGACGAAAAACGTTTGGTTGACGCCATGTACGCGCGGCAACAAATCGATCCACATTGCACGATGGATTTTCTATTGCTCTCCGGCGGTGGCGACAAGGGTGCTTTTGGAACTGGCTTTCTGTTGGGGTGGTCCACAGTTGCGCCAGGTCCGGGCGCAATGCCAAAGTTTCAAGGTGTTTCCGGCGTCAGCACTGGCGCGTTCATTGCGCCCTTTGCGTTCCTTGGAACCAGCGCGGATTTAGCAATAGTCGATGATATTTTTCGCAATCCAAAATCTGATTGGGTGACTCCGCGAGGAACATTTTTCTTCTTGCCAGAAAATGCAAGTCTTGCCACGGTGCCTGGACTTGAGCGCGATGTGCTTTCACAAGTACATATGGAGTTTGCCAAGCGCATAGAACAAGCCGGTTCCGACAGCCACCTACTTTTCATTCAAGCAACTAACATTGACACTGGCAATGGTGTTGCGATCGACTTTGTGGCTGCGGCTCGCAAAGCCGTTGTATCCAATGACCCTTATGAGCTATCGCAAATCTTGCTTGCATCGGGTGCTGTTCCCGGCGCATTTGCGCCACGTGAAATACAAGGATCACTGTACGTCGACGGAAACGTTGTCAGCAGTTTTTTTGATGGTGGCGACGAAGACGAGCGCGATTCATTCGGCGCGGTTTGGAAACGCGAATATCCAAACGCGCCCATTCCAAAGACACGCTACTGGGTGATTATAAATGAATACATTCATCCAAACGCCGAAATTGTGCAGCCACTTTGGCCCACAATAATGGCGCGCAGTTTGTACATAAGCGTGCGCTCCTCAGAGGCCATGTCGTTGCGTCATTTATATACAAAAGCGAAATTAACCAAGGCGCTTGGCAACGGAGATGTGGAAGTGCGCTGGGTGGCTATTCCACCGAGCTGGAAACCGCTCAATGATGTGTTCTTTGATCAAGCCACCATGCGTAATTTGTCCGACGAAGGCAAGCACGTTGGTGCGGAAGCAAATTCGTGGATGACCACGGCGCCGTAACTTGAACCACTCAAACACCGCGTCGCAGTGGTTTTTTCGGGCGCACGCCCGCGACGCTGACAAATCCACCAATCAAATCCTGCAGTCATAGTCCAAGCATCGAATCGTCAAGCCACGGCTCGATGAAGAGTTGACCGCGATCGCTCATTTCTCCTGCCGGCGATCCCGTGCTTGGCGAAATGCGATCGCCATGATTGCGCTCAACTCACGCGCGGTCAACACTTCTAAGGCGTTGCGCACCTCCACCCCCTGTTACAGGCAAATCGTAAGACTTCAGCACGTCGTTCTGCCCGTAAGGTGGGGGCGCAAACTCGCTTGCTACTGCAGCAGGAACGAGGCGATCAGCTGGTTCGCCTCGGTCGCGTACGCGTTGCTGCCGTTGACCGCCAGCCCGTGATTGCCACCGATGAGCTTGTAGTGGACCACCTGCCCATTGCGGTAGGAGTACTTCACGAAGGGCGCCGAGTAGCCGTTTGCGCCGTTCCCAGGGACGCCCGCGGCATCGGTCAATTGTGGGCTAGTTTCACCCATCGCCTGCGCAAAGCGGTAGATGCTGTCTTGGCAGTGCATGAAGGTGGTACCGACGCCGGAGCCTCCCGTGTAGGGGACGGTCGGATCGACCGTGCCGCTGATCGAGATGATTCTGCGCGCGTTCGCCGGAGTGATTTGCTGATCGTAGGTGTTGTTTCCCGATGCGTTGAACCAGAACGATCCATCGTGGTGCATCTTCGTGATCATTTGGGACACGCGACAGGCTGCCCGCTGGAAGGTAGTGCCATCGAGCTCGATCAAAAGCCGATTGGTCATGCCTGCGCCGTTGGAACTTCCGTAGATCGAGATCCGCCCCGCGTCTACGTTGTCGTAGGTCTTGAGCAGCGCAATGAGATCACGAATGAACTCGACATCGGGCGCCTTCGAGACTTCGCTGTCGACGTTCCAGCTCGTCGAGTATCCGTTGGGAGCCACGCGGATCGCGCTGTTCAGGGTGGTCCCCATCGAGTTGATGAAACTGGAGTTCCCTCCGTTTCCGTGCAGCATGATTACCACGGGAAAGGGTCCCGTACCCGTAGGGACGAGGACGGCCGCTGTCCGGACGAAACCGGTCGGCTGCTGCGCCCAGGTTTGGGTGATCGAGAGCGTGGTGTTGGTCAGGTTTCCGTTCGAGCACATGCCCCACTGGCCCAGCAGTAGCGCGAGGTCTCCCCCGTTCACAACACCGCTATTGTCAATATCGGCAGTGCCATTCGTATCCCACTGGCCGAGCAGTTCTGCGAGGTCCATGCCATTCACTTGGTGATCGCCATTCATGTCGCCGGCGCACTGCCCCTGCGCATTGGAAGTCATAAAGGCGACCGTGACGGCGGCGGCGGCGGCAACGGACAAACAAGCGCGCGGAAACGACATGCGCCGAAGGGCAACTCGAATCTGAGACGTGATATTGATTCGGTCGATCATGTCACTATAAGACCATCAAAAATGGTTATTGCAACTAGTAATTTACATGATCGTGGAGACGTCCAGTAGATATGGTTGCAACGTAGCCCCGCTCGGGCAGGCCACGGTCCAGATGCCGCCAGTCGCAAGGCCGGTCTGCGCCTCGACAAGCGCGATCAAACTGACCACCCGCTCACCCCAACACGCGTCGCAACACTTCCACCGGATGCAGCGCCTCGCGCCCTGCTCCGTCGTGGATCTGATGGCGGCAGCTGGTGCCGGGGGCGCAGACCATGGCGTCGGCGCGGGCGCGGACGGCTGGCGCGCTCTATCACAACTGGCAGCAAGCAAGCATCTACTACGAACACAACCGCGAGCGCGCAAACCAACCGCGTCTGCACCCCGTGATTGCAGCCGATGCCGCAGGAAATCAAGTACCCTCATCTGACTTACTCGCGATGAACGATCCCGTACCCTCTACCAGTTGGCAGTCCCCATCCAGGGTCCGTATGGGCATCGCCCTGGCAATTGCCCTGCTGTCAGACGGGCTAAGTTTCGTCTTGTCCGCCACCGTCATCGCAGAGCCACTGATCATTGGAATTGATCTTGTGACAGGCATTCTGATCTGGTGGGCTTTGGGTCGGCCAATGCTTCTCTTCGCTGTCTTTGTCGCCGAAGCGATTCCTGGAATCGGGATGATTCCACTCTGGACTTTGGTCGTGGCTATTCTCATTACGACTGGGCGCCTGCCAAGCAAGATGGGCGGTCGAATGTCATATTCAACGGGTCCAAATCAGCCACCCTCGATTTCAGCGCCCGAGGCTCCGAATAATCAGCAGTTGTAACGCGGTCTCAACTTGCCGCCGAGGTAGTATTCAAAGGTGTGTCTCTTCCGCTTTCCGGGCTTCGCGTGCTTCTGCTTCATCCGGGCTTTTTCGCGCTTGGCAGTGGCGCGGCGCGCGGGCTTGAATTAGCGGGAGCCTCGGTTGCCAGTTGGTGCACCCGGCCATCGACGAGCCCCACATACCGGGCTAGCCTTCGCTTGGCGCCGTGGCTCGGACAGGCCCATGTCACCCGCGCGCTCGCCAAGAGATTTCGTCAGTCGATCGAGGGATCCTTCGACGTCGTGCTAGCGGTGGGCGGCGAAGGGCTTGCCGCACGGGCTGTCCATTTCCTTCGCGCGCTGAATCCGAGAGCGCGATTCATCCTCTATCTGTTCGACAGCGTCGCGAACTCCCCGCGGTGCCTTCCGAGGGTAGCGGCCTTCGACGAAGTCGTGAGCTTCGACCGGGCCGACTGCGAGTCCCGCCCCGGATGGCGATACCGGCCTCTATTCGCAACGGAGGAGTACTGGCAGCGAGGTCCGGTTGGGTGTCGGGGCGTCTGCTTCGTCGGCAGTTACCACGCTGAGCGGATCATGGTCTTGCGGCGCTGGATCGCGGCGTGCCATGACCGTGGTATTCCTGGCGAGTACGCGGTTGCGACGAGGGGGTGGCCAGACCGGCTACGGTGGCGACCCAGCCGTCTCGATGCAGGGATTTCGCGCTTGGACCGGCCCCTCTCGGCGAACGAGTGCATGGCCATCTACCGCGCGTCCGGCGTCGTCTTCGACGTTCACCATCCCCGCCAGACCGGCCTCACCATGCGGACACTGGAGGCACTCGCGTGTGGGTGCCGACTCGTGACGACGAATCCCATGATCATGCGCGAGACCTTCTACGATCCCGAGCGGATCCTCGTTGTCGACCGGAGCAATCCTTTGCCCTGCATGGGGTTCTTCCTTCGGCCGCCGGCATCCAAGGTCACGCCGCTGGACCCTCATTTCACTGCTGCAGAATGGGGCAAGGAGGTTGTAGGAATATGAGCCATTCCGTCCGAGTTGCTTTCGTGCACCACTTCTACCCGCACTACCGGCTTCCGGTGATGCGCTACCTTGATGCGGATCCTGAACTTCAGTGCACGTTCTTGGGGGATGATCACGAGTTCGAAGGGCGAATTAAGCCGGCAGCGATTCCCGCCGGAATGCGGTTCGTGCATGCGCGCGCCCGACGCGTCGTCGGCCCTGTCATGTGGCAGTCCGAGGTGATCCGCGCGGCGCGTTCCCCCCGCTTCGATGCCATCGTCCTCCATGGCGTCGCGTACTGGGCATCGATGTGGGCGGCGGCCGCGGTCGGACGAATTACGCGAAAGCGAGTATTCCTGTGGGGGCATGGCTACCTGTATCCGCCGAAAGGTCTAAAGGGGGTGCTCCGGCGCGCCTTTTACGCCCTACCGCACGCACATCTCCTGTACGGGCACTACGCGAAGGAATTCGCGCGCCGCCGCGGTTGGCCGGACGACCGGCTTCATGTCATCCACAATGGTTTGGACCAAGATGAGTTGGAGCACTCCGCGGCCGACCTCGGCAGTGCTCACGGGGCATCGCTCCGGCTCCAGCTCTTCGGGGACCCAGACGTACGGGTGATCACCTGTCCGACGCGCTTAGTACGTATACGTCGTCTAGACCTGCTAGTCGAGGCGTCGGCGATTCTCCGCGGTCGTGGGTTGCCTGTCTGCCTCCTGCTGATCGGGAGTGGCCCGGAACGCCGCTCGTTGGAGAGCCAGGCCGCTGAGTGCGGGGTTTCCGTACATTTCGAAGGCGAGTGTTACGACGAGCGGAGAATCGCGAGCCTGCTCCGTGCGGCCCATATCGCCGCCGCGCCCGGCTGCGTTGGGCTGTCCGCCCTCCACTGCATGGCCCATGGACTCCCGGTCGTAACCCACGATGAATTGCGGCACCAGATGCCCGAGCACGAGGCGATCATTCCGGGCCGCACGGGCTCGCTGTTCAGGCGTGGGGATGCCTCCTCCCTCGCGGATGCGCTGGAGCAATGGCTGCGCGATCCGGCACGCCTCGACGCGGCGGCACATGAATGCCGCACAATCGTCCGGCGCTTCTGGAATGCGCGGACCCAGGCGCAGGCGATCTCAAGGGCGCTGCGGGGCGCCGACGCCGACGACCTCTGGCAGTTGCGGGACTTACCGAGGGGTGCTCGGTAGTATGGACAGATGGCGCATCATCGGGGTGCACTCCGGAGGGGGCGTTGTTTCTGTCGCAACGGAACCTTGATGAGCTGGGGCCTTGAGATTGCCGTGCATCCATAAACTAAAATCCAACCAACAATTGAAGGAAGAACCGTTGATGCGCAAAATCCTCATCCTTGCGGCGCACCCCGATGACGAGGCCATTGCCTGCGGTGGTCTGATCATGCGAGCCCGCCACATGGGCTGGGCAATTCGATGCCTAATCGCGTCCGTGGGCAACTGCCGGCAACTCATGACAGGCTCGACTGAGGCGGTGGGCCGGATGGCGGAACTCCGGGCCGCTGGGGAGTACGGAGGTTATTCATCGGAGGTGCTCTGGGTAGGACCGGAATTCATGCACCTCGATTCGCTGCCACGTAAGGTCATCTGCGATCGCCTCGAGGATGAGCTTGAGGCGTGGCGCCCCGACGTGGTGGTCATTCCGCCTGCGTCCTCTTATGACCAGGACCACCGCGCCCTTGCAGAGGCGGCGATCACGGCCCTGCGACCGCGGCCCTCCAGCCTCCGCCACCACGTCAAGGTCGTGCTCGAGGCAGACGAACCCTACTGGTGGCGCCAGGGTGGCGAGCGACCGACACCGAACTACTTTGTTCCGCTGTCCGCCGAGGATGTCGAGGCGAAATGCCAGCTAATGGCCATGCATGCATCGCAGGTGCGACCGGACCCCTTCGGGCGTTCCCTGGAAAACCTCCGAAGGAACGCCGCGTGCCTCGGCTGCGAGATCGGCTGCGAGGCGGCCGAGGCGTACCGAGTACTCCGCGCGGATTCAACGCTGATGGGTTTGTGACAGCAGAGCCGGCGACGTCGATAAGTGTCAATTCGAAGGACTTCGTGGGTTCTCGTCCCGCGCAGGACGTGCCGCTGAAATTGAAGCCAGGCTGGGCTCGCACTACATGCCCAGTTCGCGAAACGGCACGATGACGAGTTGACCGCGCAAGCAGCCAGCCGAGGCAGCTGAATGCCCTCGTAGCGATTGTGCATGGACTCAGATCACTCACATGTGAACTCTTGCGCGGCCTCTGTACAGTTGGCTTCATGTCAAATCCGGAAACTGACTAATCGTTGGTAGCTTGATCGCGCTCTTTGCTCATGCAAACCTATGGCAACATTTTTAATCTGAGGTGATTCCGTGCGACTAATGTAAGGACGCCGTGCCGAACTGCGATTGCCGAGCGATAGGATGGCAAATCGCCACGCACCCTCACTCCAACACGCGTCGCAACACTTCCACCGGATGCAGCGCCTCGCGCCCTGCTCCGTCGTGGATCTGATGGCGGCAGCTGGTGCCGGGGGCGCAGACCATGGCGTCAGGGCGGGCGCGGACGGCTGGCAAGACTGCTTGCTCGGCGATCTTCATCGAGAGGTCGTAGCGCTCTTCAGTAAATCCAAAGCTGCCGGCCAAGCCGCAGCAGCCCGTTTGCAAGACTTCAAGCTCCGTGCCGAAGTAGCGGCGCAGGATGGCAGCGCTTGACTCGGCGCCCCACAATGCTTTTTGATGGCAATGGGCGTGCAAGGCAAGTTTGCCGGGGTTGAAGGCAGGCTTTGCGGGGCGCGTTGGGTGCGCATCCCACTGCTTCTCTAAGAATTCTTCAACCATGAAACTCTGCGCAGCCAATGCGCGCAATTGTTTCACGTCAAGGCCCATCTTGAGATCCAGCCAATCGTCACGAATGGCGCTCATGCAGCTTGGCTCGCAGCCGACGACGGCGACGGCGTGTTCGCGTTCCATCACTTGCATCAAACCCTCTGCCGTGGCGCGACACGTGCGCGATGCTTCGGCAAGCATGCCGGTTGAAATGAGCGACCGGCCGCAACAGCCGAGCGTTGGCAGTACGACGCGGTATCCGAACGCTTCAAGCAACTCGATCGCCGCATGACCGATGCGCGGCTCGTTGTACATGGTGAAGCAGTCCGGGAATAGCACCACCGCTGGCGCACCGGGCGCTGCCTTGCTGCCGCGACGCGCGTACCAACGGTCAAGACCCTCGGCGTACAACGGCATGGAACGGCGCGTGTCGATACCGAGCACCCAGTTCTGCACGGTGCGCACAAACGGAGTGCGATTGGCGAGGTTGGCAAGCGGCCACAGGCGCGAAAGCAATCGGTTGATGCCGCGTACACGCCCAAACGCGCGCGCGCGGAACGGCACGCGACCGGCGGCGGCATAGCCCTGCGCGGTGTATTCGGCTTTCAACTTGGAGATGTCAACGTTTGACGGACATTCACTCTTGCATGCTTTGCAGCTGAGGCAGAGGGAAAGTGTGTCTTGCACGTCTGGTTGGTTCCAGTCAGCGTGCGCGTGCGATGCGCCGTTCGTGCTGTGCGCGCCGTTAGCGTGGTGCCCGCCGCTAGCGCCGTGCACGCTCCCTGCTGCGTTCACCCCCAGCTGCCCAGTGATCGCTAGACGCAAATGATTTCCACGCCCGCGCGTTGAATGTCTTTCATCAAGCGTTGCCTGATACGACGGACACATAGTCACCGTGCCCTGCAATCGTCGGCACAGCCCTGCTCCGTTACACATTTCAACCGCGTGACCGAATCCATCTTCCTTCTCATAGGTGAAGAAGGTGTTCTTTGCTTCTGGATGCACCGGAACGCCGTTCGGTGCAAGACGCAAATCTTCAATGGGCATGGCGCGGCGCGTGACATCAATCTTGATGCCCGGGTTCATGATGCCCGCCGGATCCCAAATCGCTTTCACCGCGGCAAGTGCGTTGCAGACCGTCTCGCCAAAGTATCGCAGTTGTAACGCGGTGCGCGATCGTCCCGACCCGTGCTCGCCGCTCAAGGCACCACCGTAGCGCACCACCAAGTCGGTCACTTCTTCGCCAATCTTCAGTACGCGTTCACGATCGCCTACATCCGTGAGCGCAAGCATCGGGCGAATGTGCAAGCAACCAACGCTGGCATGCGCGTAGAAACTGGCGTGCGTGCCGTGCCCCGCGAGAATCGCCTTGAATTCCTTGATAAATCCGGGCAGCTTGGCAGGGTCCACCGCGGTGTCCTCTACAAATCCAAGCGGCCTACGCAATCCCTTTACTCCGTGCAAGAGCGGCTCGCCGGCTTTGCGCAAACGCCAGGCTTCCGCCATGCGCTTGGTATCCGTGTACTGCTCCATCGGCTGATTTGAAAGTCGCTCGCGCAGCGCGCTGAGTTTGCCTTCCACCTCGGCGAGCGTCTGCCCGAAATACTCCACGTACATCACCGCGCCCAGCGCAACACCTTCAGGGCGTGGCATGAGTTCCACATACTTGGCGTACTCACGGTTACCGCGGGCAATGTCAATGATGACATCGTCAATCATCTCAACCGCCGCAGGTTGAGTTGCCAGCATGGCGTCCAACGCCGCAAGCGACGCATCAACAGACTCGAAGCCCATGATGGCAAGGCCCTTTGCCTTTGGCGTCGGCACCAACTTCACTTCTGCGCCAACAATCGTGCACAGCGTTCCCTCTGAACCGCAAACGAGGTGCGCCAAGTTGACGCGGTCCATGGTTCCGGGCGTTGACTGCTCAAGACCGTCTAAGAACAGATCAAAGTTGTAACCATCTACATGGCGAAGAATACGCGGGAAACGCGCGCGAATTTCATCGCGGATCGGCCACAGCACCGCGCGCATGGCTTCCGCAATGCGTCGCTGCGCCGGGTCACGATCACACGCACCCTCTTGCAAGCGATGCACGGTTCCATCCGCGAGCACCACGTCGAGTGCGTAGAGATTCTCAACCGTTCGGCCGTAAATAATGCTGTGCGCGCCTGCGGAATTGTTGCCGATGCAGCCGCCCACCGCGTTGTGACTGCTGGTGGCTGGATCCGGGGCGAACATCCAACCGAGCGGCGCAAGGTCGGCGTTGAACTTGTCCAGTACCACGCCTGGTTCCACCCACGCGCGACCGCGCTCGGCGTCCACAGAAATCACCTGCCGACAATACGCGCCCAGATCAAGGACGACCGCCTCGTTCACACTCTGGCCGTTCAGACTGGTGCCGCCACCACGCGGCAAGATGGCAATACCCTCCCCCGCGCACCACTGCACCACGCGAATAGCTTCGTCGATATCGCGAACAACCACTGCGCAGAGCGGATCGATTTGGAACAGACTCGCATCGGTGGAGTAAATCATCCGCCCCGCACGGTCCGCACGAACATCCGCGCAGCCGACCTGCGCGAGACCTGCAACGATGCGGGCTCGAACTGCGTCAGCGGCGCGAACGGCGTCCAGTTGCGGAAGGGAAATCACTTGGTGAGGCCGGGTGCCTTGGTTTCAGGAGCCTTGGTTTCAGGCGCAGCGGTGCCATCCTTCATTTCAGCACCCTTCATACCCAGCGCCTTGTTCACGTCAGCGGCCAGCTTGTTGCCCATTTCAGGGTCAAAACCCATATGCGAACTCACCAACATGCCGTCTGGGCCAATGATGATGCACGCAGGAATGCCTTGGAAACCATACTGAGTGATGAGCTTCGCCTCCGTGTCCATGGCGACATTCATGGTGAATGCCTGCTTGGTCCAGAATTCAGAAACCTTCTTGGAAAGCTCCTCGCCCTTCTGTTGTTCCCACACATTGACGGCGTACACGACAACCTTATCGTTGCCCTTCATTGAGTCGGCAAACTTCTGAAGAAGCGGCAGACCCTTACGACATGGCCCACACCAGGTGGCCCAGAAATCAATGATGATGACTTTGCCCTTGAGCGATGCAAGGTCCAACGACTTGCCATCAAGCATGGTGAGCACGCCCAGTGGAGCCACCTGACCGTCTTTGACGGTGATGCCGGGAGCTGCTTCATCAGCAGGAGGCGTGAACAGGTCTTCCAACTTGGACACATTGGTGCGCTTACCCGCATCAAAGGCGATCGGCGTGGTCAAGGCTGCAGTGGAAGGCGCGCACTTCACCGTGAAACCAATGCGAACGTCGGCTGGCAGACCCTCAGGAGTCATTAGCATGTTGAAGCCGGAAATCATGCTGGTTTTGGGGTCGCATGAAACCACGCCATCTGCTGCTGGACCAGTGACTAGCACTTCCTGCTTGCCGTCACGCTCGCGGAAACCCTTGACGGTCACGCCGCCCTTGGCACCCATCGCAAACGCATCGGTGATCTTGGAACCAACGGCCGGCTGACGCATGGCCAACGCTGGCGCGGGCAGTGAGAATCCTGGCAACATGGCGATGAGGGTTGCGTTGGCATTGCCCTCAATCTTTCGGGAGAGGTACTTGTCCGCCGGCTGATCTGGAACGAAGTACACCGTTCCTCCTGCGGAAATGATCTGCAGGCTGCCCATCTTGACCATCAGGTCATCACCGGCGCCGAAACTCATGTCGATCACTTCGTTCTTCTCGCCGTCGGGCATGGAGATGGTGAGTTCCGTGTGATCGGTGAGCGTCTTGGCTGCTTGGTATGCCTTCTGCGCTGCTTCAAGTGCGGCGGTTCCGCGAGCTACGGCAGAGTCAGTCTTGTCAGCGTCAGCCCATCCCGCGGATGGCACCGCCATCGACTTGGGTGCCATGGATGGCATGCCGGTGATCGGGTCAACTTGGCCAGCCAAGCGGGTTGGGGCAGGCATATCGCCCTGGGCACACACCGAGGTGCACACGGAGGCGGACAGGATGAATGCAGTGCCGACCAGACCAGAAATGAGCGAAGTGCGCATGAGGTTTCCTAGGGAATTGACTGGCATCGGTCACGTCCGATGATCTCAGTCAGAAGCAAAGTGTACGGGGGTCACGGCTGCGCGGCGCGCAATTTCAGGGTCAAGTTCCGCCAAAGGAAGCAGTACGAATGATCGTTCGTGCATCCGTGGGTGCGGCACCGTCAGGCCCGGAGCGTCAATACGCGCAAACCCGGGCAGCGCCGCGTCCCAGATGAGCATGTCAAGATCAAGTGTGCGCGGCCCAAAGCGGACTTCGCGGGTGCGGTCGCGGCCGCGCTGACTTTCAATGTCAAGGAGCGTGGCCAATAGCGCGTGGGGCGAAAGATCCGTACTAATTTCTGATACCGCATTGAGGTACGGACCCTGCCCCGGCACTCCAACGGGTGCGGTTTCATGAACCGATGATTGCCGCATGAGTCGAATACCCGCCGTGGATGCCAGTGCGCGGAACGCGTGATCCATGTGCGCAGTTCGGTCACCCATATTTGATCCGATACCGACAAACACAGTCACTGGGTGATCTGGTTTCGCGTGTGGATCAACAGTGGGCGAGTTGGTCATGAGGTGCGTTTGCTGTGCTGGACATCGGCGCGTGCACCGGTGTGTGCGTCGGCGTGCGTAACGGCGTGTGCATCGGCACGTTCCCCCGCCCGCTCCCAAATCATGGCCGCGTCCTCGCCGCGTAGTAACCAGCGTGCCAATTGCAACGCGGTCTTGGCGGCACGGTCGCGAACTATGTCGCGTTCACCAGGAAAGACAAAGCGCCGCGCGCGCGTGCCAAGTTGCGTGTCATGCAGACCGATCCACACGGTGCCCACTGGCTTCTCTGTAGTGCCGCCACCGGGGCCAGCAACTCCGCTAACCGAAATGGCAAGCGACGCACCCGAACGCGCACATGCACCTTCGGCCATCGCCATGACCGTCTCTTGGCTTACCGCTCCGTGCTGCGCAATCAACTGTGGCGAAACACCAAGATGCGCTTCCTTCATGGCGTTTGAATAGGTGATCCAACCCCCATGAAAGACATCGCTTGAGCCAGGCACCGCGGTCAACATGGTGCCGATCAGCCCGCCGGTGCAACTTTCTGCAACCGCCAACGTGCGTCCACGCGCGCGGCATTCCATCAACAGGGACGATGCAAGACTCGCGTCAACGGCAGCAAATCCATAGGGAGCCACCGCAGCCATGCAGGCGGTCATCTCTGCGTCAGCGCGCGCCGAAGCGTCCACGCCGCGCGCCACTATCTGAAGGGAAACCACTGACCCACTTGCCGTGGTACCGACGGCCGGCTCACGACCGCGCGTCATCCGTTCGCCAAGCAATTCGGCAAGCGCACTTTCACCAATGCCAAAGGAACCAAGCGTGCGCTTAGCAATCATCGGGGCACCCGCCGGACGGACTGCTGGCAACACATCGGACTCCAACATTGGAATCATCTCGCGCGGCGGCCCAGGCAAGCAATACACGCGACACGTGCCGATCGTTGCAGCAAGTCCGGGCGCAGTGCCCTCACGGTTACGGATGATGTTGGCGGAACGCGGGCGCATAGCTTGTCGAAGATTGATCGCTGCCATGGTTCGACCACGGCCCGCGAACCACGTGTCAAGATCAGCGCGAGCAAGCGCATCTTCAATCTGCAGCGCGTTGTGATCAATGATTTCGTTCAGTGCATCGCGGGTCAGGTCATCATCCGTTGGACCAAGACCACCAGTTGAAATGATCACTGACGCAATGCCTGCAAGCGATTGCAATGCATCCACAATCGCTCCACGATCATCACGCACGGTGCGGTGTTCAATGACGTCGAGACCAGCTTCACGAAGCGCGATAGAAAGTGCGCGCCCGTTGGTATCAAGTGTGGTTCCAAGTACGAGTTCATCGCCAATGGACAAAATGCATGCGGTAGGCGGCTGGGTCTGCTGTCGTGCAGTCATGGTGCACTACTCCTGGAAATGGCAATGACACGCTGCAGGTTCGCCTTGAACCCATCAGAAAGTATGCGCCGTAAGACATCGGCAGGCACGTCGTTTTCGCCCCACAAGCCAGCATCTTTCCACTTGCCGCGCATCCAACCGTCACGCACTTGAGCAAGTGTGGATTCATCCGAAAGATCAATGGTTGCGCCGTTGGGACCGGGCACCGTCGGCATGGCGTCGAACGCTTCAAGCATGGCGCGCAGTGTGGCATCCTTTGCATCAGATGCAAGCAACATCCGTCCGTCACGCGGGTATTCCGGATGCGCAGCAATCAGCGCCCATGCAGTGCGAAGCAGCGATCGATTCTCCATAGACATGGCAACAAAGATCGGCACCACAAACGAACGGACGTGTGGATTCGGATTTGAAATGACCCGCGCCAACTTCCAGGGATCAACTTTGTCAACGAATCGTGGCATGTCGTTTGCGTAAACGGCACGATTGATCGGGAGACGACGCAGGGAATATTGCCGCGGACCGTCCGGGGAACCGGCGGGATACTGCCATAGGCGCTGACCTTCAGGGGACAGGACAAACTCAATGAATCGCCGCGCGGTTTCTGGGTGCGGGGCGCCGCGCAACATCGCAATCGGGTCCGGGTCAATCGCGGTCTTACCAACCGGATCAACATAGCCAACGCGCCCGGGCGATCCACCGTCAGCCACTGCTTGCTGCTGGTAGCGACCGTAGAAATCAATGCATAGACCCTCAGCTGCGTCGCCCTGCGAGACATCCATCGGAGTACGCGGCCCGCCCGCAGCGATGGAACGCGCATTTGCAGCAGCGCGCCGCAAGATGGCCCAACCGCGCTGCCATCCTTCGCGAAGAAGAATGGTCTCCATGGCTGACGCACTACTTCCCGACTGCGCGGGATTCACCAAGGACACACTGTCCTGCAACCGCGGATCCGCAAGTGCCGACCATTCGGTTGGATATGCAACGCCCATGCGTTGCAACATCTCCGCGTTGTAGACAATTCCAAATGCGCTCAGCGCAGTACCAAACCACACGCGGTCTGGGTCATAGAGCGTGCGGCCCGCGATCGAGTTCTCGCCGTACACCGCATTCAACCACTCCTGAGGAAAGTCAATTGGAATGAGGACGGTGGTGCTGCGGACTTCACCATTCACTTCCACCTTGATCGGCTTAGTCAATTGTTCAAAGTCATAACTACCGCCCCCGAACAGCAAGTCAGCGCTGCCGCCTGGAGCACTTCCATCACGCAACGAAGCAGTGGTACTCGCTTCAAGCATCCTGCGGATTTCAGTGGCGCCGCCTGGCATGTTCCAAATGACTTGTGCGGGCGCCCCAAATTTCTCACGATGCCACCGCGCAAATCCCTCCGCGAACTCCATGCGAATTTGCTCATTGTTCGGCGTGACAATGATCACCGTGGCGGCGCCCGCAGGTACGGCCTGCTCAGTACGCCGCGCGACCACTGGCACCGCAAGAAGCAACAGCAGCGCCACTGCAAGCAATGCACCCACTACGCGGGTACTCATGCTCGGGCGCCCAGCGCAGAACCAATCTGCGTTCGAAGGTCCTCAGCAGCGCGGCGCACCGATTCATGCCAGGCTCGATCAGCTGGCTCGAATGCGTAGATCACTGAGCGACTGGCGGTGACCAGTGCGCCGCGACCATCGGCGCAGAAACATGGCAAGACGTCATCCACTCCACCGCCCTGCGCGCCAAAGCCCGGAACCAAGAAGATCTGCTGTGGCATGCGAACACGTAACGCGGCGGCATCGGTTGGTTTGGTGGCACCCACCACCGCTCCAAGCGCGCTGAATCCTGCGCTTCCGAGCGAAGCCGCGCCGACCGATGCAATCAGATCGGCCACCGCTTCGGCCACCGTGCGGCCATCAGCCAATCGCAATGATTGCACAGCATCACCCGAAGGATTGGAAGTGCGCACCAAGGCAAACGCTCCGTGACCGTTACCGACGAAAGGCGTCAGCGAATCCGCTCCGAGATACGCACTCACCGTGGTCCAATCAGAACGGTACGCGTCGCGCGCGCTGGCGGCGTAATGCTCAGCGCTGATACCAATGTCGCCACGCTTGAAATCAAGAATGACTTCAAGACCATCCACGGTGCGCGCGTGGTCCAACACACTGGCAAGTGCAGCAACGCCTGCGGGCCCGTGCCGCTCAAAGCATGCCGCCTGAATCTTTACCGCCGGCACGATCCCGGCCACTGCGTCAATGACGCCGCGCGAGAATTCGCCGATGGCGATCGCCGCAGCGGCGTGACCAGCGGCGGGTCGAAGAATGGCGGGCAACTTCTCTGCCACCGGATCAAGACCAACGCATATGGGCGCGCCCGCGGCCTCGATCCGAGCAAGGAGACGGTCGGCAGCATTGAGAGCGCCAGGTGTGTGCAGCGCGGTGTTCGCGGAGGCGCTAGTGCCAGGCATGTGGTGCGCGGCGTTCACGGAAGCGCCGGCGGCCGGCGTGTGCCGCGCAGCATTGGCGGAGGCGCCGGCAGCATTTACAGAGTTGTTGTTTTGGGCGTTCATCGCATCCGAAGTCTAGAGCCAGCGGCGGCGCTCAGCCCGCGCCGTAGAATCAAGAAATGCTCGCGGATGAATCCCACGCATCACCGGAAGAATCCCTGGCCTCGGCGTCGGCCGCGGCCCCAGCCGCCGCGGCTGCACTTGCACCGGCGCACCTTGATCTTGACCGAGAAAGAGGACTTGCCATCACCTGGGCCGATGGCCGCGAGTCGTTCTTTCCGATCGCCTACCTGCGCCGCCGCAGCCCCAGCGCCGATGCCAAAGTCTTGCGCGAGGAAATGGCCCGCAATCCGCTCACCGTCCTGCCGGCCAGCCGCGCGACCGGTCCGCTGACCGCGCTCGGCGCCGAACTGGTCGGCAATTACGCGGTTCGCATCCGCTTTAGTGACGGCCACTCCACTGGCATCTTTAGTTGGACGTACCTGCGCTCCATCGACCCCGCACTGGAGACGCGCGCATGAACAGTGCGCCACTCATTCCCGACGTTACGTTGCGTCCGCCGACCGGCAGTTCGATTGCACACCCGCGTCCGTTTGGATTGCGGCTGGTTCCGTCCGCTGATGGCGTGAGTCGCGAGGTGGCGCACATCAACAATGTGGAATACGTGCGTTGGATCGATCGCGCTGCCGAACTGCACGCCGATTCACTTGGACACACGCGCGAACTTCTCTTGGCGAGCGGCCGCATGTGGTTTGTTGCTCGCCACGAGGTGGACTACCGCGCCGAAGTGTTTCCCGGTGACGAGTTGCATGTCTTCACGTGGATTCGATCAGTCAGCCGCGTGACAAGTTGGCGCGATACCACCATTCTGCGCGCGCGTGATGGCGCCGTGGTGTGCAGCGCGTCAACGTGTTGGGCACTTGTTGATTTAGCCACTCGCAAACCTGCGCGTATTCCCGCTGAAATGCTGCTCGCCTTTGAACCACTGGAGGCTGGATGCACATCGCGCTCGTCGTCGATCCCGAACGCCTCCTGACCGACGCTGCTGCCGTGCAACGCCTGGCAGTAGCACTCGCTGGCGATGGCGTTCGTATTCGTCGTATTCTTCCGCCTGCGCGTGATGAACCGCCGCTACTGCGAATGATTGCGGCTTCCACGTTTGACTTTGATAGTTCGCTGCTCTTTCGACCTTCGCGCCTTGGAGCGCTGAGTAGTTCGCTTGAGGACGATCCGCCGGAAATATTCGTGAGTTTCGGAGCGCGTGCGTTTATTGCCGCTGCGGAATTGGCAGATGACATGGATGCCGGATTAGTTGCCATGATCTCTACATCCGATGAGTTGGATGCCACGGCGCTGAAGCGACACACCGGTCGACTTGACTTGGTGTGTGCAGCCACCGCACCGATCGCCGCGCGTGCGGCGCGCGTTGTTGGTGAGCAAATGGTCACCGTGCTCCCACTTGGCGTTCCGGTGCCATCGCGGCGGGATACCTTCGTCGCCAGCCCACAAAGTCTGGCTATCGCTGGTACCGGGCGCGACGTTGGGGCATATCGCGCGGTGTTTGCAGCTATTGCCGATGTCATGCCCGCGCTTCCTGAATTTCAAGTGGCCATTGAGTTGCCACCCGGGCACGACCCCCGCCTCTGGGCGCTCGCCCGGGAGTTCGGTGTGCAACGTGTTCTCAACGGCGTTTCACGCCTGGAAATGGTGCGACCACTGGCGCTGGCATGCGGCGTGTTTGCGCTGCCGGAAGCAATTCATGGCGTTCGGTCCGTGGTGCTTGAGGCGATGGGCCTGGGTCGAACCGTGGTAGCGATGGATGATCCATTTGCCGACCACCTGGTTGACGGAGTCACCGCGCTGGTGGTGCAAGAGCGCGACGCGCGTGAGTGGACCGCGCAATTGACCAAGGCCATGCTTGACCCCGCCGCTGCCGGAGCCGTGGGTGCCGAAGCCGCGGTTCGAACGGCCGCTGGATTTGCGTCAGCACGCTGCGCCGATCAGCTCGCCGCGGCGTGCGAATCCATCATGCGCGGACCGTCGATTCCGTTCCCGGGCGCGGGGACCAGCGCCGCGAAGGCGTAGACCGCGAAGGCGTAGACCGCGAAGGTGTAAGCCGCGAAGGCGTAGAACGCGAAGGCGTAGACCGCGCCTCGGCTACTGCTACAAAGCAAGCGAATTTCTAACCAGCGCGCTGCGCACCGCACCTCATTTGCGTAGACAATCCGCACATGCTTTCTGCCGCCGCTCTCATCGTCCTGACCATGGCCGCCACCTTTGCAGGCGCCCCGCCGCACTTCCAAGCGGATGACAGCGGACGTGCCACCGATGGCCAAGTGGTCAAAGATGGCGTTCGCCCGCGCGTGCAACGCATCGCCATTCTGCCAGACCGCACCACCGGTCGCGCGTGGGGCATCCCATACCTCCGTGCTGCGGTCGAAGATTTGAACATCGTTCGCCCCGACGCGGTCTTCACCGTTGGCGACATGGTGCAGGGCTATACGCGCTCTACTTCCGTGTGGAACAATGAGGCGGACGAATACCTTGGAGCAGTGGGCAAACTCAGCGCTGCCTTCTATCCAACTGCCGGCAATCATGATGTCATCAGCGGAACGCGCACCGCGGGCGATGCCACATTTGCAGAGCGATACCGACAACGCTTTGGCCCAGTGTGGTACTCCGTTGAACTAGATCTGGCCACGGTGTTGGTTCTGTTTAGTGATGAAGGCTTAGGCGATTCCAAGATGGGCTTTAGCGATGCGCAAATTGCGTGGCTTTCGGGCGCGCTGCAATCTGCATCGAAACGTAATCAACCGATCTTTCTCCTGATGCACCGCCCCATGTGGCGCTACCCATCCGTCAAGTGGAACGATCGCGTGCAGCCGCTCCTTGAGAAGGCCGGCGTTGACGCAGTGATTGCTGGCCACTTTCACGCATTGCAGCGCGAGGCGGATGTCGGCGGCGTGCAGTACCACATTTTGGGCACCTGCGGCGGAATGATTGATCAACATCCACTTGCCGGGCAGATGCAACACCTGACGTTTGTTGACTGCACTTCAGAAGGCGCACTGCGGGTGTGGCATCAGCCAGTGGGCCTGGTACTGCCCGAGGACTTTGTCACACGTACCGATCAAGACCGAGTCTATGCATTGCGTGACCCAGTGCCCGCGGTGCGCACTGCTGGCAAGCTGCCTGATCCATCCACACTGACTGCTCCAACAGAAGCAGTCGCGCAGTTTGTAGTGAAGAACCCCATTGATGTGCCCATCCACGTCACGCTTGATCCCCCCGGCGTGTTGCGCAACGCCAATGGCCCCGCCGTGTGGTGGACTGCCGGTCGAGCCGGTCAAGGAACCCCTGGAACAACTGGAGGGATGAACGGATGGACCAGTCACACGCTCGCTGATGTTGACTACGCCAGCACCATGGCAAACAACGCGCGCTCGACGTTGCGAGTTGCCAGCGGCGCGTGCGAACACGATGTCCCCGCCAAGAGTGAAGTGACCATTGAAGTACCAGTCACCCTTATGCCGCAGAGCGGAACGATCTTGGCACCGCAACTTGATATGTACGCCACCTTTGTAGACAGCAAAGGTCGAACGGTGCCGATTTACCTTCCCACACGCCTGCCGATTGATCGAACGGTGCAACTTGGTACGGACGTAGCCAACGCCGTTTCACTACCGGTGCTGGCATGGAACTACTCCCCGTACGACACCCGTGAAGAGAACCCCACCGTACAGTTCACGCGCTCCGCTGATGGCACGAAGTTAATCATCGACGCACTGGTACCCGACCAACTGCAAGCCGCCGCGCCTTCGTGGAGTGCACCCGACACCAAGCGCAAGAACGATCCGCATGCCGACGCCATCCGCGTCTTGATTGATAGCCCAGCACTGGCTGCGCCCATTGACTTTCTTGTTGAACCATTCACCACCGGTTGCACCGCGCCGGATGGTGTCACTATGAAATGCGAAACGCGCGCTGGTACCGGTTGGTCTGCGCACATGGAAGTGCCGCTCCCTGCAAGTGCGGGCGCAAACGCGTCCATCCAGGTAGGAATTGCCGACAACGATGACACGTTCCACACGCAGTGGCGCTGGCTTGCCCCGGCTGCCGCCGCCGGGCGATGGGGGCTTGCAGAACCGGTGGCGCATTCGAAATAATCTTGGGTAAGTTGCGGGAACCACCCCTTGACGGCAACCGAATGGTTCTGAGACACTGCGCGGGCGCGGCACTCGGCAATACATGCCCCCGCGCATTGGGAAGCTCGCCCAAACGTAAGACCGGGCATCGAAAGGCAATTCAGGAAACCCTATGAAGATCATCGCCACCGCAAGCGCAGTCGCACTACTCGTCGTCCTCACCGGCTGCGACGGCGGCTCACCAGCCGTCAAGTCTGTTCAGAAGAACGATGCGGCTCCAGCCGCTGGCACCATCAAGAGCCCGAACGAGGGACTCAAGGACCGCATGAAGTCTGCTGAAGGTTCGTCCGCAGCATCCGCTGCCGGCGCTCCGAAGAAGGCTCCGTAAGGACCATCTGAGTCCTGCGCCGAAAGGCGCCTGACACTCTGAAATCAACAAGCGCCTGAGCTTCATGCTCGGGCGCTTGTTCGTTTCATTGGTGTTGCGTGGTTTGCGTGCGCGTAGTTTGCGTGCGCGTAGTTTGCGTGCGCGCGGTTCGCGTTTGTACGGTGCGCGTCCGCGATTCACCCACGCCTCAGGCGGTCATCAACCCGCGCAGAATGGCAAGACCTTCCGCCAATTTGTCGGGGCGTGTTGCGAAACTAATTCGGAAGTGCGTGTCACGCCGGCTAAACACGTTGCCAGGAATTACCAACACGCGGTTGGCGATCGCTTGTTCAACAAATTCGTGGCCAGTGATTCCTAGGCGCTTGGGAACTTCAACAAACGCATAGAACGCGCCACCAGGCCGCGGAACCGTGGTCACTCCAGCAAACGCATCGACCACCATCTGCCGCCGTCGTTCATAGTCAGTAACGATGGGCGCAAGGTCTACGCCGAAACTTGGAATCACGCCCCACTGTGCCATGCTGGGCGCGCACACGTAGGTGTACTGCTGGAACTTGGCAATCTCTTGCACAATTTCCTTTGGCCCCGCCACATATCCAAGGCGCCAACCCGTACATCCATACGTCTTACCGAAGCCGCGAACCAATAGGCATTCATCGATGAAACGCGCCGGGCTTGGGCAGTGACCATCCTCGCGCATATCGCTAAAGCAGAATTCGTCGTAGATCTCATCGCTGATGAGCAGCACGCCGCGGCGACGGCACAGGTCAACAATGTCGCGCAGTTCCGCGCCAGTGAGCACAGTGCCGCATGGATTACTTGGGCTGCAGATCAACACCGCCTTGGTGCGCGGTGTCATGCAGCGCTCAATGCGCTCCGCAGTCATGCGGAAGTCTGGATACGTGTCACAGCACACCATGGTGCCGCCGGTCATCTTGCCCAATTGCGCGTACATCACAAAGTACGGGTCGGGAATGATCATCTCATCACCAGCGTCTAACAACGCCATGGCTGCAAGCACAATGCCACCACTGGTACCACTCGTGATGACCAAACTGCGATGCTCACCCGGGCCATCCCAGCCAACATTGCTGCGCAGATGATTCCACGTGGCATCAATGAGTTCCGGAATCCCTTGCGTCACCGTGTAGCCATTGCGATCGGCGTCAATGGCTGCCTTCGCTGCATCTTTCATCACCGCGGGCACCAAGAAATCAGGCTGCCCGATCGAAAGATTGATCGGGTCCTTCATCTTGGCCGCGAGGTCGAACACCTTGCGAATTCCTGACGCGTCGATGGATCGAGCGCGCTGCGATATGAGTGAGGAAAGAGAAAGGCGGCCCAATGGGCCGCCCGAGGAGGTGTGCGTGGTCATACGGATTACTTCTTAGCGGCTGGCTTCGCTGCTGCCTTCGCGGCTGGTGCTGCTGCACCCTTCGCTGCGCCCTTAGCGCCCGGCTTGGCGGTGGCATCAGCCTCTTCAGCCTTCTTCGGCTTCTTGCCGGCAGCAATCTTGATGCTGCGGACCTTGACCAGACCAAGCGCGTTGTTCTTACCAACTTCGAAGCGCTCTTCCTCAGTCAACTTTGCAATGCGCTCGGCGCGGGTCAGCACGTTGCGGTGCTGGTTAAGGGCGCCGGACTTGGTCTTTAGGCTACGGTGAAGGCTCATCGGGTTCTATCTTTCAATGCGGTTTCAGTTGTTCGGAGGCGCATTCGTGACGACTCCGTTTCAGTATCTCTTACATTCAGTCGGAGTATCCATTCACTTGAACTCAGCGGGGTACGCGTCGTCAAAGTCCTTGTTTCCGGTCTCTTTGACCTTCCACTTCTTGCCAACCTGCTTGATCTTCGCTTCGAGTGCTTTTATCTCTGGCGATGATCTTTCAGACCGGTCGCGGTAACCGGGAAGGACAATGATGCTACGCGATAAAGCTTTAACATCGGCAACGAGATACGCATCAAGCCCCTGTTCCCGACAAAAATTCAGCATCTCCACCCGGCGCTCGGACGATGGATGGCCAACCACAAAGTAAAACATCCCTTTGACCCGGGGATCGGACTTGTTATCGGTTGCTGCGCGGGCAACAGGCGCTGACTTTCCAGACCCCGAAGTACCCGAGGCCGGAGCAGCGGTCTTGCTGCCAGTGGCGCCGGAGGACTTCCCGGGAATAGCGGGAATCACCGGCGATGTCTGTTGCGAAACGACCGACGGCGGACTGACTGAATCCGCGTCACTCCCGCTGCGCGGTGCACCGGTGTTGGCGCTCGAACCGCGCTTGACTCCAAAGCCGTACGCGATAGAAACGGCGACCACCACGGCAATCCCCAACACTATCGCGCGTCGAAGTGAAATTTCAAATGTAGAAGGCAGACCGGGCGCGTTACCGACGCGGCGCGGAGTGCCTGCCATGGCGGGCGAAGACGCAGAGGTAGCCGGCGCGCCGGGGCGACGCATTAATTCATAGAGAGCCGGAGCCGCGCGACGTGCCATAGCTTGAAGTGTAGTGGAAGCGAATTAGGACGGGATCGCCCTACCCCATGCCTGAACGGTGGCGACGATTCCCGCATGGGGATCGATCCACTGCCGAGCGTCGATCACGGGGAAGCGCGCCAGTCCGGCCATCTCCAGGGCCACCCGGAATCCAAGCACATCCAGCCGAGATTCGCCCGCTGCACCGACCGGACCACGCATTCCAGAGCGCAGGAGGTCAACAATCCGTGCCGATACCAAGCGGGGACCGAGTTGCGAAACCATGTTGACCGGGTCGCCGCCTTCGGCAAGGACCGCCGCTGGGTCAAGCGACACGCCCATGGGTGGCCATGGCGCGCCGACGGCACCGGAGGCGTCGGCGACCGTTACCCCGGAGCGCTCGGCAGCCGAGGCGATGGCGTTGATGGCATCGTGTCGGCGCGCCGCGTGGGATTCTTGGGCGGCATTATTTGTTGCACCAGCGGCGTGCGGACCAGCGGTACTCAGCGCGTCCGCGTTGCTTGCGGCGCGCGGCAATTGCAGCGTGACTGGCACGCGCCCAAACTCACTGGCGAATTCGCATGCTGCACAGACCGCTTCGATGGCTCGGTCTGCATGGGCAGGATCAATGAAGTGTTCGCTTGGAATCCACGCGTCAATACCGGTGACCACCAATTCATACCGCGCGAGTGTGGCGCGGAGATCGCGCCGGGCGCTGACACCAAGATCGCGCGGACGCATAGACGGATGCGTGGCGCTCAGTTGCACGCCCGCAATGCCGCGCGATGCAACCCAGGCGAGGGCCGCGGCGGTATCGCCAAGTGCAGCAATGGTGACACCAAGGGGAACTTGCACACGAGTATCCATAAGTACAGGGTAGTGGAGCGCGACCGCGGGGACAGAACGCGACACATGTCATGATCGCCGCGCACGTTGTAGCCGTGTCCGACGGACTAGACTGAGCTGATGCGCACCACTGCCACCATTCTCTTGTTTGCGCTTTCGGTGTGGTTGTCAGTCATTCTGGCAACCGGAGTGGCAGCCATGGGCGCATTTGGCGCGCTCCCCAAGCTGGGAATCTCGGTTGCAGGTACGGAGGGGTTCTTTGCCGGAGATACCGCTGAAATGGGTCGATTTGCTGCCGGCAAGATGCTGCAGCCGCTTTTCATGGCAGGCGACTGGGTGCAGTTTGCAGCATCGGCACTCACGGTTGGGTGTACGGTTCGACTCGCGCGGCTTGGACACTTCAACGGAATGCGTTGGGCACGCATGGTGTTCTTCATATGCGTTGCCAGCGCCGCACTGATCCTGGCATGGCGTGCATGGACTGGACCAGCGATGACCGTGGACTTGCTTGCCTATTGGGACGCCGTTGCAGCCAACGATCGCGAGGCTGCAGCAGCCGCGCGCGCCCGCTTCGACACCGCACATGTGGCAGCAGATGCTGGATTCAAGATACAAATGCTGTGTGTCATCGGCGCGTTGGTGTGCTTGTTGCCTGCATTGATGGCGGCGCCTATTCGAAAGGTTGCACGCGGTGACTGGTAACGCACTCTGGCCGGAAATCGGCTTCGAACTTCCACGCAAGACTGCGCGACAACGCGAGCGCGCGTTGCAACTTCTTGCGGCACTGGATGCGCGCTATCCACAGGCAAAGTGTCGCCTTGATTGGAAGGTGCCGCATGAACTTCTCATTGCCACCATCCTGAGTGCACAAGCAACTGACGAGGGCGTGAATGCGGCAACCCCTGCCCTGTTTGCGCAATTTCCAACTGCAAATCATTATGCCGCGGCATCAGCTGACGAGATCGCGCCATTCATTCGCACCATTGGATTGTGGCGCAACAAGGCGCGTGCCGTGTATGAATCGATGCGCATGCTGGTGGATCAGCATGGTGGAGAAGTGCCGCGAAACATGCAGGACTTGCTGGCACTGCGTGGTGTGGCACGCAAGACCGCCAATGTGGTGCTTGGAAATTGCTTTGGCATCCAGGCCGGCGTAGTGGTGGATACACACGTCGGTCGCTTAGCGGAACGTCTTGGGCTTTCCAAGCACACCGACCCCGTCAAGGTGGAGCGCGATCTCATGGCACTCTTCCCGCGCGAGCGCTGGTGTGATCTCAGTCACCTGCTGATCTTTCACGGACGGGCCGTGTGCAAGGCGCGCGGAAATACTTGTAGCAGTGATGACATCTGCGGCAAGTTCTGCGCGCTGGCAGCGAAGGCCTCTAAAAAGCAGTGATTACTGCACTTCGCCGCGGCCAGTGAATACCGGGGTATCACCAATCGCCGTCTGCTTCAACAGCATGAAGCCGCCGTGCAGTGAAACGATCGAGCCACCACCACCCAACCGCTCTGGATAAATGAAGAGCACGGGGCCTTCAAATCGCCACGAACGAATCGGGCTGATTTTCCCCACAAATTGCCGAACTGGCTTGCCGTTCTCGTCAAGCTGCGCCTTCTTAGCAGCAGGCGTGGCACCCTCAGCAGCAGCGGCGTCCGCCTCTGCATCTTCTGGCTCAAGCACTTCTTCGCGGCGCAATACATCCAGTCCCAGTTCGTGGCCAACCCACAGATCGCCGTCAATAAATTCAATGGCGGTGATGTGCGGCGAACCATCTGGCTCGTAGCGTTCCACCGCCCCGTCGTGCTTGATCTCCACGCACGTCCCCACACTGATACCGTCGGCGTTCTTCTCTTCCACAATGTGCGCGGATCCCCAAGCGGCGCTTCGCTCTGCACCCATGATGGTGGTCAGGTCAGTGGTCTTGTCTGTGAGGGCGGGTTCGCCACCGATGCGCCACAACCAGAATCCCTCGCGTCCACCAGCAAGCACGCGTCGACCGTCGGTGACGGCCACTTCCAGCAAACCAGGTTGGCGCTCCACGTTGTAGAAGGTGTCGCCGATGCGGCGATCTTCAGTGCGATGGCGGTACATGGCGCGTCCAAACGTGCCTGCTACGGCGTAGTGATTGGGACGAATGAGGTCGATATCCCGGCCACCCTTGAGGGGAATTTCTTCTGGGTCAACTAACTTCAACCCATCAACGCGCCAGGTGAAGAGAAGCTTGTCGGTCACTGCAAACAGGCGATCGCCGCACATACGGATGCGCCGTACCCGAGCAGGAAGAGCGGCTTGGTCAGTTTCCGCAAAGATGGCGGACATGATGCCGACCGACGCGCCGTTTTTGCCCTGCAATAGAAATGCAAATCCGCCTGGCGAACCAACCCCTGGTGGCAACGGGAGCAACGCACTTGCCGCGCCAAGGTACCGCCCATCTTCAATCGACACGATCTTGCGACCCGTGCAAGTGACCGGACCGCCGGCCGATGCAACAATGTGCACTGGCGATTGACCCTCAAGGAATCGCTTGCGGTCACTGATGCGCACGGCGCCACCCTTACCGCTGACGTACATCTCATCGCCAACGCGAGACACCAACCGCGGCTGAATGCCCAACTCTTCGGCGGAGATAGCAGACAAACGCTTGGGATCAGAGTTATCCGAGACGTCAAAGGTGATCAGCGAAGTGAGATCAGAAATTGCCCACGCGGAATCTCCGGAGACCACTAGGTCAACCAGTGAACCGCCCTCGCCAAACACCACGCCGTCGGCGCGACCAAGTTCACGACCGTTGGTGGTGTCGATCGTCAGAAGTTCATTGCCGAATGTCTGGAACCAGCGCCCATTGTCAACCACCGTGGAGTGATGCGTGCCACCAGTATGTTGTTGGATACGCAGTTCCTTCTCACGCCGATCGGTGCGATCCTCATTGATGTACTGAGGAGCGCACGAAGACAGCACGGCCGTAAAGCCGATGGCGACCAGGGAGATGACTGCGGAACGCGCGAGAAGTGAGCGCATCTGAGCAGCGTATCCGGATGTGATAGTTTGCCGCGTATGCAAACAGGGCCGAACGACCCCGCCACCACGCCTCGCCTTGCGCAACTGCTGAAATTGCACGCCAGTGAGCCTGGCGACCCGTTCTGCATGTACGGAATAGCGCAGGAACACGCGCGCGCCGGGCGGCATGAGGAGGCGCTTGGTTGGTACGACCAAACCATCGCCGCTGACCCGGGCTACTGCTACGCGTACTACCACAAGGCGCGGTCGCTGGAAGATCTGGAGCGCATCGATGATGCATGCGCGGTCCTGCGCACCGGACTGGAAGCGGCGAAGCGTGTGTCGGACAGTCACGCGCTCTCAGAGATTCGCGGATACCTCGATCAGCTCACCTGAAGGACGAACCACGATGGCAAAGGCAGCACGCAAGAAGAAGGTTCCTATTGATGCACTCCGCGCATTGAGCGCCGATCCAAATCAGGTGGAGGTGCGCGTGGGTGGTCGAACGGTTGCCACCCTGCTGCGCCAGCGCGCTGTGGAGCTTGGCCTAGTGGAAGGTGGAGCATGGACGCCGGCACTGGCTGCACGTGTTGATGCGGCTGCGGCGGAGTCGCTGGCTCGTGAGGCGGCGCTGGCGTTTCTTGCCAAGCGCGCATGGAGTGCTGCGGCGTTAGAGGCGCGGCTGGTGAAGGCAGGTCACGTGGCGCGCGCTGCTCGCAATGCAATCCGCGCCATGCTGGCTGACGGTTGGTTGGACGACCACGCGTTTGCAACCGCGCGCGTGGAACACCATCGTCGACGCGGATCGCTTTCGGAGGAGGCGTTGTCCGAACTCCTGCAGGCCGACGGGGTAGGCGAAAAAGATGCGGCAGACGTTGCGCGCAGCGGGGCCGCCACCGATGCCGAAGTGCGTCTTGAGGTGCGCCGCGCGAAGAAGGCGGGAGAATCTGCCAAGCGCGTCGCGGGCAAACTCGCCCGGCGCGGATTCGACCCGGATACGATCCAAGACGCACTTGAGCACGCCGGATATGTCATTGACGAATGAGTCCCCCGATGAACCCCGCTGGTAAAGCCATCATCCTCTTCACGGTCACGCTTGCGGCTACTGGTTGCCAGAATCCAAGCGCGACGCTCACTCATGCGGGCGACGATCCGATTCCGGATCTGGCAACCCCGGAGTTTGTGCCGATTCCGCGTGATGGCGGACCAACTTCGCTGGACGGCACCGCGTTTGTTGCATCTGCCCCGCCGGCGCCGAGTACCACCACGCTTGATCGTTCGGCGTGGGGCGAAACAACGATTCATCAGCCTCGCGGTCAAGTGGAAGTGCAGCCAAAGTACTACACGCTGTTTGAAGGGTTCTCCAAGGATCCTCGAGCGACCGGCGCATATCCAACTACGGATACGGTGTTGGCTACGGGTGGTGAAAGCCATACCGCCGTGCAGGACTTAGCAGCGCAACCCGCCATCAGCATCTTCTGGCTGGCAACCACGCCAGGGCAGATCATCTTCATGCCGCCGTGGGTCACGGTACAACGCGAGCCGATCGATGGTGTCGAATGGATGCCCGCGCCCGCGCCCGCACGGACTGGCGCGCCGGCGTCAACGCTGACATCCACGCCTAAGTCAACACTCACGCCCACGCCTGCGACCAAGGACTAATCAGTGTCAAAGCTTGACGAACGCGGACTTCCTGCTGGCTACCCGTTCAATCCGGACTGGGAAATCACGCCACGTGAATACGTGCGTCGTCGCGATGCAGGCGAACTCATTGTGCTCCTTGACTGCCGTACCGCTTCGGAACGCGATATCGCTGCCATCCCCGGCGCGATGCATGTTCCAATGCATGAACTCAGCGCGCGACTGGAGGGACTGCGTTCTCACGAAGCCACTCCGGTAGTGGTCCATTGCCATCACGGCGCTCGCAGCCTGCAGGTCACCGCCGCACTACGCCAAGCGGGCTT
>JBIKZY010000247.1:0-2838 GCA_044354475.1 Phycisphaerales bacterium
GCCGATGCCACCGCCGGACTCCTTGGCGATGCGTGGCTCTTGGCGCTGGCAGGATTTCAGGTCACCGCCTTTGAGCGCTCGCCGCTGGTGGCGCGTTTGGTGCGCGATGGTCTTGCGCGCGCGGCAGACGATCCGCGTGTTGATCAAGCAACACTTGCGCGCCTCCACTTCATTGAGGGCGATGCCGCCGCGCTCCTCGGCGATCGATCATTTGACGCCATCCTGGTTGACCCAATGTTCCCACCGAAAGTAAAGGCCAGCGCGCTGTCCCGTAAAGACGTTCGCTTACTCCGCGCCGCTGTCGGTGATGATCTTGATGCTGCGCATCTTCTTGCGGCTGCTCGTCGCGCCGCACGCATGCGCGTGTGCGTGAAGCGTGCCGACGACGCACCGGATATTGCAGACGCACCCGCTCCAGACGTTCGCTTTGAAGGAAAGACCGCCCGGTTTGATGTCTATCTCACGCACGAGGTTTCACCATGAGCTCCCCCTGGTTCCATGCGCCGCAACTGCCTTCTGCAGGCATGATTCTTGCACTTGATCGCGACGAAGCCAAGCACGCTGTTGGTGTTCGCCGCCTGAGTGCTGGCGATGTCGTCACGATCTTTGATGGGATGGGTGGTATCGCGCACGCGGTGCTCACGGGCGATCGCAATAGTGACGGCGGCGTGCTAGCGCGTGTCGATCGAGTCGAGCGCATCTCGCGCACGGGCACTGATCTCCTGGTTGGCGTTGCTCCACCAAAGGGCGATCGATTCTCCACCATGCTTGACATGCTTGGTCAGCTTGGTGTCACTGGGATCGTGCCACTGAATACGGATCACGGCGTGATCGATGCGGCGGCGATCAATCGCACGCGCGCGGAGCGAATCTTGCTGGAAGCGTGCAAGCAGAGTCGGGGCGCGTGGCTGCCATCGATCGCTCCGGCCATGACCGTCGCAAACTTTGTACGTCTCGCAGCATCAAGCGGGCGATCGGTGCTCATTGCAGATCAGGGCGGCGTGTCGACTGCAACATGCACCGCGGAGCGCGTGGCGATCGCCATCGGACCCGAGGGCGGATTCAGTGCGGCAGAGTTAGCAGCGGCGTGCACTGCGGGCGCGGTCCGCGTGGACCTTGGCCCCGCCATCCTCCGTGTGGAGGCGGCGGCAGTGTCAATGGCGGCGGCATTTCGCGCGCGGCCGGCCGGGTAAATGGAGCGCACCGGTCTCGAACCGGTAACCTCCGCCTTGCAAAGGCGGCGCTCTTCCAATTGAGCTAGCGCCCCGGGGGGAGCGAAGAGTATACGAAGTAAATGCACCGACGGCCCGCTCCTTTGAAACTTCGGGGCGGGCCGTCGGCATGCTGCTTAGAAAGGTGAGAAATACGCTGCGATTCAGGGCGTGGCGCCCGGCGCCGGAGCAAAGCCTTCGGGGCACGGGGTTGCCTCAGGGGCAGTGACCGGGCTGGAGGCTGGCGCTGTGACGGCAACATTGGCAGGAACAAACTTGCCAGCGTCTGCAATCGGGCGTGTCGATTCAGACTTCGTCACTTGCGGCGTGTCCCGCTGAGTGAGGAGATCGATCGAGAGCGGGGTGATCACGGTAATGCGCAGGGCCGGGTCGTACTGCTTGCCACCCTTCACGCCAACAAGTGTCCCGATCATCGGCGCCATAGCGATGTCAGCATTTGGCTCGACATACGCAATCGTTGCGCCAGTGATCGGATCGCAGACGCGGTACATCTCCGGCAGGCGCTCGCCGTCATACACAGCGCTGGCGTTCAGTACGCCAATCGCAGTGAAGTCAGAGCGTCGCTGAATGTTCATGACCAGTTCGGCGATGTCCTGCTTGTTGGTGTTGCGCTTGGCATCGATACGACGAATCTCTTGCGAGCCCCGTTGGGTTTCAATGAGGAGTGAGAGCTGCTTCGCACGCGCTCCTGCCACGCCTTGCACTCCGCGTGCTGCATCGTTTGCGGTTGCAAGTTCGTCGTACTTCGGCAGCAGTGCTTCAAACTCAGCACTTGCCTCAGGCTGACTACGCACGGCCTTGAACTGGGTCTCAAGATCATCAAGCGTAGTGCGACGCGACACAAACTTCGGCTTGGTGGTGCGCGTGGTTGTGGTGACGGTTTCCACGGTCACGGTTTCTGGCGCCGGAGTCTCAACCGACGCATTCACTGGCTGCTGACCAAGAAGCGGCGGAATGATTGGCGAACTGCCGAAATCCGCAGTAATTGGCGTCGGTGCTGGCGCGCCAGCATCGGGCGCATTCACCGGAACGGCGACGCCCGAAGTCACGGTCGTAGCAGTGGTTTCGGTGGTCGCGGCAGTGGCAACGGGTGTTGTCACCGCAACGGCAGCAGGAGTGGTAGCAGTCATTGCAGTGGCGGATTCAGCAGCATTCGCCTTGCGAATGAACTGCATGTTGATCCATGCTTCTGAAGTTGCTGGAACCTTGACCTTGTAGACCGATTCCTTCTCGCCAGTAGCGGTGCCCAAGACGCTGAGCGTGGTGCCAGCTTCCGCGCTACCGATCTGCTTCCAGCTCTTGTCCGGCGAACTGCCCGCTTCTACGTTGGGCGCGCGCACCTCCGTGCGTGCACTCACCGTGGCGGTGGTTCCGTCTGCCGAGAGCGTAACGCGCCGATCAGCGGGGACAAACGCGAATACATCACCGAAGGCATTGCCTTCAGTCTGTACGCGTGCCCATCCGTATTCCTCCTTGAGAACTCGGACGAGGTCTCCTTGCTTCAGTTTCCCGAAGGCGTAGGCGCTTTGCGCGCTTGGTCCAGAACGGACATTGACTGCTGATCCGGTGACGACCGCCCAATAGGCGGTGCCATCCGGCACAGTGG
>JBIKZY010000248.1:0-2831 GCA_044354475.1 Phycisphaerales bacterium
TACGCAGGACGCGTGCTTCGTCTGCTCCCGCAAAAGTAATCACCCGGCGAAGCGCTGGCCGTCCAACCGTCAACGTGCCGGTCTTGTCCATGGCAAAGCAATTGATGGCGCCCAGTGATTCAAGATGTGCGCCACCCTTGATCAAGATGCCGTGTCGGGCTGCACGAGCAACGCCGGCGAGCACTGCAGCTGGTGTGCTGATGGCCAGTGCGCAGGGAGAGGCTCCAACTAAGAGCGTCATCGCTCGCAGGAACGCATCGCTCCATGGAAGCCATCCGACGACGGGCGGCAGAATGGCCATCACCACCGTTGAACCAATCACGGCCGGAACATAGACACGGGTAAATCGCTCTGCATACCGCTGCGTGGTGGACTTCTGACCTTGCGCTTCTTCCACCATGCGGATCATGCGAGTAACGGTGGAATCGGCAGCAATACGCGTGACTTTGACTTCCAGCAAGCCATCGCCATTCAGCGTGCCGGCGAAGACATCGTCGCCGGTTCCCTTTTCAACTGGAATACTCTCGCCAGTAATCGGGCTTTGGTCAATACTGCTCGCACCGGCAGCGACCGTTCCGTCCATCGCTACACGCTCTGCGGGTCGAACCCGCACCAGATCTCCCAGCGCAATGCTGGCGACAGCTACCTCAGCGAATTCATTTCCTCTGCGTACCCATGCGGTCTTGGGCGTGAGTCGTCCAAGCGACCGGATGGCCTTGCGCGCCTGGCCCATGGCGTAGTGCTCCAGCCCGTGTCCAAGTGAGAAGAGCACCAAGAGCATCGCGCCCTCGGCGTACTCACCGATCGCGGCGGCACCCAAGGCGGCCACCGCCATGAGAAAGTCCACATCAAGGTGCCCGCGTCGCAGTTCCCGTAGTCCCTCAGCGAACGCAGACCAGCCGGCCACAACGTAACTGATGGCAAACAGCGTGCCCCACGCAGCCAGCGGCGCTTCGTTTCGCTGCAGCAGCCAGCCAGCCAGCAGGGCGGTTGCTGCCACCGCCGGCTCCAGGAGTTCGCGGTTGCGGCGCAGCCACGGCGCGTCATTTGGGAGTTCATCAGGGGTAGTGTCGCTCACGGGAGTACGAAGGATATCGGGGCATTCGGCTAGAATGAGTGAGTCATGACAGAAGAAGGATTTCACTTTCCTGCCCCTACCCCGAGCGATCTTGGAGATCACGAAGTTCGCCGCGAGGGAAGTGACCTGGAAGGCGCACGAGTGGCGCTCTTGGTGACGGGTGGAATTGCGGCAATGAAGGCTCCGCTGCTGGCCCGGGCATTACGCCGTCAAGGCGCGGAGGTCACCGCATTCGCAACTACTGAGGCGCTTCGCTACGTTGCGCGCGAAGCCCTGGAGTGGTCATGCACGCGGCCAGTCATTGTGGAACTCACCGCCAATGCCGAACATCTTTCGGATGCTGCGCCCTTTGACGTGTATTTGACCGCGCCCGCAACGTATAGCGTGATTGGCAAATGCGCTCACGGAATTGCCGACACGCCAGTCACTGCAACGTTGGCAAGTGCGATTGGTCGTATGGAGCGCGGCAGCGCGGCGGTGCTCTTTGCACCCACCATGCACGGATCCATGCACAACTCAATTCTGGTGGCCAACCTGCAGTCATTGCACGCTATCGGCTGCACGATTGTTTCTCCACGTGACGATGGAGGCAAACACAATCTTCCCAGCGAGCAAGCACTTGTTGAAGCATGCGCACACGCGTTCCGTGCACTACAGGTGCCGGGTCGCCCGCGCGCTCGTCACTCTTAACCCCTTAATTCGATGGCCCATCCAATGAATATTGTCGCGATTGCAACGTGCGCATCGTCCGTGGTTGTCCTGTCAGCCCATGGAATGCAGGGTGTTTCCGGGCAACCGGTACCTCCGCTACTTGCCCCGACCACCAGCGCCGCGCCGCGGTTGGTTTTCGCGCCTGCCGCCAATTCCAGTCCTGGATCCGCGCTGGTTGCACTGGCGCCCCTCACCGAGACCGCCGTACTCAGCGCGCCGGTCCCCACCGTCTCCCCGACCTGGGGATATCGCGTGGCGGTCATCGGTACTCGGGTGTTTGCAACGGGACCAGAGCGTGCCATGTCGATTGGATCGTTCGGACAGATTTGTACGTGGGATCGTGCGCCGGACGGAGCATGGAAAGCAAACCTGACCCTTTCACAATTGTCGGATGCCATGCCCGGGGACTACGGATTTCAACGTCTTGAGCGCGGCGGCCCGTTCCTCTTCACCGCAGTGAATCGCAATGGGCTTGGTACGTCGCTGCGCGTGCTGACGCCGCGTGATGGGCAAGTGAAAGAAGTGGCCACCGTTGCATTGCCCGCAGGTGCAGACCTCGCTACCTTCGGATCATGGTTTGCAAGCGACGGCGCAACCCTTGCGGTCAGTGCCACCGACATGCGCTTCAACCTCGGTGCCGCAAGCGCCGATCGCGAGCGTGATCCAAAGACGTTCATCTATTCGAATCGGCAGGGCATTTGGAATCTTGATGGATTTGTGCGGGCGCCGAGTTCTGCGACCGGCGTGCCCACGGAGGCCATGTGGTTTGGCGCATCACTTGATGTTGATGGCGACGTTCTGGCCATCGGTCGACCAGCCACCATTCCACCGCGGCAATCAGAGACGATGCCGATCTCCGGAAGTGCGCGCGTTCATGTGTACCGTCGTATGTCCGGTCAGTGGATGCCGGAAGCTGAAATCCTGGGCGCATCAGTGACAGATATGAAGTGCTTTGGCTTGAGTGTCGTGGTGGAAGGTGATCTACTCGTCGTGCGTGGCATGGACCCCGATGACTTGCAGGCCCCATCGCGCGTTTGGCTCT
>JBIKZY010000249.1:0-2830 GCA_044354475.1 Phycisphaerales bacterium
AAGGTCGATCCGGTATCTCTTGAGTGCGGTCTTGATCAGATTCCGGAGGCGCCCACGGCCCTCGGTGGCGCTGGCGAGGATGTCCCGCCGCAGGACCACGTCGGTGAAGAAAGCTTGCGTGATCTCCGCTGCGCGCTCGGCGCCGACCCCGCACGACCGCAACCACGCTTCCATCGGTGCGCGATAGCTGGCGAAAACCCGGCCGAGGCCATCCTTGCGCGTCGCGATGCTTGGCGCGCACGCATCGGCGATCATGTGCCAGTCAGTGGTTTGAAATTCCGTACTCAATTGAATGCAATGAGAGTACTTGCTTGACGATTGCAGTCATCACATGAAAGACCAAAGTGGAATTTCTGATCCGGCTTGCGCGGGCCTCGTGTGGCTGGCGCTCGGCGACGTGGCAGTGCCCGCCGGATCGCCGTCCGTACCCGGATTTCGCGTCCTCGGTGGGCTTGGTTCCGGCGGACAGGGCACCACGTGGCTGGCGGCTCGGGAGTCCGACGGGTTCACCGTCGCGCTCAAGGTCGTGCAGTACGCGGGCACTCGGTTTCCAGAGCGCTACTGGACCGAGCTTTCCGCGCTCCGCGAGCGTCGCCTCTCCTGCATCGCCCGCCTTGTTGGCCACGGCATCGCCGATGGTCACCCGTGGATCGCCACCGAATACATCGATGGCGAAACGCTCGACGCGTGGGCCGCACGCCACGACCGTGCTGCGACGCTCGAGATGATCGCGAAGGTCGCTGACGCACTCGCCTTGCTCCATGCTGACGGCCTCGTCCACCGCGACATCAAGCCCGCCAACATCATCGTTGACGATTCCGGCCGCCCCATCCTCATCGACCTCGGACTCGGCATATTCATCGACTCCCCTCTCGACCGCACCATCGATGGTCTGCCCGCGGGCTCGCCCGTCTTCATGTCTCCCGAGCAGGCGCGCGGCGATCGCTCCGTCATCGGACCGGCTACCGACATCTGGAGTCTTGGCGCTACGGCATTCCTCCTGTTGGCCGGCGAATTGCCGCACGCGTCCGCAGGATCGGTGGCCGCGCAGGTGGCACGCGCGGGCACCGAGCCGCCGCGGCGCGCCGCACGCATCGACCCGTCACTCCCATCGGCCATCGCGGCCGTGCTCGACTGGGCGGTGCAGCCGTGCATCGAGGATCGTCCGCCCTCCGCCGCAGCGCTGGCTCACGCATTGCGCCGGGCAGCGGAGGGACGCTCGGTGGCGCCGAGCAGCGGCGTGCCGCTCACCATCGTCTTCGGCAGTTCAGTGATCGTCGCGCTCCTCGTGGTGGCGCTGGTGGTTGTGATGCTGCGGTCTCAAACCGCAACGCCGGAGATCGCTCCGGCAGACGCCCCGACCGGTCCCACGATCGTCCTGTTGAACACGGAGAACGGCGTGATGATCCCGGGCGACTACCCGAACTCACGGTTCGGTGCCGCCATCGCGCAAATCGATGACCTTGACGGCGACGGGTTCCGGGAGGTTGCGATCAGTGCGCCCGATGCACCAGGCCGCCAGCCAGACGGACGCTTCGTGGAACTCGCGGGGGAAATCTCCATCGTGCGGGGTGCTGACATCCTTGCCTCGCTCACGCCGGGGTCCGCGCGCGTGCTTGCTCCCACGCATCGCATTTCCGGTGCGGATAAGCGCGGCCATGCGGGTGCCGTCATCTGTTCTGCGGGCGACATGGACGGCGACAACATTGACGAACTTGCCATCCTCGGTGACGGCCAAGAAAGGGAATCGGGCACGGTGACCATCGTCCGTGGCAGCGAAGTGCTGCGCACGCAGTCGCTCGC
Organism: Phycisphaerales bacterium; assembly: GCA_044354475.1. Lineage (GTDB taxonomy): Bacteria > Planctomycetota > Phycisphaerae > Phycisphaerales > SM1A02 > UBA966. Next base: position 1,804 of record JBIKZY010000249.1, read on the forward strand.
GCAATGCGTGACGGACCGCCAAGCGATCCGGATCGACGGCGTTTCGCTCGGAAAGCTCCCCTCCGGAATGGCGCATTGCGACGTGGACAGTGACGGCCTGGAAGATCTGCTCGTCGGGTGCCCGGGTGCCGCCGGCGCGGGCGGCGCACGCGCCGGGGAATTGATGGTGGTGCATGGCGCGCGCAGCCTGTTCGGACCGGAATCGCGCGCCGCAGTGGTGCGTCGAGTCGCCGCGCCCGATGGCGTGTTCGGCTTCGGCGCCTCGCTGGCGACGGTGCGTGGGGACGACGGCACGTACGTCGCCATCGGTGCCCCGCTCGGTGAGCGCCCCGGACCAGGCGGCACGGGGCGGATCGTGCTGGCGCGTGCCGATGCGTTCGCTGTTGGTGATCGACTAAAAACGCCCACGCTCATCGCCTCGCGCGGCCGCCCGGACGAGTGGTTCGGCGAGTCGATCGCGGCCGAAAGCGGCGCTATTGATGGCAGGCAATTCGAGCGGATCAGTGTGATTGCCGGCGGCAGCGGGATAGCGAACGCCTCGAACGACGGGGGCATGGTTGAGTACGTCGAGTATGTGCACGATGTCGACGGCAACTGGCGCGAGGAGAACACGCACCACGCATGGCGCGGGCTCGAGGGCCCTCTTGGTCGTGGACAGCAGATGGGCGCAGTCATTGCCGTCTACCGGGACTACTGTTGCTCGCTGCCCATCGCCATCGCTTCGCCGCGCGACGGCACCGAAGACGTGGCAGCGGGGAGCGTGACGCTGCAGAACCCTTGGACGTCTGAAGATCCCACGGGTGAGGCAGACCAGACCATCTACCGCGGCAGCAAGCGGGCCTTCGAGGCCGGGCGCGGTCTGGCGTGGTGGTCTGACCGTGATGACGGCCGATCGGGTTGGGTCGCACTCCTCATCGGTGCACCCGGCGAAGACTCGCCGTCGCGCCAGGCGGCCACCGGTGCGGTCTGGATCGTGCCCTATTCGTTCGTGGAAACGCCCTAACTTGGCATCTGCTTCGAACGCACC
>JBIKZY010000075.1:0-10184 GCA_044354475.1 Phycisphaerales bacterium
TCTGAAGCAATTGCACTTGCCGATTACAACATCGCGATCGCCAATCTTTACGCGGTCATGGGGACAGCGCTCGAACGAAATCGAATCGAGTTGTCGCTGGTCGATGTGGTGCCTTCCAACTGATTGATTCGAGTGTTTGTCATTTATGCCCATCATTCTTGAACCAACCGATCTCTCTATCCAGCGCGCTGCCGAGGCGATGCGCGCTGGGCGCGCAGTGGCATTTCCAACAGAGACGGTCTATGGGCTGGGCGCGCTGACGCATGACCCGCGCGGAATTGCCGAGGTCTACCGCATGAAGTGGCGGCCATCCAACAACCCGCTGATTGCCCATGTGCTAGACGCGCATGGCGCGCGAGAAATTGTGGAAGGCTGGGATCCCCGTTGCGATGAACTGACTTCGCGATTGTGGCCTGGGCCATTGACGCTGGTGTTGCCGCGTCGCGCAAATGTTCCGGTCGAAGCGGCCGGCGGGCGCGCCACGATTGCCGTGCGTTCGCCGAGTCATCCGGTGGCACGACGGTTACTTCAGGAGCTGGGCGGTGAATCAATCAGCGCGCCGAGTGCCAATCGATCAGGCCATGTCAGTCCGACGCTTGCGAGCCATGTCGCTGAGGACTTTGCCACGGAACTCGACCTGATGATTCTGAACGGCGGGCGCAGTGAATTCGGCCTTGAAAGCACCGTTCTTGACTTGACCACGGCGCGACCAACGCTTCTGCGACCGGGCACCGTGACCCTGGAGTCGCTGCGACAGATTCTGGGTGAGGTCGACGCGCCGGAATTGCTCGAGCAGGGTGCGAGTCCTGGTACTGCGCCTCGACACTATGCGCCACGAACGTCCGCCGCGTTGATTCCCATCAACGGCATGCGTGCTGCGCTGGCACTTGAGCCGCGTCCGTGCGCGGTGTTGTGCTTCGATCCGTCGCATGTACCCAGCCCGCACACGGGCATCACTATGCCGCGAGACGCGCACCTGTACGGGAGCACTTTGTACGACGCGCTTCGTTCGGCGGACACGCTTGGTTGCGCGCGCATCCTGATTGAGATGCCACCGTCCGCCGATGGTTTATGGCGCGCCGTTGTGGACCGCCTACGCCGCGCCACCGCCTGAATCATTTTCTAGATCTCGCGTGCGAAATTTCACGCCATCGGAATCTTCACGCCGAGTCGTGCCGCGCAATCCTGCGCCAATTCGTAGCCCGCGTCAGCGTGGCGGAACACGCCCATCATTGGATCATTGGTGAGTACCCGCTCGAGCCGGCGTGCTGCATCGGGCGTGCCGTCCGCAACGATCACTTGACCGGCGTGCTGGCTGAAGCCGATTCCAACGCCGCCACCGTGATGAAAGCTTGTCCAACTTGCACCGCTGGCAATATTCACAGCAAAGTTCAAGATCGCCCAATCGCTCACCGCGTCCGTGCCGTCCTTCATTGCCTCGGTCTCGCGGTTTGGGCTTGCCACGCTGCCGCAATCAAGATGGTCGCGACCAATCACAATCGGTGCCTTCACCTTGCCGCTTGCTACCAACTCGTTGAACTTCAAGCCGGCAAGATGGCGTTCGCCGAGTCCAAGCCAGCAGATCCGTGCTGGCAAGCCTTGGAAGGCCACGCGCTTCTGCGCCATGCGAATCCAGCGGTGCAGACCCGCATCGTTTGGAAATAGTTCTAGTACTGCTTCGTCGGTGACGCGAATGTCTTCCGGATCGCCGGAGAGCACCACCCAACGAAACGGTCCGCGCCCCGTGCAGAATTGCGGGCGAATGTACGCCGGCACAAATCCCGGGAATGCGAACGCATCCTTAAATCCATGGTCAAAGGCACGCTGACGAATGTTGTTTCCGTAGTCAAACACCTTGGAGCCTGCGCGCATGAACTGCACCATAAGTCGCACATGTGTTTCCATACCCGCCATGGTCAGCGCTTGGTACTTGACTGGGTCTGCGGCTCGCAAAGTATCCGCTGACTCGCGGGTCATTCCAGCGGGGTAATAGCCCTCCAGCGGATCGTGGGCACTGGTCTGATCAGTCAGCGTTTCCGGCACAATTCCGCGTTCTGCAAGCCGCTGCAGCAGGTCGATCGCATTGGCAACTACGCCGACTGAAACTCCTTCACCGCGTTTACGAAGTTCCATCGCGCGGTCGATCGCCACATCTAGATCTTCGTACAACTCGTCCAGATACCGGTCATATTTGCGCTTTTCTAGGCGCTCTACGCACACGTCGGCCACCAGCGCGGTGCCATCATTCATGGTGATCGCCAATGGTTGCGCGCCGCCCATGCCGCCGCATCCAGCAGTCACATTGAGCGTCCCCTTCAGCGTTCCGCCAAAGTGTTGCCGTGCGCACTCTGCAAACGTCTCATAGGTGCCTTGCAGAATTCCCTGCGTCCCGATGTAGATCCAACTTCCGGCAGTCATTTGCCCGTACATCATCAGGCCGCGCGCGCACAAATCATCGAAGTGTTCCTGCGTCGCCCAATGCGGCACCAAGTTGGAATTGGCGATCATCACCCGCGGCGCATCGGCGTGCGTGCGAACAACCCCAACCGGCTTGCCGCTTTGCACCAGCAACGTCTCGTCCGCCTCCAATTTCTTCAGACTCTCGATAATCGCATCGAAGCACTCCCAATTACGCGCAGCCTGTCCGCGGCCTCCGTACACCACCAAGTCCTGGGGGCGTTCCGCAACTTCTGGATCCAAATTATTCATCAGCATGCGCATGGCAGCTTCAGCGGCCCAGGTCTTGCAGGTGCGCTGGTTTCCGCGCGGGGCGCGAACGACTCGATGTGCAATGGTGGTCATGGCGGTGCGATTGTAGGCACGAAAGCCAACATATTGACAGCCATTGCGGGGTGCAATTCAAGTTCCGGCTCGGCAAACAATCGCCGCCCGCGCCCGGCAGCACGCGGCGCGCCTATTTCAAGCCTCCACGAACGCGCGCGCCTTCACCAGTTGCGCCACTTGCAGGATGTCAGGCGCCGGTGATCGATCGCCTTCCAGCCGCGGCACATGGCGACGCACTTCCGCATGCAGCGCTTCAACGCCCGCGCCCGATCGCAACGGCCGCTGGTACTCCAATCCTTCGCACATGACCAACAATTCAATAGCAATCACATCAGTGGCAAGTCGAACCGCCGCGCGCAGGTGATTGGCGCTAGTAGCCCCCATCGAGTTGTAGTCTTCGATCCCCGCGCTGGTCACCACATTGTGCGCGCTGGCCGGATGGGCAAGTACTTGCAATTCATTGCAACACGCTGCTGCCGTGTACTGCGCAATCATGTAACCACTATTGACGCCCGGATTGCTACTCAAGTATGGGCGCACCGGATTCTGGGGATCGTTCGCCGCCAAGATCCAGAAGGTACGGCGTTCGGAAATTCCAGCAACGGTCACCAGTGCCAACTTTGCAGCATCAAGGGCCAGCGCGAGCGGCATTCCATGAAAGTTCCCGCCTGAGAGAATGTCTGCTCGGCCAGTCTCGGTGGTGCTTGCAAACACCAATGGATTGTCAGTGACTCCGCCAAGTTCACGCTCAATCACTCCGCGCGACCACAGCATGGAATCAAGCGCGGCGCCTAATACTTGCGGGCTGCAGCGGAACGAATACGGATCCTGCACGCGCGGATCATCCTGCGCGTGCGCAGGCAAAATGGTGCTGCCCTGCAGTTGGTCAAGCACCGCAGCCGCCACCGCTTGCTGCCCGGGCTGATTGCGTGCAGCATGAATTCGCGGATCAAGGAACGCGTCGGTGGCGCGGCACGCATCAATGGCAAGCGCGGTGGTCCGCATGGCTGCTTGCAAGAGTGCTTCCATGTCATGCATCGCCAGCGCACCGATCGCACACATGTAGTGCGTTCCGTTGATGAGCGCCAATCCTTCCTTGGCAGCAAGTGGTACGGGTTTTAGATTCACAGCGCCGAGCGCGTCGCGCCCCGACATGCGTTGGCCGCCAAGCATGGCTTCGCCTTCACCAAGGAACACCAGCGCCAAATGTGAGAGCGGGGCAAGGTCGCCGGATGCACCAACGGAACCACGGCTCGGCACCACCGGGTGAACGCCCGCGTTCAACATGCTGACGATCAACTCCACCAATTCCGGACGAACCGCACTGCGTGCTCGACAGAGACTGGCGGACAAGATCAGCATCATGCCGCGCACAACTTCTTCGTCGGCAGCGTCGCCGACGCCGGCAGCATGGCTCCGCACCAAGTTCGCTTGCAAGTCATTCAGATCCTTGTCAGCCACGCGAACGCGCGAGAGCGAACCGAACCCTGTATTGATTCCGTACAGAGCTTCCCCTTCAGCCATGCGCCGCTCCAGCGCAGCGCGCGCGCCGGCCATGGAGTTGCGCGCCTCCGGGCTGATGCGCACCGGTTGGCGGTTCCGCGCCACCGCCGCAACCTGCTTAATAGTGAGGGGCGAACCATCAAGGATCACGGCATCCTTGGCGTTGGGACGGTCGGGGGAGACACTTGGCATCAGGTGCAAAGATACGCAGGGCTTGCATCCGCCGCGCGGGGCGGGTACGACTGTCGCCATGCAGAACCCGTTCGCGCGCTACTCGGTCCTATTTCTTGGCATTGCAGCGTGCATTCTTGTCATGCTGCCGGTTCTGCCGTTTCTGGCCAGCCCCCGTGGCGTGGCTGGCCCCACCTGCACCGACGCGGTCCATCCCGCGACCGCCGCGCTCGCCCTCGGCCTTGGATCGGCAGTGTGCTGCGCCATCGCGTGCGTCGTTGGTCGGCTCATCAATGCTGCCGTTGGATTGTTCGTCCTCGGCTGTGGCCTCGCGGTGATTTCCGGTCAATCGGGCACGATTCTTGATGCAGCGTTCGACGGCGACTCACTTCTACCGATCGCCTTCGAAACCATCGCTTGGTCAGGCGCCGTACTGTTGATGTCGGCAATCGTCTTCCGCGTTTCTGGTCCACTCTTAGATCTCCCCGCGCGCACCAAGGGCGGGGCGTTCATCCATGAAGTCTTCAATTCTGACGCGGGCCGCGCATTGGCGGCTGGACTCTTGGCGGTCGTCGCCATGTATCTCATCTCGCGCACGGAACTCAAGGGTCAGGCGATCGGCGCGGCCGTCCTCGGCGGCGTTGCCACCGCGTTCCTCGGTCGGCGCTTGGTTGGTGATTCACAGCCGATTCTCCTGATGGCTACACCCGTCTTTGCGATCGGAATTGCGCAACTCTTCACGGCCTACACCCTGAAGGCGCCACTGGATCTGGTGGTGGTGCAACGTGGGCTTCCTGGTTGGTCGATGGCCATGCCCGTGGATATTGCCGCCGGCACCCTGATTGGAATTCCCATGGGTCTGGGGTGGACCAAGCCCGCTGAAGGCGACGAGTGACCTGCGTACACTTGTCGGCATGTCCCTCCTCGTCACCGGAACCATCGGAATTGACACACTGCACGCACCCACAGGCGAGGCCATCGGTGTCCTCGGCGGAAGTTGCGCGTACTTCGCAGCAGCTGCCAGCCAGCTGACGCCAGTGCGCGTGGTCGGCGCCGTCGGCGGTGATTGGCCCGAAGCGCACGAGAAGCAATTCCGCGCATTTCCCAACGTGTGCTTGCAAGGTCTTGAGCGTCGCCCGGGCAGCCAAACATTTGCGTGGGGCGGCCGATACTTCGACAACATGAATCGGCGCGAGACGCTCTTCACGCGCCTTGGCGTCTTGGAAGAAGCGCCGCCAGCCGTGCCGGCTTCCTACCTCGACAGCAAGGTGTTGTTCCTTGCCAACACGCACCCGCTTGTGCAACTTGATTTGCTGCGTCGCTTCCCAAACAAGCCGCTCGCCGTCTGCGACACCATGGATCTGTGGATCAATATTGCGCGCCCGGAACTCATGAATCTCTTGGCCGAAGTGGACGGCGTGATCATGAACGATGAAGAGGCGATGCAACTCACCGACTGCCGCAACGTAGTGAGCGCTGGACGTGAAGTCCTCAAGAACGGACCGCGCCATTTCGTGGTGGTCAAGAAGGGTGAGCACGGCGCCATCTTGGTGCATCGCGACGGCGTCGCCAGTATCCCTGCGTTTCCTGCAGATCTTTCCCAGGTGATCGATCCAACCGGTGCCGGCGACACCTTTGCGGGTGGATTCATGGCACACATTGCACGCACCGGCAAGCATGACTTTGAAACGCTGCGCCACGCCATGGCGTGGGGAACCGTGTTGGCAAGTTTCACCATCGAAGCATTTGGCCTCGATCGCCTCTCGCGGCTCACCCTTGGACAGATTGATGATCGCTACCGCGCATTCCGCGCCATGATGGCGTTCGACCATCGCAGCTGACACGGGACATCACTATGAAGATCACACCTTTCTATCGCGCGCTCAATTCGACCGCGCTTCGGATGCTGCTTGGCACTATCGCGGCGTTCAGTGCGGTCCGTGCGCATGCACAGTGGGTTCCCTTTGACAGTCTGCCCGGTGCGCAACGGGTGAGTGCGATCGAGAGCCCTGGCGGCGCTGCGGGTCGCGTGAGTGACGTGCGCTGGGACATTCCCGCCGGACGCGTCTGGTTCCAGTACGCGGGCAAGTGGAAATCCGTGGCGTTGTCCGGCGATGCAAAGTTGACGGTGCCAGAAGGCACGGAGCCGCCGGCCGCTGCGGCGCGGCCGCAGATGTACCGCGCGCCGAAGGGCGGTCGAGCGAAGCAGGCGACGCGGGTTCCAAGTCCGGACGGGGCGTGGAACGCAGTGTTTCAAGATTTCAATGTGCTTCTGGAGCCGGAGGGCGCGCCCGCCGATCGCGCGGCGATTCACGCCACCGCCAACGGCACCGACAAGCATTGGTTCGGCAGCGCGGATTGGGTGTACGGCGAAGAACTTGATCAGAACTCGGCCATGTGGTGGTCGCCTGATTCCAAGCTGATTGCCTATTACGACTTTGATGAATCGCCGGTCAAGGACTACTTGCTGCTGGGAGGCCTGACGACCACACGAACCCGCGCACTTTCTTCTGGCTATCCGAAGCCTGGTGATCAAAACCCGATCGCCAAGTTAGAGATCTACAACCTTGCCACCGGCAAGCGCACGCCGATTGATGTTGGAAGCGATCGAGAACAATATGTGTACGGAGTCGAATGGACTCCCAAGGGCGACGCACTCTTGTGGTTTCGATGCAACCGTCACCAAGACACGTTGCAGCTGATGGCCACTGATCCGGTGACTGGCATCTCGCGCACACTGATCACCGAGAAACAGTCGACGTGGCAGAAGAATTCGCCCGCATTGCAATTCCTTGCGGACGGATCGCGCTTCTTGTGGGAATCGGAATCAAACGGATTCGCCAATTGGGAACTCTGGGATCTCAATAAAGGGAAACTCCACCGCCTCACTGATGATTCGTGGGTCAGCGAAGCGATCGTGAGTATCGATGAAGCCGCTGGATGGATCTACTACTCCGCGCGTTCGAGTCAGACCGGTATCAATTCGCAACTGCACCGCGTGAAACTTGATGGATCGCGGCGCGAGCGGCTCACTACTGAAGATCTGCACTATTCATCATTGTTGGTGGCGCCTGACAACGCGCACTTTGTAGCCACCAAGCAGTTTGTGGACGTGCCTCCCTCGGCATCGCTGTACACCATGGACGGTAAAGAAGTGGCGCAGCTCACCAAGCAGCCGGCTGATCCATACGGAAAAAAGGGCATGCCGAAGCCAGAATTCCTGCGCGTGACCGCCGCAGACGGCAAGACTGAGCTCTATGGAATCCTCTACAAGCCAAAGGACTTTGATCCATCGCGCAGCTATCCATTGGTGGTTGATGCTTACGGTGGTCCGCTGATTGCCACCGTCTCGCCGCGCTTTGGAAGTTACGAAGCGCAGACGGAATTTGGCGTATTGATTGCCAAGGTGGACAACCGCGGCACTCCTGGACGAGGCAAGGCATTTGAAGATGCCACCTACATGAAGCTTGGCGGCGCTGATGTTGATGATCAAGCGCAACTGGTCAAGGAACTCTGCAAGCGCCCGTACGTTGATGGCAAACGCGTAGCGATCATGGGGCATAGTTACGGCGGATACATGGCATTGATGGCCGTGCTTCGCTACCCGCAACTTTTCCAAGTAGCAGTGGCCGGCGCACCGCCCACCGACTGGCGCCAATACGACACCATCTATACGGAACGCGCCATGCGCACTCCCCAGGAAAATGTCCAAGGCTATGACGCCGGAAGTGCAGTGAAGCTTGCACCGGGACTCAAGGGCAGGGTGCTACTGCTGCACGGAATGGTGGACGACAATGTGCACCCATCCAACACCTTCGCGATCGCGCAGGTGTGGCAAGCTTCGGACATTCCATTTGAAATGATGTTGTTCCCAAACGCTGACCACGGTATCGGCAGTCCAACCTACGAGAGCGCCAAGTGGAGTTTCATCTTGCGCAACTTTGGCATGTGGAGCCAGGCGCCGCTCGGCGCGCCAGCAGCGGGTGCCGAACCCGCTGCCGCCACCACCGCGCCTGATGCGGGTAACGCTGAGAAGCCGATGAAACCGGGGTGAATCCCGCCCCTGCACGCGCCCCCGCACCTGCCTGCGCCACCACTCCTGCAGGCGCCTCTTCATCCGCCCGCGCCGCCACCCCGGCACCTGCCTCCGCCATGCCTCTTCCTCCTGACCGTAGCCATGTCCGCACCGAGCACCGTAACCCGGCGTCCGCGCATTTGGACACGCTCGACGCGGCCGGCATTGCGGCGTTAATGGTTGAGGATCACCGCGCGGTCATTGAAGCAGTTGCGGCGGCGGCTCCAGCAATCGGTGCGCTGGTGGAAGCCATGGTTCCCAAGTTCCGCGCAGGTGGCCGGCTGATGTACTTCGGTGCGGGCACAAGCGGTCGTCTTGGAGTGCTCGACGCAAGCGAGTGTCCTCCGACATTCATGTCAGACCCGGCGCAAGTAGTCGGCATCATTGCTGGTGGCGACTCTGCGCTTCGTCGCTCCAGCGAGGGACGCGAAGACGAATGGGACGGCGCGCACGCGGAGCTCGAGCGGCTCGCCGTTGGTCCGCTCGACACAGTGATTGGTATCGCCGCGGGCGGCACTACTCCGTATCCACTTGGTGCCATCCGTCTTGCGAAGGCGCGCGGCGCGGCCACGGCGTTCATCGCCTGCGTACCGATGGAGCAACCTACTGACTGCGATCACTTCATCGTCCTCAACACGGGTCCCGAGGTACTCACGGGAAGCACTCGCCTCAAAGCTGGAACAGCCACCAAGCTTGCCTTGAACTGCATCACCACGGCACTCTTCACGCGCCTTGGAAAAGTGCGCGGCAATCTCATGGTGGACGTCTCCGCCACCAACGACAAATTGATTGATCGAGCCATCCGCACGGTGCGGCAGTTTGACCCCTCTCGTTCCCGTGACGAAGCATGGGCGCTCCTGGAGGCCAACGGTCGCTCCGTAAAGCGCGCCATTGAGGTTCCAAATTGGCAGCCAACCCTTCACAGCGAGTGGGTTCACCTCCGGCCGATCCGTCCGGATGACCTTGACGCGCTGCACGCCGCTGCCAGCGACCCACTCATCTGGGAGCAGCATTCCGAGCGCGATCGCCACGAACGCGCCGTATTTGAGCGCTATTTCGCAGGCGCGCTAGAGAGCGGTGGCGGGCTCGTCGCTCTCGACCCCGCCGGTCGCATCATTGGTGCCACCCGTTACTACGAATGGAATCCAACCGATCGCTCAGTAGTGATTGGCTACACCTTTCTCGAACGGTCTCACTGGGGCAAGGGCACCAACCACCAGATCAAGCAACTCATGATTGAGCACGCGCTCCGCTGGGCGCGCACTGCGTGTTTCCACGTCAGTCCCGGAAACGTGCGCTCGCAGAAAGCACTGACGCGGATCGGTGCGCGGTTCGATCGCCAAGAGGACGTCCTCGTCGGTGGCGTGATGACCCCGCGCATGATCTACAGCATGCAATCCGTTCCGGAATGATGATTCACGCGTCTGTTGGCAAGAGAGTGCCGCCGGCGTCAGGAAACATGGGCATTGCTGGGACGGCTAGCACACGCCGCACACATCCAAAAACAAGAAGAGCCCCGCGCGAAGCGGAGCTCTTCTTGTTTGGTTCGATTCAGTTACGAATCGACGGTGGTGTTTAGCCAACCATCGACTTGAGGGCCTTCATCGGGCGCACCTTGATTTTGCGCGAAGCCGGCTTGGCCTTGACGAGC
>JBIKZY010000076.1:0-10157 GCA_044354475.1 Phycisphaerales bacterium
TAAATGCCATCCACTGCGATGGATGCTTGCGAATGGCAATCTCCAGCGCAGCCACTAATGCCAACTGCGCCGGGTGCGATGCAACCTCCGACGATCGGAGCGATTCAACTTCACAATAGATGGGCGCCATCATTTCCACTTCCAAATCGTGCCCATGTCGATAGCAGAAGGTCGGAACGATCGGCGCCCCACACGTCAGTGCCAATCGGGCGGCACCGGTGGGGAGCACGGTGTCGTGGGCTCCTAAGAATGGAATTCGCGATCCCTGCTGCATGGGCATCACGCGGTCCGCGTGCAATACCACCACCTCATTGGCGCGCAACGCGTCCTGCAGGGCCGCCCACGCAGAAACTCCATCGCTCACTGCATGTTCAATGATGCCAAGCGACTGTCGCAACGCACTGCGCGCCCGCTCAAAGCGCGGCAGCGGATCCGGATGGAACAGCACATGAATACGTGGCTCAAACTTCCGTAGCAGCGCAATGGATGGTTCAAAGGCACCCATATGCGCGCTGGCTACCACCAATCCACGTCCGCGATCATGAGCGGCGTGGTATTGCTCTTGCCCGGAAAATCGCGTCACTCGCGCCGCAAGTGCATCAACGGTCACTCCCTCTGACAGCAAGATTTCCGCAATGGAACGCTGCATATTCAGGAGCATTTCCGTTGCCACCGCACGCACCTCTGCTTCAGCAGCTTGCGGACCAAGTGCCAATCGGGCATTTTCGCGCAGCGTCCGGCGCCAGAACGGGACCGCAGCCATCCCGCCGATCGCGACCGCCCGACCCATGAGCGGCGCTAGCATCGGTAGGGCCTGAATGGTTCCAAAGTACATCTGGTCAATCAGCATCCGCGCGGGGTGATAGGCGGCGAGCGTCATAGACACACCTCAACGAGCGGTGTAGTCGTTGCCAATCCCTGGAGCCACGACGAGGCATGCGATGCCAATATCACCGTGCCACGGCGACGTAATACTGCCTCAACCGTGCGCACCAACGCATCGCGACCGAGCGCATCAAGTCCCGCGTCTGGTTCATCCAACACTACAACCATGGGCGAATGAATCACTGCGCAAGCGAGCGCGGTTCGCCGCTTCAAGCCGCCGGACAGACGATCAACCCGATACTGGGCGTGCTCTGCAAGACCAAAGTCCACTAGGCAACGAGCCACCGCGCTCGATCGATCGATTGCCGGCACGCGTGCCAGGCGCGCCGCAGTTTCGAGGTTGGCAACGACGCTCAGCGCTGAAAACAGGCCCCCTTCCTGCGGGTGGTACCCAGGAAGAAGCGCGGTCTGATCAATCCACGCCCGCCCTGCCGAGGGCTTGAGCGCGCCCACCATGCAGGCCAGCAGCGTGCTCTTTCCGGAACCGTTGGCTCCGGTGATATGAACAAGTTCCCCAGAGCGAGCAACAAAGTTGACGTCATTGAGCACCGATCGCTTGCCGTATGAAAACCCGATTCCTTCTGCACGCGCCAACGGCCGCCCCGCCGACGGCGGCTGTAACGGCCCTGGCACCCCGGTGAGAACGAAGCGAGCGCCCCGCACCCGACGTACCCGGATATCGATGAGCCCCGCGGCTTCGGCCACGGCGCGCGCCTCGCGCATGGTGAAACTGCGGCGAACGCTTACCACTGCATCGTGCCGCAACTCTTTGCTGGCGGTGATAGTAGAAAGCTGCGCTCCCCAGATACCGAGTGAGTCACGGACCAAGTCGTTCCACACCACCAGTTCGCGGGCCACCGCAGCCATCGCGCGGAGACCGGCCACCGCAGATTCATCGTCAAGGTGATGCATCACTAATGATGCATGTGCAACATCGAAACTCCGCGCACCAAGAACACGCTCCGCGGCCAGTAGGTCCACCACGCGAAATTCCATGCCCGCGCCACCCACCGCGCCTGAATCCGTGCGCGATCCAGACTGAGAATGCTCCAGCACTCGCGACCGCCCCATCTCGATGGCGTCCTCATTTCGGTCCGTGCAGAGAAATGTGCAATCCCAACCGCGCGCCCGAGCTAAAGTCAGAAATCGCTGCGGAATGTCCGCCCCGCCGCATCCAAAGTCGACAAGCGAGATTGGCCGCGATCCAGCAGTAGGAATGCGGTCCGCCACCGCGTCGACGATGGCATCCGCAGCCGCAGTCGCCCGATTCAAATGCTGTAAAAATCGATATTCATCACTGAGCACCAACCGGCTCGGAGAAGCATCGTCCATGCTCTCTTGCTCCGTTGATCGGTGGGGAAGATTTGGGAATTCCACAGCGGTTGCACCATACCGGAACGCGCCACATTCAGCGCCCTGCCAATGCACAAAAGAGCCCGCGCATATCATGCTGTCATGAAGAACTCTGGTTTCATCGCGTCTGCATTGCTCGCCATCATCATCGTAGGTGGCTGCGCAACCTCCGACTACGGTCGAATCACTGACAAGATTGCAGCCTATGAAGTGCAAGCAGTCACCACCCGAGAGAAGTTGCAGAGTGCAAATTCCCAGGCAAAGATCACGCTGTACCGAACCCTGGTGACTATCAACAACAATCAACTGACCATTGCGCGGCGCATCAACCCGGAGTCAAACCCGGCATACAAGAGCGGCTCGATCACGCTCGAGCAGGCTAAGACTGAGAAGAACGAACGCGTTGCAACGCTTGAGAAGCAATTGGAGAAGGCACTGAAGGACCGCGATAGCCTGGTCATTGAGATTGCCACGCCAGCAGCGAAGTAATCGCTACGCATTCAGACGCGGCTGAGACCCAACCCGGTGCGTAGCATGTTGCTTGCTACAGAACCCATGGCGCCGTAGAAGCGACCCGATGCAAGCGCTCGACATGACGCCGCCGTAGCAGCCACAATCGCTTGCACATCTCCTTCATTCACAATTAGCGGTGGAACGAACTTCAGTAGTGGGCGACGCGCGCCCGTCGTCTGCGCCAAGATTGAATGCACGTCGAGCAACTGCATGATGGCTGCTTGACCGATCATCGGTTCAGTGATGCGCCCCAACATTGGAATCTTGGCAAAGCTTGGAATTCTGCTTGTATCCAGGTCCACTCCAACCATCAATCCCTTCCCGCGAATCTCCCGCACGCAGGCAATATCCGCGCACTCCGCACGAAGTTGGCGAATGAGCGATTCTCCAAGCTCTGCCGCCCGAGCCGCCAAATGATCCTGCTCAATGACCTCCAGCGTTGCCAGCAACGCCACCATGGCAAGCGGCCCTTCATGGAACGTGGAGCTGTGAACGACTGATCGGTCCATGGATGAGTAGGTGGATTCCCACACATCGCTCCGCACCAATACCGCGCCAACCGGAACGAATCCACCCGATAGTGCTTTCGCGAGTACCACCATGTCTGGCTCAACACCATCGTTGTGCACCGCCAAGAACGCGCCAGTACGTCCGCAACCGGTTTGAATTTCATCAGCGATAAGTAGCGTGCCGTAGCGTTTGCACAGCGCGTGCGCTTCTCGCAATACTCCTGGCGCCAGCGACCGAAGCGTCTTGCCCTGCACCGGCTCCACTACAAGCGCAGCGACATCGCGACCGCTCAGAGCGCGTTCGAGTGCTGCAAGATTTCCAAACTCAACAATCGCAGCGCCAGGAAGCAGCGGACCAAATCCGCGCTGCAGATCTTCGTTGCCATTGATGGACAGCGCACCGTAGGTGAGACCATGGAAGGAGTCTGACCACGCCAACAATCCGGGCCGACCCGTGTGCTGGCGCGCGAACTTCATGGCCGCTTCGATTGCTTCAGTTCCGGAATTAGTAAAAAACACGCGGTCAGCTACACCGCCGCACAGCAATTTCAGGCGCCGAGCAGCTTCGGCAGCCAGCGGATTCAACTCCCAACGCACCCACGCCGGCGGCGCCAGCGTCAAACATTGCCCCAGTGCGTCAGTCACCACTGGATGCGCCCGACCGAGCGCCAGCGCCCCGTATCCCGCTAAGCAATCAAGCACACGATGGCCCTGAGCGTCCCAGAGGTACTGACCCTCGCCGCGAACATAGCTCCGATCGAAGCCGATCAATTCCACCAACTTGGCGAATGCTGGATTCATATGCGCAAAGTGCGAATCCCGCGCCCCGGTTCGAGCGTTGGTAAGCAGTGCTGCAACATCAATCCGTTCTGCCATTGCGCTGCAGACTAGCCTACGAAGCGCATGTCATCCGTTGTGGGAATCGTTCCCCTCTACAACCACGCACTCACGGTTCCAGAGGTGCTCTCCGGCCTGCACGCACACGGCCTGTATGCCTTGGTAGTTGATGACGGCAGTACCGACGGCGGCGCGGACATCGCCGAACATTGGCTGATTGCCAACGGCGCCAGCGGACAAGTGATCCGACTTCCTCACAATCAGGGAAAGGCAGCCGCGCTGCTCGCCGGATTTACAGCCGCTACCGATCACGGCGCATCACACGCACTGACCATTGACGCCGATGGCCAACACGACAGCGCGCGAATTGCAGCGTTTCTCAATGCACTCCCCGCAGAGTGCCCCGAACAAACGTTGGTCCTGGGTGATCGTCGCGCCCTGCCCCGCACCTATCCGACCGCGCGCCTGCTCGGTCGCTTTCTGAGTGGACTGGCTGTACGCACTGCATGCGGGGCCATCGTTGGCGATGCTGCGTGCGGCATGCGAATCTATCCGCTCGCCATGGCGCGCACGTTGCGTTGCATCAGCGGTCGCTACGCATGGGAAGAAGAAGCGATCATCCGGCTCGTATGGGCGGGCGCAAGTATTCAGCAAGTAGAGATCCCGGTCATCTATCGCGATGCCGCCGTTGCACCAAGTCATTATCAATTTGGACGTGATTGGACCGAAGGAGCGCTGGTGCTGGTGTTCAGCATCATCGTGCGCGCGTTCACTACCGGACGACGTTGGGCACGCAATGGATCCACACGCATGGACCTGCTGTGGCCGCTCGGCCATCGAACCAGTATGGCGCGATGCATGATGAACATGTTGGCAGCATTCACCTTTGCCATCACCGGTTTCACAGTCGCTGTGCTCACCTGGTTTGGCACGCCGATGCCCGTAACCGCATCCATGGCTGCCATCATCATGTGGACAGCTTGGCGAACCAACGCGCCGATCTTGCTCTTTGCCATCGGATTGACTGCCGGAATCATGGCGCCGGGTGCAACGTTGTTTGCAGCACCAGTCGTTGGCGCAACGTGGAGTTTTATCGCGGTCCGCCGACGGCGCAGCGCGGGTAACTAACTACCCCGCAATGCTTCAATTTCCCGGCGCATCCGTACCAAGAAATCACCATTCGACTCATCAGCGCCGATCCGCATCGGCGTACCCGCGTTGACATGCACTGGGCCGGGATTGATGAACTTTCCGCCCACCGGTAGCAACCCATCACTCCCTTCAATCCAAATCGGCAGCACCCGCGCATGAGTGACACGTGCAATGTGCGCCACGCCCATACGAAAGCGTCCAAGCGCTGCGCCCCGCGCCCGCGTTCCTTCCGGAAACAGGATCACATTCCAACCTGCCTGCAGCAGTCCGGAGATTCGTTCCACACCATCGCCCATGTCATCGCCACGACCAATCAGGCACACGCGGTACGTTCGCACCACGTACGCACACAACGCCGTGCGCAACCACCGCTTGACTCCGCGATCGGTGGCAGCAGGCGAAAAGTAGTCGCGCGCACCCACGGTGGCCGTTCGTGCACGAATCGTCGCCGGCAGCGCATGGCGAATCGCCGCTGTATCGAGCAAGCTCCGATGGTTGGCCGAGAGAATCATCGGTCCCTCCGCAAACTTGGCGCTATCAAAGCCCGCAGACGTGAACCGGACGCGACAGACGTGCTCAACAACATCACTACTGCGGTCACCGATCCATGCAAACGCGCTGGCGGTCGGCCCGGTCAATGCGCGCACCGACTCTGGCATATCTGCTGATTGTGGGATGCCCAAGTCTGCCATGGTCAGCGTGCCTTTCCGATCAAGTGAATCTCCAGGCGATTGTCACCCGCCACAGGCACCATGGCACAGGCACTCCATGACGGCGGCAACAACGGCGCAGGTTTGCCACTGAATCCCCACGGTTCACTGGGAATTCCGAACGCGCCTCGGTTCAGTTCTTCATTGGAGTCAAGGTCCTGAAAGACCGACACCACCACCGCCTGTCCCGAGCGCGCATGCAATTGAAACTCTGCGCGTTCGGCAGTTGCCGGAACGCTGAAACCCTCGGTGATTCCACCACGCGTCAAGAAGGTGGCACGATCGCCGTAAAGCGCACAGCGCACAGCGCCTCGGCCGGGAGTGATGCCCAGCACCGTGACATGAAGCGTTGCTGGCGCATCATCAGACCGAACAGGTTCGGTGGACTGACATCCAGCTTGCAGCACCGCCACCATCATCGCTACTGTCGCGGGCGCGGTCATGACCACGCGACCACCGCGACGCAGCGCGCCACTCACGCTGCGCTCTTCTCGCCGACATCTTTCGCAAGTCCCAACTGCACTAAACGCTCAATGGGTCGATGGGGCTTCTTGGATTCCTCAACTAGGCGCTTCGCTGCAGCCTCATTGGGATAGAGCGGCGCAACCAGCGCCTTCACGTTTGCCCAAATGCCAGTGACACCGGAGAACGTGTAGTCAACAGCGGTTGGCTCATAGCCACAGTGCACCATGCAATTCTGGCACTTGGGATTGCCGCTCTTCACGCCGTAGCGTTCCCAAGCGGTGTCTTCCATGAGTTCCTTGAAGGTGTCGTAGTACCCCTCTTGCAGCAGGTAGCAAGGCTTCTGCCATCCAAAGATGTTGAAAGCCGGACTGCCCCACGGCGTGCACTCAAAGTCGCGCTTGCCCATGAGGAACTCAAGAAAGAGCGGGCTCATATTGAACTTCCAGCTCTTCTTGCGGTTGGAGAGAATCATCTCAAAGAGCTCATTGGTCTTGCGACGACCAAGGAAACTCTCTTGATCCGGAGCCTTGTCGTAGGCATAGCCAGGGCTGACCATCATGCCTTCAACACCAAGTTCCATCATCTCGTCAAAGAATCCGCGCACCGAAGCAGGATCGGCGGCTTGAAAGAGCGTGGTGTTGGTGGTAACGCGGAAACCCATCTTCACTGCCAGACGAATTCCTTCGAGCGCCTTCTGGAATGTTCCCTCGCGACATACCGCAAAGTCATGGTGCTCTTCTTGGCCGTCCATGTGAACACTGAAACTCAAGTACTTGCTTGGCTTGAAATACCCGGCTTCCAACTTCTCCTTTAAGAGGAGCGCGTTGGTGCACAGGTAGATGTACTTCTTGCGCGCTACCAGGGCTTCAACAAGTTCCTTGATCTCTGGATGCAAGAGCGGCTCGCCGCCAGGAATACTCACCATCGGCGCGCCACACTCGTCGACCGCGCGCATGCATTCTGCAACGCTGAGGTTCTTCTTCAAGATGTGCGGCGGGTATTGAATCTTGCCGCAGCCAGCGCATGACAGGTTGCAACGAAACAACGGCTCAAGCATGAGCACTAAGGGGTAACGCTTGATTCCGCGGATTCGTTGTCCGAGAACGTACGAAGCAACGGTCCACATCTGGGAAATCGGGACGGCCATGGTGGTTCCGGGGTTCCTGGGGGGGGGGCAAAGGAAATCTTCACAAACACTCCGACTCGGGCGATCCGGGTCGGGGGAGGGATCGTAGCACCTTCATGACGACCATCGCCGTACAAGCGATTAACCTTAAGGAACTGCTGGCCGCGCACGGAAGCGCCGTCAACGCCCTACCCTTTGAAACCCTGCTTGACTGCTTCGGCGACCTTGCCAAGACCGTATCCCGCCGGGCACGCCAATTTACGGAGAGAACCGAGGCAAAGTGCCGTTCCTCCCGTACTATGCCGCGCCGCGCGTCCGCCGGAAGCGCCCCTTCCCAGATGGCGACCGCTGAAATCACAGACGAAGCCCTCCTGACTGCCTACATCGACGGCGACCGCCAAGCGTTCGCCGCCCTGCTGGAGCGCTATCGGGCGGAGTTGCACGGATTCCTTGCGCGGTTCCTCGGTTCAAGCGCGGCCGCCGACGACGTGTTCCAGGAGACCTTCCTACAGGTTCACCTGGCAGCCAACACCTTCGACAGCACGCGTAACTTCAAACCATGGCTGTTTACGATCGCTGCCAACAAGGCGCGCGACTGGCATCGACGGCAGAAGCGCCGTCGCGCTGTCAGCCTCGATGCCCCACTCGGCGGCGATCCAGATGGAACACGGATGGTGGACATCATGGAGTCGAAGGCCGAAGTGCCTGACAACTTGCTCGAGTCCGCCGAGACGCGCGAGCGCGTCAAAGATGTGGTTGATTCAATGCCTGCCCTGTACCGCGAGGTACTCCAATTGAATTACTTCCAAAAGATGAGCTACCAACAGATCGCCGAGGTACTTGGCGTTCCGCTGGGCACCGTCAAAAGCCGATTGCACGCTGCCGTTGCCACTTTCGCAGAGTCATGGAAGACTGCTGATGCGCGTTCATTACGCACATCAAGCGCGAACAAGGAATTTAAAGGATGAGTATCCCTCCCGAACAATCGCCTGGAGGAAACTCCGGGCCGCAACTCTGCGAAGCAGACATGCGCGTTCTCGACTTTCTAGCCGAGCACGGCTTTGACGCATCAAAGGTGCAACTGCTCGCCGCCGAGGATCAGCCTCGAGCGATGGCCCTGGTGCGGCAGATGCAGGTGCTTGATGCGTATCCAACTGATGTTTCCGACAGCTCCTTGGTGGATGCCACACTCGCGCGCATTGACCGGTGGGAAGCGGCCACCGAGGCCTCGATGCGCATGCAGTCCGGGCGTATGCGTAACTTCCGATTGTCGGACTTTATTAGCGTGGCGGCACTCATCTTGGTGGGGGTTGGCGTGCTGTTGCCGATCGCTGCGCGTATTCGCGAGCAGAGTCTTTCGACCGTCTGCGCAAACAATATGCGTTCGCTGCATAGCGGCCTCGATACGTACGCACGCGACCATGAAGGATTGCTGCCGGCTGTTGCGTCGTTTGGAAACGTCGGCTCGCTCTTCTCTGCCCAGCCGCCCGCACAGCCGAGCAAGTTGTCACCATCGGGGCTGCCGATCGACGGCAACACTCCGATCTATCTACAGAACACCCCCACCGCGCCGACGCAAATGGTGTTCCAAGTTCCAGGTGGAATCGTGGTCATCCGACAAGGTTCGCGTGATTGGTCAGGCTCCAACCATGGGGCACACCTGACGCACCTGGTTGCACTTGGCTACAACGATATTCATTCATTGCAGTGCCCTGCCTGCGCTGCGGGCAAACCGTGCTTTGCGTACCGCGTCCCGGCTCGTGGACAGCGCTTTGTGCTTGACACCCCCGGACGGACGGTGGTGGTTGCCGATTCCAACCCAATGATCGAAGCGCGTCGCATGGGATTCAATGCCGAATCCCGCGTGGTGAATTCCAGTAACCACCGCGGATCAGGGCAAAATCTGTTGTTTAGCGATGGTGCGATCGAGTGGAAGACCTCGCCAATTCTCACTACTTCGCCAGCCAATTCCATGGACAACATCTGGCTTCCGCGCAACGGCCGGGGCCGCGAAGTAATGGAACTTCGGTCATGGCCGAGCGTCGCCGCTGACAACTTTGTGTCTCAGTGACCAAATAACGAGAATTCCATGCTGTAAGCCATTGTGGGCAAGCGAGGATTCCGCTATCTTTGCCGATCCCCCGCCGCGCCTTCAGCCGGCACTCACTGAGGAACGATCACCATGCCGAAGCAAAAGTCCCATCGCGGTCTGCTCAAGCGCATCAAGCTCACCAAAACGGGCAAGGTGCGATTCAAGGCCCCAAATAGCCGCCATTTGAAGAGCAACAAGACCGGCACCGAGCTGCGGTCTTACCGCAAGTCGCGCTATGCGCGCAGCGGCGACCTGCGCTTCCTGAAGAAGCTTCTCGGCCGCGGTCTCCGCTCCGAAGAGCGTTCGGTTGCAGACGAGAAGATCCGTGAAGCCGCAGTGGCCGAAGTATCTGCTCCAGCTGCCAAGTAACTGTTTGTTCGTTGCATCAGCGCATTGCGCGTTGATGCTTACATCCGCATCGTCCGTCGGGACCAAAGCGCCGATCGAATCGGCCTCCGCCGGACACGACACTGAGGACACCCCATGCCACGTGCACGCAAGGGCGCAGCCCGAAC
>JBIKZY010000077.1:0-10107 GCA_044354475.1 Phycisphaerales bacterium
CGCCCACACCAGGTACTGGCGGCGAAGGCGACTTGAAGGACTTGGAGAGTCCTGCCACCAGCACCACCAGCGTTGATCCAAAGCTCTGGAAGAACGGCCGACTGGTGGCTGCGCAGGGCGTTCAACTGAAGCCACGCAAGCCGCAGTTCACCATGCTGCAACAAGTCAGCAGTCTGCCCAACTGCCGACCACCGGTGGTGTCGCTGACCTTTGACGGCACCGGCAAGTGCGTCGATGTGTTCTTCAATCGTTCCAGCGGCGACAGCGAGATTGATGGAGTGCTCAAGAACTCCCTGTTCTTCTGGCGTGCCGCCGGAAAGAAGATCGATGACTTGAAGGGCACCGAGAAGGTTCGTATCACTCTGCAGCTGTTGTTCTGATCATCAACCGTTCAGGCGTGCGCCCCATGACTCAAGCGTTTCGTGTTCGCTGAGGTCATACCAAAGCGGAGTGACGGTCACGAAGCGCGCGGTCAGTGCTTCCACATCGGTGTGCTCGGCGGTGTGGAAGAACTCCATGCCGTTGCCATTGGGCCAGTAGTACGTGCGACCATCCGGCGAGACGCGGCGTTCGTATCCATCAATGCCAGCGGAGACATTCATCTTTGCCACACGAATGGGTGGCATGGGTGCATCAGGGCTCTCGGTGCGCGGGACATTCACGTTCATGACGCGGTGCGCATCAAGCGGATGTTGCAGGATGCGATCAATGGCGACGCGCGCAATCTCTGCGCCGCGTGCAAATTGTGTCTTGGTGCGGTCGCCGAGGTGCAAACTCACGGCAATGGAAGGAATGCCGAGAAATGCGCCCTCAACTGCCGCTCCAACGGTGCCGGAATAAATGACATTGATGCCGACATTGGCGCCGGCATTCATGCCGCTCACCACCAGATCAGGGCGTGCGCCAACTCCGTACCACTCTTGCCACAGGCACCGCGCTGCCAGTTTGACGCAGTCCGCGGGTCGCCCCTCAACGGCAACGCCGCGCATGCGTGGGTTGGCCTGCACTTCACTGACCATCAATGGATGATGGAAGGTGATGCCGTGGCTTGAAGCGCTCTGCATGTCCGCTGGTGCAACCACTCGAATTTCACCAAGGCCTTGCAGTGCGTCGTAGAGCGCGGCGATTCCGGGTGCGGTGATTCCGTCGTCGTTGGTAAGGAGAATTCTCATGTGGTGCTGGCTTGGTTCGGTTGATTCAGTGCAAGCGTTTCAAAGATTAGTTGGTTCAAAGATTAGTTGGTTCAAAGATTGGTTGGTTCAAGGAGATATTCACGACCACCCCATCGCACCGGCGTGCGCGCGTTCAGATCACGTGCGCCGTCAAAGAAGATGCGCGCGACGGCAATGGCTGCGCCTGGAAAACACAGCGCACTCCACACCGGAAACGAAGCGGTACGGTGAATCCACGCGAGCGTCGCAAGGCGAATGATCGGCGCGGCGATTCCAATCGCCAGCGCACCGACCGCAAATGCCCGCGTTCCTGCATCCATCGGATGGCCATCAAGAAGCGCGATGGCCGCAAGCACCACCGATGCGGTTCGTATCACGGGCATAGCGACCACAATCACCAAGAGTTGCAGTGCTTCCTTGCGCATACGCGCTGGATTACGCCGGCAGCTTTCGATGTAAATCCGCTTCCACCCGGTTTGGAATGCCTTCCAGGAGTCGTACATAGAAACCACCAGCATTCCGTCTGACACGGCAACGCCCTGCTCCATCTTGGCGCGCTTCATGCGGCGCGCAAAGGCGAGGTCTTCCAGCAAGTCATCCTTGACAGCCGCATGTCCACCAAGCGCCTGGTACGCCGCGCGTTCAAACAGCATGAATTGACCGTTGGCAAAGGGGCGACGCCCCGTGGCTGCGTTGGCGCGCTTCATTGGAAAGAGCTTGAGAAGCATGAGACTGGTGACCGGCTGCACCACCATTTCAAACCAGTGCTTGTGCGTTGGGGAACTGAACAGTGAAAGCATGGACAACGCGCGGGAACGCAACAGTTGCACGGAAGCGCGCAGGAGCTTTGGGTCAAAGTGGGTGTCGGCATCCGTGAACAGGATCAGTTCGCCGCGGGCGTTATCGGCGCCAACGCGCGCGGCGTTGCACTTGCCCGCCCAGTCGGCGGGGCACGATGAATTCTCAACAATTCGCAGGCGCGAATCACTTGCAGCAATCGGTTCAAGGGCTGCGCGTGTGCCATCGGTGCAGCGGTCGAGCACGAAGATCAATTCCAGCGCCGGATAGTCAGAAGCCAGCACACTCCGAGCGCAGTTGGCAGCCATCAACTCCTCGTTATGTGCCGGGATCACTACCGTGAGCAACGGCAATGGAATGGCGGGCAGCCGAAGTGCGTCGGCAATGAAGAGCGCGCACCGCCACTCGCGCACCGCGCGGATCGCCAACACCATCCACAGGACGCACTCGGTGACCGAGGCGACCGCAAGAATGGTGGAAACGGTGACGAGTGTGTCCATCGGTACCCGCGCCGCCGCGGGATGAACAAGGGTACCGCCTTCAGAGCCCCATCGCGTTCTTGAAACCTCTACGATTCGGCACCTTGGCCGTCTACACCCAACTCCTTGTTCGCCGCTATCTCTCCACGCGGATCATTCCACTCATCGCCGTTGCCGCGGTTGGTTTGTGTGTGGCACTGGTGGTGATTGTGGTGAGCGTCATGAGCGGGTTCCTTGACAACCTGCGCGCCTCGGGTCGCACGCTGATGGGAGATGTGGTGATCAGTTACCCCGTGCAAGGAATTCCCTACTACAAGGAGTTCATTGCCGACGTTCTGAAACTTCCCGGAGCGGCTGCGGCCACACCGTTGGTGGACACGTATGGATTGCTGCGGATGCCGTATCCGAGCGGACCCAACAAAGACGTCGTCACCGCGCAGGTGTGGGCCATTGAGCCAGAAACGTTCTCGCAGGTCACTGAACTGGATCGAACCATTTGGTGGAAGCCCGCGGCGAGCCCACAAGAAGCACTGGCGATGGCCGAGGACGACCCGCGTCGCCAACAAGACTTGAGCGGGCTCTATGAAGATGCCAAGGTGCTGCGCGAACGTGCCACTGATCGCCCGGGCGCACTCTTGGGCATGCATGTCTCCATCGTCAATCAGCGGCAACGCGATGGCAGCTATCGACCACGCAACTCGATGTGGTGGATGCCCAACCATGAAATCACTGTGACGCTGGTGCCGATTAGTGAACGGGGAACAGTTTCTCAGTCCAACAGCCGCGTCTTCAAAGTGGTCAACGAAGTCATGTCCGGCGTGTTTCAAGTGGATAAGAACCGCGTGTTCATTCCACTGAAAGAAGGCCAAGAACTGCTGCGGCTGGACGAAGCACCCATCGTCGATACCACGGCAGCACCGGACGCCTCTGGCAACTATCCAGTGATCGGTACATCGCCCGCGCGCGCGACGCAGATCTTGGTGCGCGCCAAAGAGGGCGTGACCCCCGATGAATTGCGCGTGCAAGTTGCAGAAGCCTACGAACAGTTCTATTTGCAAAAATCCGCCGATCCAAACGTGCGCACTCGGCCACCGGCCGCAGAGTATGTCTCCATCATGACGTGGGAGCAACGCCTGCGCGACCTGATTGCGCCGGTTGAGAAAGAGCGACAGATGATGCGCATCTTGTTCTCGATCACCTACCTCGTCTGCGCAGGATTGATCTTGGCAATCTTCT
Source organism: Phycisphaerales bacterium (assembly GCA_044354475.1). Lineage (GTDB taxonomy): Bacteria > Planctomycetota > Phycisphaerae > Phycisphaerales > SM1A02 > UBA966. Next base: position 3,686 of record JBIKZY010000077.1, read on the forward strand.
GGTCGATCGTCAGCGAGAAGACGCGCGACATTGGCATTCTGCGCGCGATCGGTGCAAGCCGCATGGGCGTACTGTGGATCTTCCTTCGCTATGGACTCACCATTGGCATGGTTGGTTCAGGCGTCGGAATCGCACTAGCGTGGCTAGTGATTCGCAATATCAATGCCATTCATATGGCACTTGGAAACGATGCCCCCCCGTGGCTCTATGTCACGTTCTTCCTGCTTGCCGCCGGCTCGGCTGCACTCACCCTGCGCGCGCTGACGAGGTCACGCATCTTGAGCGTGCTGCTCTGGACAGTAGCCACCCTTGCCCTGGTGGGCATCGGTACCGGATTGGTCTTGCATCGCGGCTTCCTGATTTGGGATCCAGCGGTCTACTACTTCGCCACCATTCCAAGCGAAATGGACTGGGGCAATGCATGGATCACCGCCGTTGGAGCCATTGTGTTTAGCGTCCTTGGAGCGGCGGTACCAGCAGCGCGCGCCGCCGACATTGATCCGGTGCGCGCGCTTCGTTACGAGTAACTGAACCCCGACTGACTGCAACCTATGACCATGCATCCGCATAGCACCCCGCCCCACGCCGCTGAAGGAGTATTGCTCTCCGCGTGCGATGTTGTTCGGACCTACCGCATGGGTCGTGTGGAAGTGCCGGTCCTCAAGAGCGCGTCGATTGATGTGAAGCCGGGCGAGTGGGTGGCGATCTTGGGTTCAAGTGGCAGCGGCAAGAGCACGCTCTTACACCTCCTTGGTGGACTTGATCGCGCGGACTCCGGCACGGTCACCTTTCGGGGCGAGCATGTCGGCGGCTACAGCCAGTCGCGCCTTGATCGCTATCGCAACGAACACATTGGGTTCGTGTTTCAGTTCTATCACTTGTTGCCGGAACTGAATGTCTTGGAGAACACGCTGCTCCCCGCCACCATTGGTATCGGGCGGTTTGAGTGGATGCGCCGCCAAGGCGAAATTCGCGACCGCGCACGCATGTTGCTGGAACGATTTGGACTTTCGCACCGCTTCCGGCACCGGCCAGCAGAGCTCTCCGGCGGCGAGCGGCAGCGCGTTGCCATTGCGCGTGCCCTCATGCACAATCCGGACGTGCTGCTTGCCGATGAACCCACGGGAAACCTGGACGCCAAGACCGGCGACACCATTCTGGACATGATTGCCGAACAGCACCGTGCCGGGCTAACCGTGGTGATGGTGACCCACGACCAGTGGATTGCGGCACGCGCCGATCGCACCGTGCATCTGGTTGATGGACGCGTCGCCTGAAGTACCTACACTGCCCGCATGAAGCGAAGTGCCAGCCTGACCACCGCCACGTGTGCCCGCGCGTTTATTGCGTTGGCAGCATGTGCAACGTCGGCTGCATGCACGCGCAATCCATATGAAGATCCCATCTGGTACTGGGCGCCGGAGCCTGGCTCCACGTTGGTACCGCGCGTGCAAAGTGGTCCGCGCAGTCTGGCGATGTTCCGAGGCGACAATGGCGCGCCGCTCGATTGGTACGCGCTCTCCAGCGGCATCCGCTGGGCAGACATTGTGGTGGTTGGTGAACAACATGACGACCCCAATGCGCACGGAGTGCAGCAGGCGATTGTTGATGAAGTGTTCGCCATGTGGCCGGGCAGCGCCGTCTCCTTGGAGATGCTGGAGCGGAACGAGCAGCCGATTGTTGATGCATATCTCAACAACCAAATCACCGTGACGGAATTCATCGACCGCACCGAGTCACGCGATTGGGCGACCACGGGTTCGTGGGAGAAGTTCTATCAACCGGTGATTGATTCGGCGAAGGCTGCACACGCGCCAGTGATCGCTGCGAACGCCCCGCGCGACTACGTTCGCCGCGCGCGCACGGAGGGCTATGCGGCGCTCGAAGCGCTTCCCGCCGAAGATCAGGCGCTCTTCTCCATTCCGGAGCGCGATCCACCCGACTCGTACCGTGAGCGATTCAAGGCGCTGATGAGTGGCAATGGTGCAAACGCTGTTGATGAAGAGAAACTTGATGCAGTGCTACGGTCGCAGCGACTCTGGGACGCCACGATGGCGGATTCAATCGTGCGCGCCTACAACGCAGCGCCATCCGGTGGCAAGATCGTTCATCTGGTTGGTCAATTCCACTCTGAAAACGATGGTGGCCTGATCAGCGAGATCCAAGCACGCGCGCCGTTCGCCAATGTGCTCACCGTCACCGTGCAGCGCGGCGAGACGCTGGCACTTCGCGCGGAAGACAAGAACAAGGCGGACGTGGTGATCTACGGAGTGAACCAAGCGCCCGCGTGGCGGAACTTCCAAGCGGGCCCGGAAACTGCTGCGCCGGTTGGGCCAGCCGCGGCGGAAGCAGTCATGCCGACCTGGGGCTTCGCGTACTAGTTCAGCGACCAGCGCTCGAAATACTGCCTGAGCGACACGCGCAACGTCACCGCCCCGAGCGACATCCGCGCCGGTGGGCGCTGATGCACGTCATCCGTCAGTACGAGTGCAAATTTACTTACTGAGCAACTTGTTCAAGTCGGCCTGTGAGTCAACGACCTTGAAGAGCTTGTCCATCTTCATCATGGCCATCAAACTCTTGAGGTCCTTGTTCAAGCCAAACAGAACTGGCTGCGCACCAACGGCGGCCGCTGCATTGCGGGCGCCGATGAACATGGACAGTCCCATGGAACTCATGAAGGAGACGGCGCTGAGGTCAAGAACCAAATACTTGATGGTCTTGAGCTTCAGGTACGGGCCAATGTCCTCTTGGATGATCGGGGTTTCGCGCTGACCGATGTTCGGTCCGGCAAACTTGATCGAAACCAATGGGCCGTCCCATGCAACTTCAGCGAGCGGAGTCTTCTTGCGGGTGGGTGGGAGTTCCATGTGAGTGGCGGATTATACCACGCCGCCACGGTGCAAATGAGGCTGCACCGAGCTGCAGAACTAGCGACTACGCAACATCGCAGGCACTAACAGTCCGCACAGTTCCATGGCACCCGGGGCACCACGCAGCCATGCCACCGAACCCTTTCGAAGGTCAAGCCGGAGTCCGGAATCTGAGGAAACCAAAGCAGACACTAGATGCCCGAGCACGGGTTCGTGGCCAACGATGGCGATCCGCGCAACGACTGGCTGCTCCGAAAGGAATGCAGCGATGGCGGCCACCGAGCCCGCATCGGAACCTTCAAGCAATTTGGTCCGCGCCGGCTTTGGCCAACCCGCGTGCGCCTGCAGAATGCGCGCGGTGTCCCAGGCCCGCAGCCAGCCGCTGGAAAGAACCATGTCAACACCGGGGCGCCACTTGCCAACACGGCGCGCGACGCGTTCAAATTCACGCGCTCCTTCGCGGGTCAGCGGCCGAAGCGAGTCATCGGGCCATTGCTCCGGGTCACGATCGGCGGCCTTGGCATGACGAATGACGAAGAGTTCCATGGATTCATGGTACTGTCGAGCCCTATGGTGAATGAATCGATCGCCATTGAGAATGCGCGCATCGTCAGTTGCGTGCCGCCTGCGGGCGGTGGCGCCCTGCGCGGTGGTGCGATGGGCGCATTGCGGGTCATCGAACGCGGACATGTGATCGTGGAGAACGGACGCATTGCGGCGGTGGGCGCGGGGCCGGCGGTGACACGCGCGGTCTCGGCGCGCATTGATGCTCGCGGACGAGTGCTCATGCCTGCAGCGGTTGATTGCCACACGCACGCGTGTTGGGCGGGCGAGCGCTGGGGCGAGTGGGAACAGAAGCGCGCTGGTGCTTCGTACTTAGAAATTCTGAAGGCGGGTGGTGGCATCCTCTCTACGGTGAAGGCCGTGCGCGCGGCGCCGCAGGACGCGCTGGCATCGCAGCTCGCTGAGCGCCTGGCGGAGATGCGCGAACTCGGCACCGGAGCGGTGGAGGTGAAGACCGGCTACGGCCTCGACACCGCCACGGAACTCAAGATGTTCGAGGCCATCCGGCAGGTGGCGAAGGTGCTCCCCATGATGGTGGTGCCCACGCTCCTCCTTGGCCACGCGGTGGACGCGGACAACCCGCGCCAGCTTGATGACATGTGTGCCCTGCTCGAGACGCTCGCCGACCGGCAGCACGCCGGCAGCGTGGCGGTGGACGCCTACTGCGAGGAAGGCGCGTGGAGCGTCACGATGTGCCGCACGCTCCTCGAGAAGGCGAAGCGCCTCGGCTTCGCCGTGCGCATCCACGCCGACCAGTTCAACGCGCTCGGCGGGCTGGAGATGGCGCTCGCCCTCGGCGCGCGCAGTGTGGACCACCTGGAGGCAAGCACTCCCGCCGGCATCGCGGCGCTCGCCGCCAGCCGCGCCATCGGCGTCGCGCTCCCCGCGTGCGGCTTCGCGCTCGACGGACGCTTCGCCGACGGCCGCGCGCTCATCGACCAGGGCGGCGCCCTCGCCGTGGCAAGCAACTGGAACCCGGGCAGCGCCCCGAGCCCCAGCGTGCGCTTCGCCGCGGCGCTTGCCAGCCGGCACATGCGACTCACCGCGCAAGAGGCGATCGCCGCCGTCACCTGGAACGCCGCGTGCGTCTTGGGCATCGAGCACCAGGCCGGCGCCATCCGACCCGGCATGCGCGCCCTGCTCCAGCTCCTGCCCCACCGCGACGAGCGCGCCTACGTCCACGAAGTGGCGGGTGCGGGGCCGGACGTGACGATCATGGGCGAAGACGTGTCAGTGCGGGTGGCCTAGCGAACAATTCCGGATTTCCGCGGATCCCCGGCGAGGGCGGGGGCGTACCTTGGCATCAAGAGCATTGCCGACCGACTTTCGACCTGTGCATTTCGGGAGACTTCCAACCGTGCGACTATTCCGGTACGAGGCGTTCACCATCGATGGCCATGACCTCTCCGGCGCCATCGAAGCATTGAACGCCCGCGACGCCGTCACCCGGCTCAGCCAGCGGGGCATGCGTTCGATCTTCGTCGTGGCGATTGATGAGGACTCGGAACAGCACTCGAGGGCTCGGAAGGAGTCCCTGCGCCTAGGCACACGGCGGTCCCACGTCGATGAAGCGAACGCTGCCGATGACTACGACAGCAACGACGACAGCGTCGATGGCAGCATCGGAGCCATGAACACGGTAGCGGTCCCGGTGGTGACCGAATCCGTCGAATGTCATAAGGCCATCCGCGGGGAGATCATCACCCAAAGCCTCGATACTTGGGGAGACCGGAGCATCGATAGGTCCATCGATGCAAGCATCGACAAGTCCATCGACCTCGGCATCAATGTCAATGAGATTGATCCACTGGATCGAACGCAACTCCTGCATGTCTGGGCTCCAACCGCTACCGGCGACCAGGCGCTGGTACTCATCGAATCCCTCACCAGCCAAAGGGTCTCCTTCTACGACGCGCTCCAAGTGCTGGCGTTGCCCCGATGGCCCCGCCGCACTAGGCGGCTGTTCGCCAAACTCAACAAGTACATGGAGACACCCGAGCCAGCGCAAGATATCTTGAGTGCGCAGCGCTCGGCGTTCGGCAGCGTGGCGTTGGAGTTCCTTCGGATCGGGGAACAGCCGATCGGATTCACCCGATCGCTGTCGGCCTATCTCGCGTTCCGCAAGGAGCAGCGCCTCGCCGGAGCGTTCCGGCCAGGCAGCCTGCTCAGCGCCCGGACGCGGCGGTTCGCGATCACCTTCGCGTGTGCGCAGGAGATCTCCGGTGACGTCGTCGGAAGTCTCCGGTGCGCATCGATGGAAATGCCGCGGCGCCTCCGCAGACGCCTCGCGGAATCGGTGTTGACGGTTCAATCCGGTGAGGACCTGGGCTATGCGCTGCCAACGTCCACCCTCTTCCGCCCCGGATTCGAGCGGCATTTCGTGGAAATGGTTCAGGAGGGTTTCAAACTCAGTGAACTTCCCGCCACGCTCCGCCTGTTGGCGTACTCGTAATTTGAAAGCCAGCGTGTCGGCCCCTGGGCGCCGGGCGGCGCACTCGCGGTTTCCGTAGCATCCGCGACCCGTGCTCGTCACCGACCCCAAGGACATCCTTCATGCGGAAGCCGCGGCAGAACGCGTTGTAGAAGTGCACCGCCGGCTGGTGAAATTTCTGCGCGTGGGGCTGACCCTTCCGGAAATCGATTCGTTTGTAGGCGCCACACTCAAGGACCTCGGCTGCTCGAGCTGCTTCCTTGATTATGCAGTGCGTGGCCATCCGCCCTACCCAAGTCAGGCATGCCTCAGCCCCAACGCGTGCGTGGTTCATGGAACGCACACCATGACCCGCGACCCGGTGCGCACAGGCGACATCCTCTCCATCGATATCGGCGTGCGTAACAAGGGCTGGATCGGCGACGCTGCGTGGACCTACTCGTTTGGCGAGCCGGACAAACTCACGCGCGCCCTGATGGAGAGCGGCAAGGAAAGCCTGCGCCGCGGCATTGCCGCTATGCAGCCGCAGCGCCCACTGATCGACTGGGCGAAGG
>JBIKZY010000251.1:0-2779 GCA_044354475.1 Phycisphaerales bacterium
TCACCAGTCCGAACGCGGTAGCAATCAGCGCCTCAGAAATACCTCCAGTGATGGCGCCCGGCGAACTGAGGTCGCCGCCAATCACTGAGAATGACGCCATCATGCCCGTCACCGTTCCCAGCAGTCCAAGAAGCGGCGCCAAGGTAATCACCGTGTCAAGGATGGCAATGCCGCGCCGATAGCGCTTGAGTGCGCGCGTCTCCGCGTACACCAATGCATGACCCAACGATTGGTCGCGGTGTTCAAGCGCATAGCCAAGGGTGACAACCACTGCGTCCTTGGAGTTCTTGGCAATCGCAATCGCTGCAGCCAGGTCGCCCTTACCGACTTCAACAAAGAACTTCGCCAGCGTCTTGGGGCTGCGCTTTCGTTGTTCGTTAAGCAGGAACAGCAATCGTTCCAGCACCACCGCTACCCCCGCTACCGAGGCCATGAGCAGCGGCCACATGATCGGACCGCCCTTCTCAAAGACGTGCACGATGTTGGTCTTCTGTACCAGCGCCTTCAGCGCACCGCCGCGCGATGGGTCAAGCGGCAGGGTTCCCTCACCCGAAGCCACCAATGTTCCGATCGAGCCTGCAAGATCACCTTCCAACTGGCGCACCAGCGGATTGACTGATCCAACCTGCGCAACCGCAATGCCTGCCATGCCAGAATCAGCCCGAAACAGCGCGATCGGTCCGATCATGGCGAATTGCCCTTGCAGCACAGCGCCCATGGTGTCCACGGAGACACCCGCAAAGCGCATCCCGCCGACGACATCAAAGAGACGCTTGATGGTCAGTTGGGTGAATGTGGTCTGTCGAGCGAAGCGCTCCACCGGAGTGAGCGTCTTGTTCTCTACTGCTTGCTTGGCCTTTTCAACAGGCTCCGCATAGACCTGCATCTCACCCACACCAACCTTGGTTTCAAAGGTCCGGGCGTACTCATCAAGCAGACTGCCGATGTAACTGAGCTCATCTTGACGAGACTTGATCTCTGCCTTCAGCGTGCCGATTTCCAACGCACCGGCATCAACCAGGCGCTGCACCTTGTCGCCATCTTTGCGGAGTTGCACAACGCCTTCTTCCAGCGATGTGAGTTCCTGAGCGAGCGGCAACTTCTCAGCGGAGATCAGCGCGCGCACATTGTTGAGCTCGCCAATACTCTTGTTGAGTTCGCCCTCTGCGCTGCGCGATGCCTTGCCAATGGCCGGATTGACCTCTGCAGGCTGCGCCGCCGGCGCCTGTGCATGCGCAGCGCCAACTGCCAGAAGCGCTACGGCTGCCAAACGAATGGTTGATGTGAGTGTGATCATTTGATTGTGATTGGAAGGGGGACGAAGGATGGCGTTTGTTTGCCCTGAATGATTTCCAACGCTTGCGTGATCTGGCTTGAAGTGGCAGCGGAAGCAGACTCCCACTTCCATCCATCCTCAGTGGGACGACCAATCCCAGCCAATCCGCGCGGGCTGATGTAGTACGCCTGAGCCAAGCCGACATAGAACACTTGCACCTCGCTGGAGGAACCATCAGCGAGCGTTCGGATCTCATAGGAAACTGAAATTTCGCTGTTTGCCTTGTTCAATTCATTCAGGATGCCTAGGACGTTCTGGAAGCGCTCAGCGGTAGAGACGCGCGTGTTCGTTGGGTCTGCAGGCATGCGCTGCATCAAGGGCAGCAGCTTTGCGTTGACTGGCTCGGGCATCAACTTGGCAAGTTTGCGCACCTGGTCTTCCATGGTGGTCACCGCCTCCGACAATTGCGCCGTGACGGCCTTGAGTTGATCGTTCTCCGCCACCAATTCGTCGCGCTTCTTGTTGGACTCCACCACCGCCAATTCTGACTGAGTGATGCGATCCTTCAGGACGCCCACTTCCTTACCAACCAACTCAATGCGCCCCTGCAGAATCTCTTTGCCCTGCTGCCAATCATTGCGCTCCTTGGAGATGATCTGCTGCGTCTCGATCCACTTGTTCAGGGTCAAGCGGGTCTCATCGAGCGTGGCCGGCGGAGCTGGAGGCGCGGCGGGAGTTGCTGCTGGCGCGGCCTTGGGCTTCGCGGCCGTCCCCGTAGCCTTCGGCTTCTTGTCGCCTGACTTGGCGGCCGGCGTTGGCTTGGCCACTGGAGCGGGCGCGGCCTGCTTTGTTTCGGGCGCGGTCTCCTTGGTTTCGGGCGGGGTCTGCTTTGTCTCAGGCGGAGTCTGCTTTGTCTCAGGCGCAGCGTCCTGCAGCGGCTGCGCGAAAGCTGAGATCGGTTCAACCAGGAACGCGACAATGGCGACCGACGCCAGTGCCATGATCCAATAGCGGGCGCGTTGCGCGAGGGCAGTCAGAAGTTTGGGACTATTCATGGTTGATCAGCCTTCGCCCAGAGCCTGGGCGTTGCAAGTGCGAAGTGGGGCAAAGCCGCGTACGCGACACCCTATCCGTGGCGAAGAGGCTATGGATCACGCATATTCCGTCTGTAAGGGTTTGGTTCAGATTGTGTTAGCGACCGCCAATTGGGCCCCCAGAGGCGGGAATCCAGCACCACCCGGCCTCGCGTACACCATCAATCGATGCCAATACCACTCTTTCTCGGCCTCGACATCGGAACTTCCTCGCTCAAGGCGCTGATCGCCACCGCCCAGGGAACGCCCGTTGCCCACGCAACAGTGGAGTATCCGCTGTCCACCCCGCGCCCCGAGTGGAGCGAGCAAGACCCCGACGACTGGGTGCGCGCTGCCCACGAAGCCACCCGCGCCGCATTGGCAGCCGCCGTTCGCCTGGGCCATGCGGATGCAGCCCGCCGTATTGCCG
>JBIKZY010000085.1:0-8754 GCA_044354475.1 Phycisphaerales bacterium
TTCGCCCATGAGTCGGCCGAGCACGCGGCGTTCAAGATCCAGAATGTCGTTGGCCTTCTGCTCGAAGACCTCATTACCCATGCGGTTGAATTGATCCACTAAGACGCGGAACTGATCAGCGACCGCCTGTTCGGCAGTCACGAAATCGTTGGCGACGCGGCGCTCGACGGCGGAGACCAACACGCGGTCGCGGAGGAGTCCGGCATGGAATTCAAAGATCTTGGCTGGCTCAGGGCCGAGTTCGCGGCGAGTGCGTTCGCGCAACTCATCGATTTCAGCGCTGGCTGCAGCAAGTGCAGCGTGCAGCCGCGCATGTTGCGCGGTGACTTCTGATGGATCGATGATGCGATGCGGAACGACCTGTTCGGCGGTTCCCACCAAGAATGCGCGTCCGACGATGATGCCGGGGCTGACGGCAATACCCTTGATGATCTGCATAGTGCGTACGGCGTTGCGCCCGGGTCGGCGTGATGCGCGAAGTTGCGCATCAGGCTGTGCGGAGCGGTACCGGACAGGCAAGTTAGGGGAATTGCCGCGGAGTTGCTAGCCCCGAATAAAATAGGTGCCGTTCACCACTGTCCCTATTTTCCGGGTGCCTAAGGCCGCATACGCACAAAGGGGCGCCCGTGGGCGCCCCTTTGTGGAAATTGGGGACAGTGGTGAACGGCACCTATTTACTTCTTCTCGTCGGTTACTTCGTACTCGGCGTCGATGACGTCGTCCTTCTTGGGGCCGCCTTCGGACGATCCGGCAGCTCCACCAGCGGCGCCCGGTTCTCCTGCGCCCGCGGCACCCGCAGCTTGCTGCAGTTCGCCCGAGGCGTTCATCAGGTTGTTGAGCGCAGCTTCGATAGCGGCTTGATCGTCGCCCTTCAGCTTGTCCTCCAAGTTGCTGAGCGCACTTTCAATCTTGTTGCGGCTTTCGGCTGGGACCTTCGCGCCCATCTCCTCAAGCTGCTTCTTGACCTGGTACGCCACCTGCTCCGCGCGATTCTTGGTGTCGACGAGCTCGCGACGCGCCTTGTCGGCGGTGGCGTGATCTTCGGCATCCTTGCGCATGCGCTCCACTTCGTCCTTGGAGATACCGCTCGAGCCGGTGATCTTGATTTCCTGCTTTTTGCCAGTTGCCTTCTCGGTGGCCATGACATTCAGAATGCCGTTGGCATCCAGCGAGAATTCCACTTCCACTTGCGGCACGCCGCGCGGTGCGGCTGCAATGCCTTGCAGGTCGAAGCGTCCCAGCACGCGATTGTCTGCAGCCATCTGGCGCTCGCCTTGCAGCACCACGATCGTGACGGCGTTCTGATTGTCCTGCGCAGTTGAGAAGATCTCCTTCTTCGAGGTCGGGATGGTGGTGTTGCGTTCGATGAGCTTGGTCATCACGCCGCCGAGCGTTTCCACGCCGAGTGAGAGCGGGGTGACATCCAAGAGCACCACGTTCTTGACGTCGCCCATGAGCACGCCGCCCTGGATGGCTGCGCCGATAGCAACCACTTCGTCGGGATTGATGCTCTTGTCAAGATTGTCAGTATGGAAGATCTTCTTGGCGAGTTCCTGCACCTTAGGGATGCGAATCGAACCACCAACCATGACGATCTCTTGCACGTCGGACGGCTTGAGCTTTGCATCAGCAAGCGCCTTCTCGCACGGCGCAGCAAGGCGTTCGAACAGATCCTTGCAGAGTTCTTCAAACTTGGCGCGGGTCAGTGTGACTTGCAAGTGCTTCGGACCGTTCTGGTCCGCGGTGATGAACGGCAAGTTGACGGTGGTCTCCACCTGAGTGGAGAGTTCAATCTTGGCCTTCTCGGCAGCTTCCTTGAGGCGCTGCAGAGCCATCGGATCCTTGCGGACATCAATGCCTTCCTTCTTGCGGAAATCTTCGGCCAAGAAGTCGATGAGCTTCTGATCGAAGTCGTCACCACCGAGGTGGGTGTCGCCGTTCGTGGAGAGCACTTCGAACACGCCGTCGGAAATGTCCAAGATGGACACGTCGAACGTTCCGCCGCCGAGGTCAAAGACCGCGATCTTTGCATTGGTCTTCTTCTCAAGACCGTAGGCGAGTGCCGCGGCCGTTGGCTCATTGATGATGCGCTCAACCTTGAGGCCGGCCACTTCGCCAGCGTCCTTGGTGGCTTGACGTTGCGCGTCGTTGAAGTACGCGGGCACGGTGATGACCGCGCGGGTGACGGTTTCGCCAAGGAACTCTTCGGCCTGACGCTTCAGGTCAGCCAAGATCATGGCGGAAATTTCCGGCGGGGAGTAATCCTTGCCGCGGATGCCAACCTTCACCATTTCGTCCGGTGCACCCTTGATGGTGTAGGGCACCAACTTCTCTTCGTGGCCCACCTCACTGTGGCGGCGACCCATGAAGCGCTTGATGCTGAAGACGGTGTTGCTGGGGTTGGTGATCTGCTGGTGCTTGGCGGTCTGGCCGACGAGCCGTTCGCCCTTCTCGGTGAAGCCGACCACCGAGGGGGTGGTGCGCTGGCCGACGGAGTTGATGATGACCTTGGGCTGGGAGCCTTCCATGACGGCGACCACGCTGTTAGTGGTGCCGAGATCGATTCCGATGATGATTGATTTGGTTGACATAGTGAGTTGATTCCCTTTCGGTGAGGATGGTTCGTTGGTGGGGGAGGGGGCGATGTGCCCGCGCTATGGTGATAAAGCAACCCGCGTGCCAGTCCGTGGGGCGCCAATTTGGGGTGCAACGGGCCGATTTCCTGTCCCATTCGGTGTCGCCGTGGCGGGCATCTGCCGTTCTGGCAGCACCCGGTACGAACGCGGGGCGCGGGGGCGGTTCTTGGCGGACTTCCACGCTGGACTTCAACGCCGGACTTCCACGCAGGAATTCCACTCTAGGATCGCTATCCCCAATGACATCCGTACCGGACCGATCCATGCACTCTTCCTCAGACCCAATGCCGCACGTTCCAAGTGACAGCCTGTTGGCCGCCGCGATTGCCGCCGTGGTTCCCGCGCTTCCCGCAGCCCGGCTTCTTGGCGAGACGTTGGCATCGGTGCCGCCCATTCAGAAGGGCGACGGTTCGCCCGTCACCGCTGCTGACTACGTGTTGCAAGCGCTGGTGGTGGCAGGACTGCGCGCTCGCTCCGCGGACGGACGCGTACCGCTGTTCGGAGAAGAGCACGCTGATGTGTTGGCCAGCAGCGGGCGCCCCGATGTTGAACGACTAGTAGTGGATGCCATTCGCAGCATGCTCGGTTGGCGCGATCGCGCTGCCGCACTGCGCATGATTGATGGTGATGCTCCACGCGCTGGCGAGCCGTACTGGACGATCGACCCGATTGATGGAACCAAAGGATTTCTTCTGGGCATGCAGTGCTCGGTGTGCCTGGCGCGCATTGAAGGAAGCCGCACCACCGTGGGCGTGTTGGGCTGCCCGCGCATGGGCCCGCGCGGAGATATGGCAGTGCACACTGGTGGACCTGGCGTCATCTACGCGGCCGCGCGCGGGACGGGCGCGTTCGAATGCGATGCATCGGGCGCCGTGCAATCGCGATTAACGCTCAACGCGTGGAACGGATCGGCTCCGCGTTGGGCGCGTTCACTGAATCGCAGCAAGAGTGCGGTGCCTTCGCGGCTCGAGCCGTGCATTGCGGCACTTGGTCCGTTCACCAATCAAGAGATGGACAGCCAGTGCAAATACGCGCTGCTGGCGCGCGGCGATGCTGATTTAGTGATTCGGATGCCGCGCGCGCCCGGACATTCGGAGTGCATCTGGGATCACGCATCCGGTACGCTGATCGCAGAGGTAGCGGGCGCGTGCATCACCGACGCGCACGGGCGCGAACTTGATTTCTCGCACGGCGAAACGCTCTCGGCGAATGTCGGCATCGTGTGTACGGCCCGCGGCTTGGAAGCGCGCGTGTTGCCAGCACTGGCGGCGCTTGCGGGAGCGGTGCCAGCGTGATGGCTCCGAAGCCAACACGTCGACCGTTGCACGGTTGGGCGTTTGCGCTGGCGGTGATGGCGGTGCTTCCCGTGTCACTCATTGCCGTCATTTGGGTCGTAGCGCAGATTGCACGTGATCAGTGGGTCTGGAGCCAGTGCGTGTTCTGGGTGCCGGCGTGGGGCATGTGCGTGGTATTTGCTTTCGGCGCGTGGGTGGCGCGGCGATCACTTGGAACCCCGTTGCCAGCGCGCACCTTGTGCATTGCACTGACTGCCGTCACGGTCTGGAGCGCGGCGCGATTCCTTCGACATGATGTTGGTTGGCAACCAGTAGCGGCTACTGCTACGTCTGACGATGTGGTGATTACTCACTGGAATCCGCAGTGGCCTGGCGACAATGCGCTGGCGTGTGGTCGTGTGCTCGCTGGGGTGATTGGCGATGTTGCGGTCATCACTAGCCCGGGCTCCATGTTTCGATCGGTTGTTCGGGATGAGTGGCTGCCGGATGGAATGCGCGGCGTTGATCTTGGAGTTGTTGCCATTGCATCGCGCCTTCCTATCTTGGAGTGCCGGGTCCTGTGTCACGAATCGATCGCGCGCATCGGTACGGTGTGGCTTGCGTGGATGGTGGTGCAGTCGCCCACCGGGGCGCCGATTCACATTCTTGCCGTTGACATGCCATCAGCTCCATGGGTGGCGCGCGGTCGATTGGCGAATGCAGTGCATGATGTTCTGCGGCGCGTGGCGTTGCCTGCTGCGCCGGATGTTGTCCTTGGTGATTGCAATTGCACGCCCGGCAGTTGGGTGATCGCCGAACTTGCCAACGGTTGTAGTCCCGCCCCGCCATGGCGTGCGAGCGGTTGGCTGTGCACCTTTGAACGTCCGTTGGCGCTGTTGCGGATCGATCAGATGTTGGCAGGTGAGCGGCTCGAGTGGCGCGGATATCGCACATTTGACCTGGGATTTAGTGAGCACCGCGCGCAGCAGGGAGTGCTGACGAATCCGCGTGTTGAGAAGTAGAGGTCAGCAGTGATCGCCGATCGAGCATCACGGCGGGGCTGGTGTCAGCGCGAGTCGACGGCTGCGCAGCGTTGCTGCATCAGGGGTTCTCACCACTTGGCGGCTGTGGGTTGATTTCATCCCAGATGGTGTCGAAGTTTATCGGTGCTGCTGATGATGCACCTGCGATGAGCGCATTCCCCGGAAGCTTGTTGCGCAACTGATTGCCCGTGTCAGCCCACCACTCGATGCTGAGGTCAGCCATCATTCGGTTGAGACCGGTTTCGTGATTGAAATCGGAACGGGTTCGCAGTCCATCGGTGAGGAGGAGAACGTCACTGCCGGAGTCGATGGTGATGGCTGTCTCACGAGTCGCTGGCAGTCCTGCGCCCGCCTGCCGAAGGATGTGCCCGGAGTAGTGATAGTTCGTATAGATCTGCACACTGGCCGAGTCCTTGCTTGCGTAGTTGTCTGCGTAGCGACCAAAGGAATGGTCGCCGTGATGGCTTGGGCAGTAGAGGCATTGGCAGTTACCGAGGTATCCACCCTTCACCAAGAGTCCTAATCCATCCCAGCCAGCGTTGCCCGGTAGGCCGCCGTCCTGCAAGCGTGAGGCCATCAACTCTCGTCGCAGCGGGTTCGTGCCCTCGGCATTGATGCTCGGTGGAACCCGGCTGTTTGACTGCATGCCGTATGCCACGGTCGCTGTGCCAACCTGACGCTTGTTGGATTGGCAGTTGAGTTTGCACGACGCCTCTCGTGCTGCGCGCAGCGACGGCAGCAGGATGCCGCACAACACCGCCACGATGCCCATGCAGACGATCAGTTCAATGACGGTGAAGGCACGCTGCGAGGCGAATGCACCGCTCGCGCCGCTGCGAGACGGCTGATGGAACAACGAATATGGAAGACCTGTCTTCTTGGTCATCACGTAGTTCGCAGAGGGCTGGGAGGGCACGCACAACAGCAGCCACGGGTAGTTTGCCACCATCTGAGCGAAACTCAATCGAAATCTGAACGAATTCTGGTGGAATGGCGTCTCAATCCCCGAAAGTCCGAGGCACACTCTGTGTGATCGGCCCTGTCAATGCTCCTTGCGGAAGGGAGAACCCTTGGAACCTGCTGAACATGATGACTGGCTCTTGATGCAGAAGGTCGGCGAGGGCGACGAAGCGGCCATGGCAGAGCTGTACGACCGCTTTGTGGGGCTGGTTTACAAGACATCCCGGCAAATGATGCCCTCCCGAGCAGAGGCTGAGGACGCGGTTCAGGAGACCTTTATTCGTCTGTGGCAGACCGCGGACCGGTTTGACCCCAATCGCGCCAAATTGGTGACCTGGGTCATGCTGATTTCTCGCCGACATTTGATCGACCGTTTGCGTCGTAAGAGCGCACGCCCGGAGCAATTGGGGCTGGATTCATCGGTCGATTTCCTTGGGCCAGTGGTGATGCCGCCGCGCGATGTGGGTGGAAATCATGACCTGGAGATTCTGCAGCGTCGGGTGGCTGAACTGCCGGAATTGCAACGCGTGGTGATCGAGCGGACCTACATCCAAGGGTTCACCCTTCGTGAGGTGAGCGAGCAGCTGAATGCGCCGCTGGGAACCGTGAAAAGCGCCCTCAGCCGAGGGCTTGCTCGGCTCCGCGATCGCCTGATGTCTGATAACAAAAATCATGGGCAAGATTCTTCGGCGTAAGGCAGCCGATCGAGCGTGGCCTGCGAATGGGTCAGCAGTAACAACAAGGGGATTTGATGCAGTTCAATGATGGCAACAATTACGGTGACCGAATGACACCCGAAGCAGGGCGTGGGCCCGACTTGCGAGCACTGGCCGTGCTCGACGCCTTGGGCTTGCTCGATGATGTCGATGCGGCCCAGTTTGATCGCGCCTTCCGTGATTCACCAGCAGCCCTGCAGGCCGAGTTGCGGGTCATCCAAGCGGCGGCGGTGACTGACCCAGCGTTCTTGGCAACCGAAGAGCCGTCCGCCGAACTGAAGTTACAGACGCTGACCCGGGTGATGACCGCCGTTGAGCAGCAAGAATCACAGTTTGCACCGATCGCCCTGATTGGGCGGATGGCATCGCGCGGCGGTCGTCGCGTGGCACGTTCGGTCGACACCAAGGACTTGGTTGAGCAGGCAATGGAACTCGCTGTCCTCCGCAAGGATGTCGAGCGGTTCACCGTCAGTTCGTACTACTGGCGTGCAGCCTCGATCGCTTTGACTGCGGCGTTGACGGTGGCGTTGGTATTCCAGTTAAACAACAGTAGTTTCGCGCTGAAGGTTTCGGAGTATGCGCTGGGTAAGGCGTCGCCGAACCAGATCTTTGAATCCCTGGATCACCCGGGCGCACTGGCACGGTTTGAGAGGGCTAGCTTCCTGCGCGGGCTAAGCAGCAAGGATGTAACCGCCAGCACCGAGTCCGGCACATTGACTTTGGCCGTGGACACCAATAATGGCACCCTGATGGGCATTGCGATTGGTGTGAAAACAGGCAAATACACCTTGCGGCATCGGTCTGACTTAAACGTCATCACCGACATTGCTCAGTTCGAAGCGGTGCACGGAATTTGGGGTGCAGAATTCAAACTCGCCTTGGACACTGCATGCCTACTGAATTCCGGCACCATTGAATTAGTCGACAGTACCGACAAGGTTGTCATGAGCAGCTGATTACTCGCTGCGCCGGCTCCACTCAAACTCCAGCGGCTCCAGCTCTTGCTGGAGCCGTTCGCGTTCCTGAGTGAGTGTGCGCGACTTTGCGGAATCGGCGTAGACCTTTGGGTTCATCAGTTCGGTATCGATGGCGCGGGTGCGCGTTTCGATGGCGGTGATACGTGCTTCGATCTGTTCAAGGTTCATCCTTGCAACCTTTGGATCGCCCGCAGTGGCGCTTGATGATCCCTTTGAACCCGACGTGCCGTTGGCCTTGTTGCCGGCACCCTTATTGTTCGTGGAACTATTGGAACCTGATCCGTTCTTCCCGGACGACTCTGGTCGCGCGCGTTGCTCGGTCTTTGCTTTCTCGCGATCAGCAGCGGCGCGTTCGACCGACTCACGCTGCGAGCGCTCTTCAGCTTCCTTCGCTTCCCATTCGTCCCAACCACCGTCAAAGTCGCGGGCGTTGCCTTCGCCATCAAGAATCAGCAAGCGATCGCAACATGCGGAGAGAAGCGCTCGATCATGGCTAATCAGGATGAGCGCCCCGTCATAGCCGCCGTCCTTTGGATCCATGGAAAGGGCTGTTTCTAGGCGTTCTGCGCTGGGAATATCCAAGTGGTTGGTCGGCTCATCCAACACGATCAGGTTGTTGGCGGCGCTGACGATGCCAGCAATCACCATGCGACCGCGCTCGCCGCCGGAGAGATTGCCAACGCATTTTTCTTGCTCCGGTCCAGAGAACAGGAACGCGCCAGCCAGATTGCGCGCCTGCTGCTCACTTGCGCGGAGTCCGCCTTCATTCGAAGCGATCACTCGCTGCAGGTATTCCCACACCGTGAGCATGGGGTCAATGTGCTCTTGCGTCTGCCGGAAGTAACCCACCTTGATCTGCGGGCTCACCTTTAGTTCGCCGGCATCCGGCTGCAGATCACCAAGCAGTGCGCGCACCAGTGTGGTCTTGCCTGCGCCGTTGGGTCCAACAATTCCGATCCGGTCGAGCGGCTTGATTGCAAAGTCCAACTCATTGAAGAGGACCTTGTCACCGTAACTCTTCGATAGTCCCGCGCCGCGCATGACATAGTCGCCGACGCGTGGTGCCTTGGGAAGTTCAAGGCTCATGACATCCAGTTCAGCTGGGCGGTCAACCAGCTCATCACGCTTAAAGCGCTCGAGCCGTGTTT
>JBIKZY010000252.1:0-2752 GCA_044354475.1 Phycisphaerales bacterium
CGCTTTGGACGAGTCGATCTTGACTTGCGCGCGCCCCATCATGAAATCAACCTGCGCATCAAGGACTCCCGGTTGCGCACGCAACACGCGGGTCACACTCGCAGCGCAGCTAGCGCAAGTCATGCCATCCACTTTCAACTCACACACTTCGGTTGCAACAACCGGCGAACCTTGGGTGGAATGTGCATGGCGCTCTTCAGTCATTTTTTTGATCCTTGCTCACTGCAGTACAGACTTCTATCGCATGCGGAATCCCATCCCGTAACAGCCCACAAACGAATTGTACGGCTACCAACATTGCTACTCTGCCCACATGGGCGTCCCCACCTACTTTCGATCCCGTCCGCACCCATGGCATGGATTGCCCGTCGGTCCAGACGCGCCGCACGTAGTCAACGCGTTCATTGAACTCACTCCGTTCGACGTGGTGAAGTACGAAATCGAGAAGTCATCGGGCTACCTACGAGTGGACCGACCGCAACGTTTTTCCAGTACTCCGCCCACGCTCTATGGATTCGTACCACGCACGCTCTGTGGAGCAGACGTAGCCAATCTCTTTGGTGCGCATGATCCACGTGCCGCGGATCGCGTTCGCGCCATTCGCGCAACAGGACATCAATTTGAGGCGGACGGAGACGCGCTCGATATCTGCGTATTCAGCGAGCGCCCCGTAGACCGCAGTGAAATCATTGCTGAAGCGGTCGTTGTTGGCGGCCTCACCATGCTTGACGGTGGCACTGCTGATGACAAGATCTTGGCCGTCCTGAAGGATGACGCAGTGTGGGGCAGCGCGCGTGCTATCGAAGATCTTCCCGCGGCGCTCGTGGAGCGACTCGTGCACTACTTCTCCACCTACAAGATGCGCCCCGGACATCCTTCGGCCGCCGAGGTGCTTGGAACATACGGCGTTGCACACGCACACGCGGTGATCGCTGCGTCGATCCGAGACTATGACCGCGCCATTGCCAACGTCACCGTGCGGTGATCACACACGCGGCTATCACAAGTTAATAATGCCCTTGCGATCCGGAGTGCGCTCGCGCAGATCAACTCCGTGCTCGAGCACGCTCTTGAGATTGGTCAGGTAGAAGGCCCAGCCCTCGCGACATCCGATGTAGGCCTGCTCCAATTGGCGAAAGTCACTGCTCGGATGCATGCGCTGCTCAAGTTCAATGGTCACCCGGCCATCCGCCAAGTGTGGACTCACGCGGAACTCCACCCATCCCTTTCCGCTGTACCAACCAAGCCGGATGCGTTGTGGAGCCTCGGTGCGCAGGACGTCGTTGTCTTCGCTCTGCTCTTCGGTGGAAAAAACTCCACGTTCATCACAGGCGCCAACACACATCCACGTCATCCGAAGCTTGGCACCGTGCTCGAGTGAAGTATCCCGTGGCCATTGCCGACCATCATGGGTCCACGCATCTGCTTTACCAAGAAACCAACGCTCCAATCCATCGCAGGTTGCCAGCATGCGCCACGCGGTGACGGCATCGGCGCGAATATGTATCGCCTGCGTGAATCCCAACCAATCGCGGCTCGAGCCAGTACCGAACAAACTCATGCGCCACGCTTGCACTTCGCAGGTGAACACCGCAGCTGCAACCGCGGGGTCTTCGCGCATGCGCTCTTCCGCCTGCGCAGCACTGTCGTGCGGGAACATCACCACGCCCAACGCGCCGTCTTCTGAAGGTCCTGCCATCACCACATGACCAGCCGACACTAACCCCTGCAGGAAAGCCAAGTGCTGTCCCAGGGCCCCGAGTTCATCAAGCGTTGGATCACGATGGAAGTTGGGACGGACTGGTCGAAGAAACGCGATCGCTGCCATGTGTGCAAGGTAGTGCCTGCGGGAGTGCAGATGGAGCACGGACGTCTGCCACTGCGGGCGATGCCCCAGCAACGGGAGCATCTTCGAGCAGCATTCGCCGTGGCGGTGTGTCTAAATCCTCAAACTGATCAGTACGCGCAGCCCAAATGAACGCGATGAGGGCCGCGGCGGCCACCAGTAGCGCGACCGGTATGGCAATGGTCAGGAGTGTCATCGGTAGGCCCTCGTGGTGGCGGCATGTTGCGATGCCACGTCAGACTGCTCCACTGCCGGGCGAGCTGTAGAAAACCGCGGCATGCGCAATGCAACCGCGGTGACAGTGAGGCCGCTCAGCGGCATCAAGATGGCCGCAATCAGCGGATTGATCGTTCCGGTTGCCGCAAGCGTGGCGCCAGCAATGTTGTAGGCCAGGCTGATTGCAAAGTTCACATGAATCGTCCGCATAGTGCGCCGCGCGCCGTCAACCAGCGCCGCCACCTGCTCAAGGCCGCCTCCAGTGAGTGCCACGTCGGCGCGCGCAACAGTGGCATACGCGCCCTGCCGGACCGCAATGCCAACATCGGCCGCGGCCATCGCTGGAAGGTCATTCACTCCATCGCCAACCATCACCACTGGGCGCTTTGCAAGCGAAGCAATGATTTCCATCTTCCGCTCCGGCGTACTTCCGCCCTCACAATGCGCGCGATCAATGCCGATCACGCGGGCAACGCGTTGAGCAAGTATGGGGAGGTCACCCGATGCCATGCGCACGTCCCAACCGCTCTGCACAAAGTGGCTCACCAGTGCACGCGCATCCGGGCGCACGGGGTCGCCGATACCAAGCACCGCACGCATGGATCCGCTCATCGCAACAAAGGCTGGCGACAGCCCTTCTTGAACCATGGCCGCCGCTTCCGCTACCAATGCAGGATCGACACGAACCGC
>JBIKZY010000091.1:0-8486 GCA_044354475.1 Phycisphaerales bacterium
CCTCGGGCGAAACTGTTCGTCCGGTTGGCACCCACGGGGCGTACGTCCAACTGCCGGACTTCTCAGTTTCACACGCCGCTTACCGAGGATCCCGTGCTCACTGCGGGGGCTCGAACACGGAAATCACTTTGACAACCAGGGCTTGGAACCCGGTCATCTGGCCGCAGGCGCCGGAGAGGATAGGGCCGCGCTCAGCGGCCATCCTCGTAAGGCGAATGCGGGCCAGTACGCAGGCGTGATGCATCAACGCGGACCACTACGAAATCGTGATGAGTCAACGCGATCCTGGCCGCAGGCGCCGGAGAGGATAGGGCCGCGCTCAGCGGCCATCCTCGTAAGGCGGATGCGGGCCAGTACGAAAGCGTGTTGCATCAGGGCTACTAAGAAACCGTGCCGCATCAACGAAACCAGGATGAATCATGCCCCCAAGCCGAGTGTCATTTGAGGTCGGCATCCACGCCGAGGTACTCGCGCATGTGTTGCTCGTAGGTTTCTTGATCCTTGTCGCGACTGAAATCAAGGCGCAGTTCGTTGATGACCTTGGTTCCCTGGCCAATCCATTGCTTCCAGGTTTCCGCGCTGATGTTCTCAAAGATCCACGCACCAACCGGACCACGAAATGGCGGCTCCGTGAGTTTGCTGCCCGGTCGACCCGTTCGCTGGCAAATGAAGGTGCCGGATGCCTTGAGGCGCTCCGCTGCTGCGTCTACTTCGGCTGCAAGTTTCGGTGGCTCGCGACCGATCGATCGCAAGAGGTCTGCCATGGCGTTGCGCGGCATCATGTCGCCCTTGCGTGCCGCAGTTTCATAGCCGCGGGTCAGGACGTCCACTGCACGGTCCGCCCATCCGGCGCCGATCATTGCTTGGCCGGCAAGCTGAAATGCCTTGCTCATGTCTGGGGCTAGTTCCACGCATCGCTCAAAGCTACGAGCAGCTTCAGCGTGTCGACCGGAGTCCAGGTACGCCTTGCCAAGCGAGAAATGCGCCATTTCGTTGGTGGGATCGGCGGATGCCATCTTCTCAAACTGGGCGATACGGTCTACGGATTGTGGGGCGCCTGCGGTGCTCATGAACGGATGATAGGAGCAGCAGCGCCCAACGGACGTACTGGTTTGGCGCCGCGAACGGGTCGAATCCAGTTTTTCCGGTGGTAGGCCCACCACTCCAGCACCAACAAGATCAGCGCTGCAGTGAGGGCATAGGGCCAGAGATCGCTGAGCGATCCGCCCTCGCTTCCGGTGCCCTGCACCACTTGTGTTCCAATCGAAAGCTGATCGGCAGCGGCAATTCGGCCCTCGCCCTCAGCGGTGTTCACGGCAAACATCCGGCGCTGCTCGCCACGATCGTCAGCCCACCGGAATTGGTAGGTACCCGCCGAAACCAACGGGCCAAAGGTCACGGATCCCTCGCGCGCTTGGAGCGTCTGTGTAGATCCGTCCGGGAGCGTGAGCGTGGCTTCCTTCACGCCCGCCGCCGTGCGCACCGAGAGCGTCTCGCCGGGGTGATGCTCTTCTTGCACCGCGGCCTGGTCGAGCGCGCCGAGCCACTCGACGGCGTTGGCAATGAACGTCACGAAGCCGCGCTGAAATGGCCAGTTCGAGTCAAGCGGCTCGAAGGTGATGATGACTGCAGCCACCGGTCCGCGCCGCGCTACCACCACCAGCGGCACATCTGGACCTTCCACGATCGACTCAATGTCGGAAGCGGGCGCAATGGCGGTGGCCTTTGCAACAAAGAGATCGTCCAGATTCACAGCATGAAGAAGCGGATGCTCGCTGCGCTGCGAGCGGACCGAGAGTTTCTCCTTCGTTCCGTACGCGTTCAGTCCGTCGATGCCAACCGGAACCCCAAGTACCAAGTAGCGACCCGGCGGCAGTACTTCCGGCAGCGCCGCAGGTGTGGCCACCACTACATCAAACTCATCACTCTTCACGCCGCGGGTGGCAAACTCTGCGGGGGTAAGGAACTCCACTTTTTCAGCTGGAATGGCGGACACCACATTCTTGGCAGCAAAGTCCACCGCGCCCACCACTGCGATGCGCAATCTTCGCGGCGCACTCACCGCTATCTCAGCACGGTTGTCAGCAACCATCACATCGGAGCGAACCAGCGCAACTGAAATCACTCCAGCACGTGGCTGGATGATCGGTGGAAATGTCACGCGCTCGTAGCCTGGCTTGTAAGGAACTGCTGCAGTCCCCGCCGCCGTACCCCTGCTCGCAATTGCACCGCTCCCACCTGCTGGACCACCACCTGCGGCCGGCACCTTGACTGGCTTCGGCGTCACTGATCGACGCGACCCATCAATCGACAATTCAAGATCGGTTTCGATCGCCTCCGGACCGTCGTTGCGCACGGTGACGAAGACCTGAATCACACCAGGCTCGGTAGCACTTCGTTCGGCAGCAATACCTTCAATGCCGACATTGGCCGCGTCCGCCCGACCACACACGTGATAGGAAATCGTCTCGCCCGGACGGATCGCTTCGGCGGAAATATCTGAAATCTGCCCGTCAGACCAGAGCTCCAGCGTGGCACCTTCACTGGCGGTAGCGCCCTGCGCCTCTGGATTGACGACCGTTGCAAATGCGCGCGCCAACGAAAGCGCATCACCAATTCGGCTTCCGCCGTCGGTCTGTTCAATCCGGTCAACGGCACGTTTCAAGTCACCGCTTGAACGCGTAAACGGCTGCATGATCTTGGCGGTGTCAGAGAAACTAATCACCATGGTCTCGCCGGGAATCGATGAGAACAGACCGCCAGCAAACAACTGATCGATGCGCTCTTTCGCCTGTTCTTTGGCAATGGCAAGCCGAGACTTTTTCCCGTCAAGATCAGTAGCAGACATCGAAGCCGATGCGTCAATGATGATGACCGATCGTCCACCGGAGGACAGCCCAAGATCCATACGCGGCTGCATCAATGCAAAGGCAACAAACGCAAGGAGGCCAAGTTGCAAAAACAGCAAGATGCTTGGCCGCAGCCTCTGAAACGGCGTGTTTGCACGAACATCCTCCACGCTGCGTTTCCAGAGCAGTGTGCTTGGAACGGCAGTGGCGCGTCGTCGTAACTTCAGGAAGTACAGCGCAATGAGGAGCGGCACCAATATCGCGGCGACCGCAGCGCCAATCAGTGGTGTCATCCAGACCACGGCGAGTATTGGGGCCAGCACTGGTGCGAGTGGTTCACTCATCGAACCAGCCCTCGCTGCCGCAAGTATTCAAGAAGAAGCGCATCGACTTCAGTGGACGTATCAACCACCATGTGCATGATTGATCGGCGAATAGCAAAGTCGCGCAGCCCTGCACACCACGCGCCAAGGTTGGCGCGGTATTGCTCGACTAATCCAGGGCTTGCAGTGACTTCCGCTTCGTCGCGATCTTCCGCATCGGTCAAGCGCCAATCGCCAACCAGACCGTGCGCACTCGGATCAATTTCCTGCGGCGAAAGCGTCTGCATGCACCACAGGTCGTAGCCGCGACCTGCCACATAGCGAAGACCCTTCTCGTAGCCCTCCTTCAGTAGGAAGTCACTCACCACTACCATTACACCGCGCCCCTGCCGAGCAAGTGCCAACGCCTTCATGGAATCTTCAAAGGTCCCGGTGCCACCCGACTGCAGATTCAAGATCCACTTGCCCATCTCCGCAGTCTTGCGGCGCCCGCGCAGGTTGGAGATCTTTTGCAGACCACCTTCGCCGCCGAACGCAGCGATGGTGACACGATTGTGATTCACCAATCCAATGTAGCCAAGCGCCATTGCCAAGCGCTGCGCAAAGACCATCTTGTTTGGGTCGCCCCAATCCATGGAAGCACTGATATCAATGGCAATGACCAGCGAGAGATCCTCTTCTTCCAGGAAGATTTTGAGGAAGAGTCGATCAAGCCGTCCAAAGATGTTCCAGTCAATGAAGCGCAGGTCGTCGCCGTGAACATAGGGACGGAAGTCAGCAAACTCAACACTTTGGCCGCGACGTTTCGAACGACGCTCGCCCTGAATCTTGCCAGTGAAGATCTTCCGACTCACCACGTCGAGTTGCCCAATGCGTGCCATCAATGCTGCGTCAATGAGATCATCAACGCGCTCGGGACGCTTGCGACTTGGTTGCCCTTGAAAGAACAAACTCACGAAGCATCCTCCGGAATCTGTCGCTGCAAACGGGCAATAACTCCGCTGACGATGTGGTCGGAATCCAGGCCATCGGCTTCGGCTTCAAAGCTTGGCGCAATGCGATGCCGCAATGCGCTTGCTGCCACCGCGTGCACATCAGCAATCGAGACATGGAACCGTCCGTCGAGGAGCGCGCGCACTTTGGCCGTTGTGACGATGGCCTGAGCCGCACGCGGACTTGCACCAACGGAAATTTCGCGTGCAGCCTGTGGATCCGCGTACTCCCCGCCCGGATGCGTGGCGAGGACAAGTCGAATCACGTAATCCTGCACCGGTAGCGCCATGACAATCCGGCGCGCCAAGCGTTGCGCTTGCACAATGCGCTCGCCGTCAAGAATTGGCGTGACTGGAGTTTCCGTACTCGTAGTGGTTCGACGCAGGATCTCGTGCAAATCAGCGCGCTCCACGGATGGCACGGCAATCTTGAGAAGGAACCGATCCAACTGCGCTTCCGGTAGCGGATAGGTCCCCTCTTGCTCGATAGGATTCTGCGTTGCCAGCACCAAGAACGGCGCGCGCAATCGATGGGTTTCACCACCGACGGTGACGGACCGTTCCTGCATCGCCTCCAGCAGCGCGGACTGGCTCTTGGGGCTCGCGCGGTTGACTTCATCGGCAAGCAGAATCTGCGTAAAGATTGGCCCGGGACGAAACTGCATGACGCGATGCCCCGCATCATCATCCATGAGAATCTGCGTACCAACGATGTCCGCTGGCATCAGATCCGGAGTGAACTGAATACGACTGAAGTCCAGATGCAGCGCATCACCAAGCGTTCGAACCAAGAGCGTCTTTCCCAGGCCAGGCACGCCTTCAAGAAGAACGTGACCACCCGCAAAGAGTGCCCACAACGTCTGATCAACCACTGTCTGCTGACCAACGACGCGCTTACCGATCGCCTCGCGCAATCGCAGCGCAACCGAGCGGAATGAGGCGCAGCGCTCGCGGGCGATGTCGTCATTCTCAATACCCGCGTCAAACGCGGGAAGCCGCGCGATGTCGCCAGGGAGTTGTGGCGCGATGACGGTCATGTGCTAGTACCACCGGGACCACTGCCCGTTCCACCCGCCCCGCTGCCCGAACCCCCCGGACCATTGCCCGAGCCGCCGGCGCCGCCCCCGCCTCCCGCACCACCTGACCCGCCATCGCCATCCAACTTATCCAATGCACGACGCCGCGCGGCACGCAAGCGTGCAAGCGCGTCGCCCTCGTCGGGAGCGGATTCCGGGGCGATTGGCTTGGAAACTGCGCCTGGGCGTGCGGTTCCAGCGTCACTTCCTGCCAGGTCGCGCGCATCCACTTTCTTCACACCGGAATCTGCTTCATAGCGTGTCGCTGCGGGTGCACTGCCGCGGCCCGACGTCGCACCTTCGCGTGCGCGCCGCAGCGCATCTACTCCACCCGTTCCACTGCTTGTTGTTCCACCCGTCACGCGGGCAGCAAGTTCCTGTGCGTCGCGACGATCAAAGGCGATGCGGCGCCACGCCACATCAAGCAAGATCAACACGGCCGCCAGAATCGCCGCCAACTGCCACAGCGCCCGCGCCGTACGTGATGAACCCAAGTCAGAGCGATCAAACAACTCCCAGGTCTTTGCATCAGTGAGACGTAACACACGACCACCAGTCCGTTCAGCAATCGACCGCAGCAACGCGGCGTTGTCCCGAATGGCGCGGTACTCGGCCGGATACGGAACACTGATTGCTGCCTGCACACTGCCAGCGCGGGCTGCGGCATCGCCGGATCCCGCGCGCGCAAATGCAACATTGGCCAAGTAAGCGCCCGCCTGTTGTGCGTCAAATTCGCCCGTAAATCGCCCCGGACCGACCTGACGAAGCGGCAATTCCATCACTCGCCCATCGGGGGTCACCAGCCGCGCCTCCGCACGCGTCTCGGCAGCAAATCCATTCTGCGCTTGCTCGCGCGTCTCCACTTCAATGAATGCGCGATCACCATCGACACGTGTGGCAATGCTGACATCTTGCGGCATGGCCGGACGCATCACCCAACGCAGCGACTGTTCCCAGAACGCTCCGAAGCGCGGCCACGTCGTCCACGCCGCTCCCCAACGACCACTCACATCACTTGCGAATGCAATGCTGCGCCCCAGGCCGTAATTCCAGTGCGAATAAAATGGATCGGTTCCATCCTTGTTCTTTACGATCACTGGAACCTGCGCCAACCCCTCGCGCGGAACGGTGAGCACATAGCCACGCACAGGCGGGAGCGAATCAAATCCCGCTAATGGACCGGCAACACCGGGAGCCACCTGTGGTTGAAAGTCGCCTTCCACAATCAACGAACGCGAAACCACGGTTGCTTCCTGAATGAAAATCTGCGGCAACTTGCGCGGATTCTCTACGCGATAGAAGCGACCACCGGTCTTGGTGGCGATCGCCTGCATCTTGCGATGATCTTCTGGACCACCATGACCAAGGCTGGAACTACCACTGCCGGCAAGCAGCACGGTAGTGATGGTGATTTTTGCAGCTTTAAAGTCGTTAAGTAGCTCCGGTGGTGGCGCACCCGGATCGCCGTCAGAAATGACGATGACATGCTTCTGTCCAGCACGGATCTTCACCATGTCATCCAAAATCATTTCCAGCGGCGTGGTGAAACTTGGCATGTCACCAACCACCATCTGCTTCGCAGCATCCTTCGCGCGGCTCTTGTCGCCGATGATTTGCAGGGGAAAGCC
The DNA here is from genome assembly GCA_044354475.1 of Phycisphaerales bacterium. Taxonomy (GTDB): domain Bacteria; phylum Planctomycetota; class Phycisphaerae; order Phycisphaerales; family SM1A02; genus UBA966. The sequence continues at coordinate 6,869 of JBIKZY010000091.1, forward strand.
CCATCCATAACCATCCTTGGTTGCCGGACCGCCACCATAGCCAGCGCCGCCAAGAGAAATCAGGCCCGCATAGTCCTGACTGGAAAGCGCGTCAATTGCCGAATTGGCAACCTGCACGCCCCAGTAGTTTCCTTCAGGCATCTCACAGCTATGGAGAAGCATGGCAAGCGCGCCACGCAGAATCTGCCGAGTCTGCGGTGGATCCAGTTTGACTGGCAGCGTCTTCTCAGTTTCTGAGCCAAGCCAACCACCAGCGCCGAAACTCTCCGGACCACCAAGCATCACCAGTCCACCACCAAGGTCATGGACATAGGAATGCAAGCCACGGTCAAACTCATTGTCAAAGGACCACCGCGGCAGATTTGCAATGATCACTGCATCAAAGCCAGCAATGAACGCCAGGCCACGGCCCATGACGGTTTCTGGCTGCGCGCGTTCAACTTCAATCTTGCCATCGCGAAGCGCGGTAGCCAACGCGTTGCATTCCGCACCACCACCTGGCTCAATGATCAGTACGCGTCCAGTGCCGCCAACAAACACCACCGCCGCGCCGGTATTGTTCTGCTGCACCGAATCCATCGCTGACTCAGTTGCCTCAAAAACTGCTCGAAATCGCTGCGCGCCGGTACCGTCAGCAACAACGGGCAGCGTCACCAAATTGGCGCCCGGCTGCAATTCCACCGCGTAGCCAAGGCCATCACTCGCGGCATCCAGATCGATCGGTTCATCATTCTGCCACAACAGAATGCGCCCGCTTGCAGGACGCTGGCTTCGAATGGAAATCCGCAGGTCAATTGATTGACCCTCACGCGCCCGCGTTGGGGCACGCAATGACTCAATGAGCACTTCGTTGTTGTGCTGATACTCAAGCGGCACAACATCAATCGGAACGCCAGCCGCCTTGGCCAGCGCCGCCGCGTCTTCAAGACTCCCGGTGGTCTGATTGCCATCCGAGAGCAGCAGAATGCGCGCAGTGGTATCTCCAGGCTGCGTCGCCAGGGCCATGCGTACGCCGGCCGCCAAATCAGTCGCTTGCATGTCGCCGACATGACCCGTGAGCGTCACTTCACCAGCATTGGCAGGCATGGCTGCAATGACTGCGTCGCGCGCGACCGTTACCGCACCCATCCGATCTTCGGGACGCTCCTTGCGAGCAACTGCCTCACGCACCGCCTTCTCTGCTTGCGTGCGCAGCGCAAGCGGAATACTGTCGCTTGAATCTGCCACCACCAAGACGCTCATGGCGTCGGTCTCGCGAACGATGCTCGGGCGCGCCACCGCCACGGTCAGGCAAAGCAGCACCAAGATGCGCAGCGCCAATCCGCCCCACGCCTTCCATCTGCCCAAGACCGGCACGCTCCGCCACGACATCCACCAGAATGGCAACGCCAGCGCCAAGATCGCCAGTGCCAAGGGATGTTCAAAGGTGACGTTCATGTCTACTTGTGCTCCACGCTACCGCAGCGGCACCGAAAACGGGACGACCGATGCACCCGACGTGCACACGGAATCAAGGGGCGCCACCAAGACGCGCGAATGCCCTGAATCCAAGATGAAAGCTTGGTTGCCCCGAACGCCAATCGCCCAGGGGAATCGCAGCGAATTTTCACCACTTGGT
>JBIKZY010000253.1:0-2658 GCA_044354475.1 Phycisphaerales bacterium
GGCAGGGCTCGGGACGTGGTCGGCGGTGCTGGCCGCGTCGTTCGTGGTCTCATTGTTCGACGCAGCAAAGTCCAACAGCTTTGCAGGGATAGTGCTGGCCGTACAACTACTGCCGATGGTGTTCACGCTCCTGACGCTTGGACCATTACTTGGTCGCGCGGGCGCCATGAGCCGCGCCTACCGCGAGGCGCGCCATGGCAAGCAAGGCGCAGAGGTACTCACCATGACGCTCGCTGCAACCTGCGTATTGTTTGTTGCAGCACCGATCATCGAACGCACCCAATCGCCGGAAGTGGCTGGGATCGCCCAGATCTTCTCGCTGGTTCTCTTGATTCTGTCCGTCCTCGGCTTGGCGTACATCACCGCGAACGGCTGGGTGATTGCCACGGCACTGCGAGCACCGCGCATTGATCCGCGGCGGTGGCAGTAGGTCAGCGATTCAACACCCAAACGTTGCGCGCGCCGCGTCCACTCACTGACCCTGCGGCTTGGTGACTGCTTCCATGACGCGCTCGAGATTGAAACTGCCTGGCTTTTGGCGCGGTGGGAATTCGCGGAAACTCTGTAGCCAGTTGCCCACGTACGCGCCCGCAGGTGCGATGGCGAACATGTGCTCCAGATACCAGCGCTGGTAGTCCATGCCGATATCGGGGGCCAATTCAAATGGATCCATGCGCAAATTGGTAAGCATCGGTGCGCGCAGTACTTCAAATGGCGCCTGCCAGACATGCATTCCGTGCGCGTTCTGCTTGAGGAACGTGGCCTTCCAGTTTTCAAAGCGCAGCGCGGCAACGCTGCCGTCGTCGGTCCAGTAGATGAACTCCTTCCGCGGCCATGATGCTTCGCCCTTCAAAGCTGGAAGCAGGTTATAGCCGTCAAGATGCACTTTGTATGTGGCGTCGCCGACTTTGCGCCCGGTCAGTAGGTCTTCCTTGACCGTCGCGTCACCTGCAGCGGCCAACAGCGTGGTCATCATGTCCTCATGCGCACCGATGTCGTTCACCACGGTGCCCGGCTTAATCACGCCTGGCCACCGAATAGCGCATGGCACGCGGTATCCACCTTCCCACTGCGTGTTCTTCTCGCCGCGGAACATCGTGGTGCCGCCATCGGGCCAGGTGAATGCCTCCGCACCGTTGTCTGAGGAGTACATGATGATGGTGTTTTCCAGCATTCCCAGCGCCTCCAATTTGGCAAGCACTTCGCCAATTTGCCGGTCATGTTCCACCATTCCGTCGGCATAGATTCCCAGGCCAGTCTTGCCATCAACGCCTTCCTTGAGATGCGTGAAGATGTGCATCTTGGTGGAGTTCCACCACAAGAAGAAGGGCTTATTGTCTTTCGCAGCGCGATCGAGGAAGTCAAATGTCTTGGCATTGACTTCTTCGTCAATCGTCTCCATGCGCTTCTTAGTCAGCGGGCCAGTGTCAGTGATGCGACCATCCGCAAAGCTGTGAATGACGCCGCGCGGTCCAAATTTCTTCTTGAATTCTGGGTTCTTTGGATAGTCGCGGTTCTCTGGTTCTTCCTCTGCGTTCAAGTGATAGAGGTTGCCAAAGAACTCATCAAACCCGTGCGCGGTGGGCAACATTTCGTCGCGATCGCCCAAGTGATTCTTTCCGAACTGACCAGTCATGTACCCGCGCGCCTTGAGAAGCGTGGCGATGGTGGGGTCTTCCTTCTTGATGCCTTCCGGCGCGCCAGGCAGTCCAACCTTGGTGAGCCCAGTGCGAATCGGAGCCTGACCGGTGATGAACGCCGCGCGCCCGGCGGTGCAACTCTGCTGGCCGTACCAATCAGTAAAGAGCGCGCCCTCTTTGGCAATGCGATCAATGTTGGGCGTCTTGTAGCCCATCATGCCGTGGTTGTAGGCGCTGATATTGAACTGCCCGATGTCGTCGCCCCAAATCACCAGAATGTTGGGCTGTTTCGTTGGCTGCTTACTAGGCGCCTGAGGAGCCTGAGCGCCGGCGTGCGGGGTGATCATGCCGATGGCTATGGTGGTGACCGCGGTCACGATCACCGCCAGGCCGCGGCTGATGGCGGTGGCGAGGCGGAGGCGAATTACAGATGGTGTGGCTCGGTCATTCATCGATCAGTGCCTCCGGGCGAGGTGGGGGTCGGGTCAGCGATCGGTTCCCTAAGGATTGCCGATGACGAGAAACTCTAACACGATTTCGGCCCGGCACCGACCAGCACGCTGCCCCCACCAGCGCTGCTGCCGATCTGGCAGCGTCGACGGTGCCCGGCGCGTGCGGCTGGCGGGAGCGGCAGGATGGACAAGTCCGCGGCGGAGCGTGGTCGCGGGTGCTTTGTTGCGCGTAAGTGCATAAACAGCAGGTACTTACACATCACTCCGAGCTCTGCAAAACCGGTATTTCCCAGAATCCCCGGCAATCCGGCTGTTTGGCACACCCGTTGCATCCCTATCCCCTGCACCTACGGGCGAACCCGCTCGGGGCGACGCAGAACACGCCATATTCACCATATTCACCATATATCGGAGACCTGATCCATGCCCGTGAAGGAACTTGCCTTTGACACTGACGCCCGCAAGCAGCTGCTCGCCGGAGTCGAGAAACTCGCAGCAGCCGTCAAGAGCACGCTCGGCCCACGCGGCCGCAACGCCGTCCTCGACCGCAGTTGGGGTGGACCAAA
>JBIKZY010000008.1:0-37784 GCA_044354475.1 Phycisphaerales bacterium
GCGTGATTTGCTCGGGAATTCTCGATGAATCCGTGCACTTGCAGTGATTTGCAGTTCACCCTGTAGCAGCACGAAGGGGTGCATCAAGTGCACTTTCAAAGAAATCTTATAAAAATTCTTCTCAACCCCCTTCACAGGCTGTGCCGATACAGGTATTAATAACAAGCGTTCAGGAGCCGAGTTACGCGGGCCTCTGATCACTCCGACCCGTACGCGTAACACAAAGGGAGCCAAACCATGGCCAAGAAGAAGAAGGCTGCCAAGAAGGTAGCTAAGAAGACCGCGAAGAAGAAGAGCAAGTAAATCTGCTCGACCGGACAATACCAGCAGGGCCGGCGAGAGCCGGCCCTGCTGGTTTTTTCATTACTGCGCGTGGATACGGCAGATTCACCCGCCCGATTTACCCTGCAGATTCGCCCCAAATTCGACCCTCTTTGGAACTTCTGGTTCCGTCATTCCCGTGGGTCGTTGTCGCGCTAGGATTCTGACCCTCGCCGCGTACGGCGGTTTCGGAAAGAACCTATGGCACACATCATCGCTGAACCCTGCATCGGAACGAAGGACGCCGCCTGTGTCGAGGTCTGCCCAGTGGATTGCATCCACCCCGGCAAGAACGAGGGCGATTTCGGTAAGGCAAGCCAACTCTTCATCGATCCGGACACCTGCATCGATTGCGGACTGTGCGTCGACGAATGCCCGGTCCATGCCATCTATCCGCAGGAAGACCTTCCTTCGGAGTGGACCAAGTACATCCAGATTAACTCGGACTTCTTCAAGACCCAGAAGTGACGGATCGCGGCGGCTGTCGGAGCCGCACACGCGCCCGCATTAATGGACTTCCGAACAACGACGCGCGCCGCAGATTGCGGCACGCGTCGTTTGTTCTTTTACGGTTGGTCTTTTGCCCGGGTTGGCATGATCCGGCATGATCCGCCTGGATCCACCTGGATCGCCAGACGCCGAGCATCTCCGCGCGCCTATTCCTCGCGCTGCTCAGCTGGCTTGTTGACACCGCTTGCAACGTTGCCCTTCTCGGTCCAGTCGGTGGCGCGGCTGCCCAAGTTGAGTTCGCTGGGCATGGTCTTTCGGTATCCGAGCTTACGGATGATCTCCAAGACATCGGTCCAAGACGGAAATGCCTTGTGATTCACGCGCTTGAATGCATCAATGGCCAGGAGGAACAGGTACTGCTCCCGGTTCATTTCGCCTTCTTCAGCGGTCTTGACGAAGTCCGTGAGGCGGCGCCCCGGACCACGGCGGCGTTCAAGATTGGTTGGATCCTTGGATAGATCGCGTCGGTCAATACCAACCCGTCGGTCCACCACGTCCGGCACCGGAGCATCGACGTGATCAGGGGTCTGAGCGGGGTCGCGTGGCTTGCGTCGATCTTCGGGAGTCATGACCAAAGTGTATCCATCCGGCTTCAGGGAATTGCGTGGATACGATGCAGCCAATGCATTCGGACCCCTCGATGCGACCTGCCACCACTCGCTCCACTGTCATTGCCCGCATTGCGGCCGTTGCTGCAGTCATCGCGGTTGCCTTTGCCGCCGCTTCGGGCGCGGAAGCGATGCAGTCGCCACCGGCCGCTGCAACCCCGGCGCCGGCACAAGCGCCGGTCACTGCCACGGCAGCGCTTCCGCGCCTGCTGGTCTTCAGCCGCACCGCCGGTTTCCGGCACGCTTCCATTCCCGATGGCATTCGCGCCGTGACGGAGATTGGGGCTGGGCGCTGGACCGTGGATGCAACCGAAGATTCGTCCGTATTTACCTCCGCCAATCTGAAGAACTATCGCGCGGTTGTGTTCCTCTCCACAACCGGAGATGTGCTTGACGACGCACAACAGAAGGCGTTTGAGGAGTACATCCATGCCGGTGGCGCGTGGGTGGGGGTGCACGCCGCCTCGGATACCGAATACGACTGGCCGTGGTACGGCAAGTTGGCGGGCGCGTGGTTTTTAGGGCATCCAGCCGTCAATCAAGAGGCGACCGTCGTTGTTGAGGACCGGACCCATCGCAGCACGCGCATGTTGCCCGCGGAATGGAAGCGACTTGACGAGTGGTACGCGTTCCGCACCAACCCACGGAGCAATGTGCACGTCTTGGCATCGCTTGATGAGAAGAGCTACGACCCGGGCAAGGCATCCATGGGTGGCGATCATCCAATCATGTGGTGCCACGACTTTGAGGGCGGGCGCGCTTGGTACACGGCCGGCGGGCACACCAAGGAGAGTTACACCGAGCCCCTCTTTCGTCAGCATCTGCGCGAGGGAATCGCATGGGCAGCAGGCATTGCGGATGCCACGGCGGTTCCTTCCGCGGCGCCGGCGAAAGCTGGGGATGCCGCGGCGCCTGTGCAGGCTCCCAAGCCAACCGCACAAATCATGCAGTCAACGCGCGCGCTCAGCGTGCTTGCGGACGCATCACCCATGTTGGCAGCGATTCCCACTTGGCTTGCATTGGGCGGCGCATTCTTGGTGGCAGCCATCATCTTGGGCGCAAGTGGGCAGGGCGTCAAGGGTCCCGTACTGAACTGGGCATTCCCAGGGCTTGGGCACGTGGTGCTTGGACACCGCAAGCGCGGATTCTTAGCGATGGCGGCCATTCTGGGGATGTTCGGGTGCGGGCTTCTGATCGGTGGAATTGATGCCGTTGATAGCGTCGAAGACGCGCCGTGGTTCATTGCACAAAGTGGCAACGGACCGATCGCCCTCGCCGCGGACTGGACGAATCAGAACATTCTGAAGACCGGCAAGGTTGGGGAACTCTTGCCTGCGCCACCACCGATTGATCCGGTGAGGGGCCCGCTGCCAGGCAGGTACACCATGTCATCTTTTAAGGGCTTGGGTTCGGCGAATGAATTCGGAACGCTGTTCATTGCGCTCGGCGGTTTGATGAATTTCATTCTGATTATGGACATTAGTCGCCGCGATTGAATGGCAGCGCTCGCACGGAGCGTCAACAGGCAGCGTCCACTCGCCCGCTCACTCACTCACTCACTCACTCACTCACGCACTTCACCGAATAGCACTTGTGCAATCGGAACCATTCGTTCCGGGAGACTCAGGGCAACTTCGTCCCCGGCTTCCAAGCGAGTGTCGCCACGCACGCGATGTGTGCGCGCGCCGCGGATGACCAGTGCAATGGTGATCTCGCCGGGCAGTTTCGCCTCGGACAGATATTTGCCATCAATTGATGAGCCGGGCTGCACCACCATGATCATCATGCGCGTGTCGAGCGGTGTCTTGGTGACCATGTCAATGGTGGCGGATGGGCGCGGAATGGGCGCAAGCCGGACGCGCAAGACTCGCATCACCCATCGCACTGTCGAGCCAGGGATGATGCTGCCAACCACCACGCACACAAACACCACCGCAAAGGCCCGTGACAAATTCTGCTGACCCTCGCTGGTACGTGCGGCATTCATCGGGATCATCATCAGGATGATCGGCACGGCGCCGCGCAGCCCGAGCCATGAAACGGCTAGCGATTCGCGAATGGGGAATCGAAACAAGAGTAGAAGCGGTGTGACCACTAGCGGCCGCGCGACAAATGCCAAGATCAAGGCAATCAGTGTGCCACTGGCCATGACGCGAATGTCGAGCAGTGATTCAGGGACCACCAAGACACCAAGCACAAAGAACATCACAATCTGCGCGAGGTAGGCCAGTGACGCATGAAAGCGAACAATGGTGCTTCGAAACGGCAAATCCGCGCTGTTTCCAAGGGTCAGTGCCGTCATGAACACCGCAAGCAATCCGCTGGAATGCAATGACTCGGCAATGCCGTACGCCAACAGTGCAAGCGCGATGGTGATGACTGGGTAAATCTCCGGCGAGTCTTCCTCAAATGCTCCAATAGCGAGGCTGCTGAGCCAACCGATCCCACCGCCGATCAGCGCGCCGGTACACATTTGCCACATGATGGTGGGGATGGTGGACATTTCGAACGGCGCACCCATGGCAACACTGGTGAACGTAGCCACCAGAATGAATGCCATTGGGTCGTTCAATCCGCTTTCAAGTTCCACGATTTCCCGCACGCGACCACTCAGGCGTTCGCGTGCCAGAATTTGCAACACGCTTGCAGCATCCGTTGATCCAAGCACAGCGCCCATCATCAGAGCGACGGACCACGGCGCGCTGGGGACGAGTATGCGAATGATGCACGCGGTGACTCCAGCCACTCCCAGGACGCCAACGGTGGCCAGCGTGATGGAAGGCAGCCAAATTCCACGTACTTTGCGGACATCGGTGCTCAGGCCGCCATAGAAGAGAATCAGGGCCAGCGCGATGTTTCCAATGGAGTACGCGCCCTCATAGCCTTGCAGCAGCGTGCGTAATTCGGTTTGTCCACCGATCAATATGCCCACGCCAATGAAGCCAAGCGCAGTGGGAATGCCAATCCGCATCGCCATCTTGGTACCCAGTGCCGCCACCGCCAGCATGATCCCGCAGATGATCAGGACGAGCGGCAGATGATTGACGGCGGAGTGGAGCATGGAGCGCTTTCCGTGCGCGGCGTGCGCGCGCGCGGTAGCCGTGGCAGAATAGCGATATGCAACCCGCCTTTTCTTTCATCGATCGTGTTCGCTACGAAGGCCCGGATTCAAGAAATCCGTTCGCATTTCGGCATTACGACGCCGATGCACCAGTTGATGGCAAGCCCATGCGTGAGCATTTGCGCTTTGCTGCGTGCTATTGGCACACCATGCGTAACGGTCTCTCTGACCCGTTTGGCGCGCCCACAGCGCTGATGCCCTGGGATGACGGCACGGACACGCTGAGCAATTGCCTGCGTCGCGCCGATGCGTTCTTTGAGTTCTTGGAGAAATGTGGCATCGACCGCTTCTGTTTTCATGACCGCGACATTGCGCCGGAACTGGCAACGCTGCGGGAGTCCAACGCCATGCTTGACAAGGTTGCCGAGCACTTTCAGCAACATATGAAGTCGAGTGGCAAGAAACTGTTGTGGGGTACTGCCTGTCTCTTTGCGCACCCACGCTATATGGCTGGCGCTGGAACGAGCCCGGATGTTCGCGTCTTTGCGCATGCATGCGCGCAGGTCAAGCACGCTATGGAAGTCACGCACCGACTTGGTGGAGATGGGTACGTGTTCTGGGGCGGGCGTGAGGGTTACTCAAGTCTCTTGAACCGTGACATGCCGCGCGACCTTGGCCACATGGCGCGCCTCTTGCAAATGGCAGTTGATTGGAAGTCTGAACTTGGATTCCGTGGCGCGCTTTACATTGAGCCAAAGCCGCGTGAGCCGAGCGTTCATCAATACGACTTTGATGCGGCGACGGTGCTGGGGTTCCTGCGTGAGCATGGCCTCATTGGCAAAATATCCTTGAATATTGAGACAAATCACGCCACTCTGGCCGCCCACGAGATAGAGCACGAATTGCGCGTGGCCGCCGCCGCGGGGGCCCTTGGTTCGGTGGACGCCAACATGGGCACGCCCAATTGCGGATGGGATACGGATCAGTATCCGACCGACTATGCATTGGCCACGCGCGTCATGGAAGTGGTGCTAGCGTCTGGTGGTTTTATGAACGGTGGATTGAATTTCGATGCCAAGCGTCGCCGCGAAAGCTGGCGCCCGGAGGATCTCTTCCATGGTCACATTGCGTCGATGGATGCGTTTGCGTTTGGACTGAAGGCAGCCGCAGCGATTCGTGCTGACGGCCGGCTTGCTGCCGCTATTGCCGCGCGTTACTCGTCATGGAGTAATGAACTGGGTCAACGTATTGAGCAGGGCGCCGCAAATTTTCCAGAGATTGAACGGGCTGTGATTGACGAGCGCGTTGGGCCGCCACAGAGTGGTGCACAAGAGCGCTTGGAAGACACTTGGAACGCAGTGGTGTGGGACGGGCGCGCGCGGCGTTGAATTGCGCTATGGAGTGATAGTGACGCGGCGGTAGGTGCCATTATTCTCTTGGGCGATCGTTTGCAGTGACTGCACATCATTCTCACTAGCGAACGCAATGGTGTTGATTTGCGTCAATGATTCCTTGTTTCCAGCAGTAATTTCATCGCGGAGCATGCCGATATCGCTGCTGTCAAATTCACCATCGGTCAGCAGAAAGATTGCTTCGGGGTTCATCTGCAGGGCAAGGCGCATAGAGTCCCATGTGCCACTTCCACCCGCCGGATCGGACTCATGTTGGGTGACCCAGCGGATCGTTGAATCACGATTCGATGCAGTAGCGGCGAGCCACTCGCCGCGGGGCGGCATCGGCACCGCATTGGTGAAGACGGTTCCTGACTTGTTTGGGCTCTCGACCAGCTTGGCGCCATTCTCGGGGGATATCCCAAACAGAATCACCGTGAATTTGCAACCATCGCGGAGCGACTGAATGCTCTGTGCCAACTCTCTCTTGAGCAAACTCTCTCGGCCATCTTCATTGCGCATGCTTGATGAGAAGTCCAAGATGTAGACGATGCTCTTGGCGGAAGTCGGAATTCCCATGAACTGCGCGCCGCCGCCGCCGCCTGCGCCCGCACGACCCGCGCCGTCCTTGCCATCCTTCTTACCGACCGCAGTGGCGGTTTGCGGGGGATCGATTGGGTCATTGATGTTTGGCAACGTGAAGCCAAATTTCGGCAATTCTTTACTTTCGCCGCTGACGAGTGACTCGCCTTCGACAGCATTTGCAGAGGCAAGCGTTCCAGTTCGTTGACCGCGCGGTGCGGAATCAGCGGTCTCACCGACGGCTCCATGCAGATTTCCGGATATGCCGGCGCCTGGACCGTCGCCAGTAAGCGCACTGCCGCTGCCAACGCCCGCACCGAAGCCGTTCCCGGAGCCTGTTCCGTAGCCGCCACCAGATGTTCCCGCAACATCATCCCCTGGTGGATCGCCCGGCGCGGCAATCATAATTGCCGCAATCACCAGACCAAGCGCCAGCACAAAGCAGCCAGCGATTGCAGCAATCGCGGAGTTACGCTCGCGGCGGTCGCACGATGCGCCAGGGTGTGTTTGCCAGGGAAGCCAAGAGAGGAGTGACATGGAGTTCGTTGCTCTTGTGTGCTTGGAGGTAGGTATTGCTACAAGTAGTTACTTGATTTCAGTACGCTTCGGCGGCGAATTATCGACTCGGATGATGAACACCCGGGTGTTGGAAACGCGCATCAGTCCGCGCATGAGCTTCAGGAGTTCCGGTTGCTTTTCCTCTGCGTCAGTCACAATGAATTCGATGTTCGGTCGCTTCGCGGTTCCGTGCTGCCGCTTCTTCATGTTGGCAATGACAAGTTGGTAGCCCGTTTCCGCAGAATCTCCACCGCCATAGGGCTCCACATCCAATACCTGCTGCACCAACCGCTGAATGTCTGTTGACCGCTTGGTCTTCAGGGTTGGTTTGATGATCACCTCGTTTGGTTCCCCTAAGACGACATCACGAAAGCAAGTGACGGTGATCGAGCCGCCCTGCAAACTATCGAAAATCTCAGAAATCACTCGGGCAACCGCGTCGCGTGCGGGTGCCATGCTGCCAGTCGCGTCAAGGTTGATACTGATTCGCGAGTCGGGCCATGCTTGCACTACGTCGATGATCTGGCCCTCGGTGGATCCGCCGCCGGCTGCTCCTGAACCGCCGCGCGTTGGGCGCCCGGTTGGCACGCCCGGCGCTGCCACACTCGGCGGTGTCGGCATGATCATCGGCGGTGGAGGTGGGGCATCCGGCTGCGTGAAGCCAAATTTCGGTGGTTCGATTTCTGGTCCGGGCGGCGCGAGTGCTACGGATTCTGCTGCTTCGGAATCGCCTACGCCGCCAACGCCATCGGGGCTTCCGGGTGGCGGGGCTACTTCATCCGGACCGTCAGCGAGTTTTCCGATGGTGTGGGCGTCGACCCCGGCTCCTGGGCCAGATCCATCAACACCGCTCCCAGTTCCACTGCCAATCGCGATGCCTGACCCGTAGCCACGTCCGATTCCACCTCCAGTTCCGCCACCGCCGAGTCCGCCACGACTTCCGGCGAAGATCGCCGCAAGCACGACGCACAATCCCAACACAAAGGCGGCCACGATTCCAAGAATCGCGGACGCTCGCTCGCGTGGTTCGCACAGGGCTTGGTCCTCGCCCGGTGCGGTGGAGTTCTCAGGATGAATCAGCACGGAATCAGCGTACGCCATGAACCCCGAACGCCCAATGCCCCGTATTTCTTCTGCGGGTACCTTTTGCTTGCAGACCATGCGCTGTACCCGGGCAATATCTGCCCGGAAATTGCCGATTCAGTCCCTGTACCCCGCGTCTGGCCTTGAAGGACACCACAGTGAGTAGGAAACTCAAATCCAGCGCCGTTTGCCCCCACTGCTGGCACCGATTCCGTCCGGATCAAACACTCTGGGTCGCTGCGCATCCTGAATTACTCGGCGATCGATTGCTCACACCGGAGGACCCGGTGCGTTTTCTGCCATCGCGGTTTACGCCGGCCGGCGAAGCGATCGACCCGTCTGGTTCCAAGACGCGTCGACTTGCATGCCCCAACTGTCACCTGGAGATTCCGCAACTGGTGCTCGAGTGCCCAATGGTGATCATGAGTTTGGCTGGCAGTCCATCAAGTGGCAAAAGCTATTTCTTGGCGAGCGCTATGTGGAAATTGCGCGAGGAACTCGCACGGCATTTCTCAGTGGCGTTCACGGACACGGATCCCGCGATGAACCGTGCGATCACCAACAACGAAGGCCAGCTCTTTCTCAACGAAGATCAGTCAGCGTCGGTGGCGATTGACAAGACGGAAATGGAAGGCGCGCAATACAACTCGGTGCAGTTCGACCCGGGCGTCGCCACCATGTTGGCCCATCCGTTCATCTTCACAGTGCGCCCCTCGCGCGATCATGTGAACGGTCACGCACCGCATCGATTGACGCAGCTTTTCACGCTCTATGACAATGCTGGCGAGCACTTCTTTCCTGGCGCCGACACCGCGCGCGCGCCTGGTACGCAGCATCTGGCGAAGGCGCAAGTTCTGATGTTTGTCTTTGATCCGACGCAGGATGTTCGCTTTCGCCAGCGTCTTGCTGGTCTTAGCGGCGACCCACAATTGGCTCCGGGTGCAAAGACCACGCGCCAAGATCAATTGATTGTGGAAATGGCGCGCCGTGTGCGCATCCACGCAGGTCTTGCACCGCAGGATCGGGTTCCCAAGCCGCTGTTCGTCATTCTCTCCAAGAGCGACATTTGGGCCCCACTTCTGAAGGACGAAGATGGCACGCCAATGGACATCACCACGCCGCCCTATGCGCGCGAACGCGCTGGCCTGGGGCGAATGAGCATCAAGCGTGTGGATCGAACTAGCGATCGCATTCGCGCGTTGTTGTCTGAAGTAGCTCCGGAACTGGTGTCTGCTGCTGAAGACGCGTTCGAGCGAGTCATCTTCATTCCAGTGAGCGCGATCGGAACATCGCCGGTCTTGGATCCCGCCAGTGGTCTCTTGAAGGTTCCGGTAGCGCGAATCGCGCCGCGTTGGGTGACGGTTCCGTTTATCTACACACTGGCGCGTTGGTCAACGCACTTGGTCTCCAGCGACAAGAGCGAAGGCGACGCATCATTTGGAACACCGTCGGATTCGGCTGACATGGATCCGTCTTGACAGCGTTGAATTGATTGGCTGGCGTTGAATTGCTGCACTGATTGACCGGCAACCATGGCACTCGAACTCATCTACACATCTGCAGTACGCGGCCTCCGGGCTGGAACCAGCGGGTTCTGCACTGTGGCGATGACCAAGGGATTGCCGCCGGCGTTGGTGCCGCGCCTTGAAGCGCTCGGCGGATATCGCGCTGGTCCTTCTGGCAGTGGGCCGAATGCGTATTGCTTCTGGCGCGTTGAGACAGCAACGGGGATTGCGCATGTACTTTCCATTGTTGGCCCCGCACCGCCCGACCACACGGCGCGTTCCAACAAGATCGCTACGTATTTGGTGCTTGCGCCTGATGAACTAGTGCCTGCCGGACCGGCGTGGCTTCTTTCGCAACCAGCGCTTCTGCGCAGCACATGGAGCGGTGCGCCCGCTTGGATCGATGCTCCGGTACGCGTCCCAACCACTCGTGATACCGGCCCGCGTCCATGCGCTGCATGGCAGGCGGCTACTGGTGATGCGGGTTGGGCTGGTGTTCTTGCAAGTGCATTTCTGCGCGATCAGTCGCGACCGATTCATGTGATTTACAGCGCCGCAGTCGAGCCGCTGCCGCTTGTCGAAGAAGCAATTCGACTCTTGCCGGAGTGGGCGCGTTGGCGTGCAACGTTCTCAACGTATTTCCTGCAACCAGTTGCTGGAACCCCGTGCGCGTGGCGATTCTGCCTTGATGGAACGCCCGCTGCAGATGCTGCGCGGCAGTCCAAGGGGCTAGTCATTGACATCACCCGCACCGCCGGGCCAGCGCCTGAATCACGGTTCACACGCATGGCGCGGACCGGTATTGATGAGGAGGCGGTAGCGGCGCAGAAGGCGGCGCGAGCGGCCGCGCGTACTGCGGGAGCGGCTGCCGTTACCGGTGCCAGCGCTGCGCGGTCGAGCGATGCGCCCATTGAATTGGAAATGGACTTTGCGGTAGATCAAACCGGCACGCCGCGGCGCGTAGTGCGGGAGTTGGAATCTGAAGATCAAGACGCGTCATCGGACGAGCCAGCGCGCATGTCCATCAGTCCACCCATGTTGGCAATGGCCGCGGCTGGATTGACAGTGGTGCTTCTGATCTTGATTTACCTAGTTAGTTTTACTACGGGCAAAGCCGCGGCGCCCGCGGTGCCAGTGGTACCCGTGGCTCCAGCAGTGGTCGACAAGCCCAAGCGCGAGATGGAGCCGCTGAATTTGAAAGTGAATGTTGGCGAGGTTGGTGCCACCAAGTCCAACGATGTAACAGCGGAGCCCGCGTCGAATGATGATGGATCGCAGCAGGATGTGAATCCTGAAGAGGGTACGGACGCCACGGTCCCACCGCCACAGAAGGAAGGAACCGAAGGAATCCCAGAGACGCCAACGGATCCGGTGGTGCCCGTTCCGCCCGTCGTGGCGCCAGTTGCGCCTGTCCTCACGCCGCGAGTCACCACACCGCTGGTTTTGCCAACGACTGCGAAGTGGGCAGCCACTTCCGTGTTCGTACGCGTTGAAACGGGCACTGTGCAATTGCGGTTGCGTGTCGATATTGGCGCTCAACCTGGGTGGACCGTGAAGTTTGTGCCTGCAAAGTCGCTCGCCGTGGCGGGTGTCAGCGTAAAGCCAAAAGGTGGAATTGAATTCAGCGGGCCAGCCATGAGTGCGCGGGCTTCTATTGATGGAGTTGACCTCGTTATCGCTGGCTTCGCCGCTGGTGCTGTTCCTGAGGCGCTGCATTTAGCGCTGCGTGACGCGAAGGATGTAAAGGACGCCAAGCGCGATCCGGTCGTCGCGTTGGCGCGGGCGCTTGAACGTTGCACCGTTGAGGTGTTTGACAACACTGGCGCATCGCTTGGGTTGGCACAGTTGCGGGCAAAGTCAACAAAGCCGCTCAATATCGGAACAGAAAACAGCGCTTGGTTGGCAGATTTCGGCGATAGCCCGCTCGATGTGCAAGTGACATCTCCTGCCATTCCAGAGGTAACGACGGTTCGAGTTGGGCCATCGCAAGTGGAGACGATGAACATCGCGGACAGTTTGACCGTTTCTATCAGTCGTGCCGCGGAAAAGTCGGCAACGGTGTTCAGTGCAACGACGCCAAGCCCTTCGGTTGTTGGTTTGCAAATCACGGCATTATCGAAGCAACAAGCTGAACTAAGTGCTCTCAAGAAGTCGTGCAATGTCGTGCTCTCGGTATCGAGAGGCGGTACTCAGTCAGGTGACTTTGGAACAGACCTGCAGGCCGTACAGAACGCACTAGTTCCGGAAGAGCAGAAGAAATTCCTCGGCGCTGGTGCGACTTCATCGCTGACCTCAGACAGATCGATCATGCGTCAGATGGTTGAATCAATCACATCGCGTGTCGATAGTGAATTGAATCGCGTCAGCAAACTGCTGATCGAAGCCACCGCGGTGAGCAAGGGCAAGGGAAGCACCATGCAGTGGCATATCCGCGTATCGAACGAGGATGGAATTGTGTTACTCGACTCCGCCATCACACAACGAGTGAACAAATGAACGCAGCCAAGCAAGAAATGTTCGAAACGGTCCGCTCGGTTGTCGCTGGAAGGCTTCGGGACGAAGCGCAAATCCGCGAGCTGGCGCATCGAATCTCTGAAGAGTCAACCACACTGCGCCGCCGCCTGGATCGCGCGGTTGGTTACGCCCGCGCCGGTCTGCGATTGGAAGCCTGCGCGGAGGCGGAAGCAGAACCTTCAGTATTTGAACTGGCTGCAGCGTTTGATTCCGATGTGATGCGGCAGTGGCGGATACTTTGTTCCAAGAACAAGTTGCCGCTACAAGATGAAATTGCCAGTGACGCTATCGCAGAGATTGAAGAGGCAATCACGCTGACTGCGCCGCTTCGCAGCAGACTCGCCCGCATGCGGCGGCTGGTACTTTCCGATGCATCTGCATGGCAGCGGCTGGAAATACTGCGCGAATTGGTGGCACGCGATAGCGACAATCCGGCATGGCTTGAAGATCGTGCCGCTCTTGAGCCAGTGACCGCGAATGAACTTGGCGATCGATTTGAGGCCGCCTTGGAGAAGGGCGCTCTTGACGAAGCAGAGCTTTCCGTCACGCGGCTTGAAGATGGGAACTGGCATTGGTCGGGCGCAGCAAAGGTCGCCGCGCAGTTGCGTGTACGGCTTGATCGCGCCCTTGCCACACGGACAGCGCTGGAAGCACGCGCGGTCATCGCACTGCTCGATGAAGAGTGGGCTGCGGAGAACGAGTCGGGCGCACAGGCGGCGCTGGAGTCATGGCGCGACCTGGAACAGCGCATGCTCTCGTACGGCAGCGAAATGTCCGGAGACCTCCTCGCGCGCGTTGATGAGGCGGAGGCGTGGCTCTCCGCTCGCCAAGCAGATGTAGCGGCACACCGCGAAAATATTGACCGGGTTGCTGCGCTGGAACGTCTCGTGCATGATGATGCTGTCACACTGCCTGGCTTGCGTAAGACGCTTCGGTCAGCAGAGCAGACCGTAGCGGGGGTCCCGGATGATTTGCGCGCGAGCGCTGAGCGAAAGATTGACTCTTTCGAGCGTGCTGCACGTATGAAGCGCTTGGCACTGATCGCGGCGGTGGTGTTGCTTCTCATTGCTGGATCAGTGGTCACCGTCTATGTCCTGCGCCAGTCGGAGGCACTGCAGCGGATCGATGACATCGCCGCTGCGATCACCAGTAATGTTGACGCTGGTCGGCTGAAAGAGGCAGACCAGCAACTCGCGGAGGCAGAGAAAGAGCCCGCCGTTGCTGGATCGCCGATGATTGCGGCAGCACGATCAAAGCTCACAGCAGCTCGTGCTGCCATCGCAGAGAAGCGTCAGAAGTTCACAAGCCTGATGGCGGAGGCTGGCGCTGCAGATTCCGAAGGTGCCAAGCCTGATCGCGTCGAGGAAGCCAAGCAATTTGTTCAGAGTGAAGAAGAGCAAGCGATGGTTGCTAGCTGGATTCGTACACACGGCAATGCAACCGACACGCGTCGTACCGACCGTATGCGTGAGGGCATGGCTCGCGCAAAAGCAACAACAGCAGAGATAACGGCAGCTCAGCCAACCGGCGATGCATCCTGGGATGGAACATTCACTGCTTGGGAAAGTGCACTTGCTGATGTGCAGCGCCAGTACGGCGAATTTGATGAGGTGACCCAAGAGGTACGTGCTGGTCGTACGAGTTTGATGGCACAGCGCACCAAGACCGATGCTGCGCGATTGGAGATTGGACGTGTCGGAAAACTCACTGGACTGGGAGCCGCTGCAACGTCGCCACAGAAGCTCGCGGACGCACTAGCGGCATACATCGCCGATCACGATGTCTCTACGGAAGCCAATGACTTTAAGGCTGCAATTGTTGCTCTTCCGACATGGAAAGCAGTGACTGCGTGGTCGTCGGTCGAGCCGCGGCCCACCGTATCACTTGCCGACCGACCACAGAAAGAACGCGACGCAGTTGCTGCGGCAATTGATGCGTATGTTGAGGCTCATCCATCGAGTCCATACGGATCCGCGTGCGAAGCACTCGCTCCACTGCTTGTTGCGGCGCCCAGCTGGCGTGTGGATCTGGAAGACAAGCTGGGACGTATGGAGGAGTTCACCTACTGGATGATCGAACGTAAAGACGGCTCGCGCTGGTACTGCAAAGGTGACCCACGATCATCGCCACTGCAAACGCAGGACGGTGTGGCTGTGAAGAACGTCATGGTCTATCAGGGCAGCAAGTCTAAGAAGACGACGTTCGAAAAATTTGAGCAATTGCAGTTGAAGACAGAGGGGCCATCGCCACAAACGGTATTCGGTAAGCAGTTGGCTGAGCTCATTGCAGATGATGAAAAGTCAGTAAACGACATCGATGGAGCATTCGACGCGATGACGGCGTTGCGCGAAAATGAAACGATCGATGGAGCCTTGGCAGCGCAATTGATGCAGGGGTTGCTCGAGTCAATGGCGTCACAAATGCCTGCAGTGATCCGTCCGCAGATAGAGGCGGCAGTCAAGCGCATTGCCAAAGAGAAACTAGACACCATTGATTGGATCAATCCGCGTGACCTTGACGCCCGCGCTCGAAGCCGCGCTACCCGTGTGGTAATGCGCGAAGTTGTACAACCAGAACTGTGGCGTAAGGCATACATGTCGGCCATGGCATCGGCATGCGCGCCGCTTGCAGTGGTGTACGAGCCCGCCGGCGTCTTTGTGAAATCGGACGGCAAGGACGTATTTCTCTCCAATAAAATCATCGATTTGCCGGCGAATACGACACTGTGGATCGCAGAGCCGCCGATCGGCGGCAAGCCTGGCATGATGATCAAACTGGGAACAGTAACGCAGGGCGGCCTGGTGGAGTTTGAGCCTGCATCGACCACCGTGACGCCGGGCAACATGGTGTTCACCATCAAACGAGGAGGCAAGCCGTGACAGATGACTCCGAGTTTGACAATTTCGACGGTCTTGATGCAGGCGCCCCCTCAGGCGCCGCGAAATCCGGGCACGATGATCATGGTCGCTCGGCTGCCGGACCCTGGTTTGTCCGATTCGCTGGCAGGCGCACCGGTCCATTCGATGCGGAACGCTTACGGATTTTGGCACGGCGCGGGGCTCTTTCGCGCGTCCACACGTTGAGTGTCGATGGCAAAGTGTGGTCGGCAGCCACCACCGTGCGAGCAGTCTTCAACGCAGACGGGTCGGTCGTGGCGTCAGGTGTGCGCGCGGTGGAGCTCGAAGAAGACCGTCCGGACTTCGGCGATGAACTTCCCGGCACGGCACCCGCAGAATTCCCCCAGTACAGCTCGCGACGCTTCATGGGCAGTGCCTTTGTTCGCCCCGTGGTGATCTGCGCGCTTGTCCTTGCGACCATCATGTTGGCCTTACCAACGTCACGCGACGACGCGGGCGACTTGGCATGGTGGTGGCACGAGGGTGCGTTAGGGATCGCCGTCCGCGGCCTGTGTGCGTTCGCGGTGCTGGGTGGTTGGGTAGTAGCGTTTCTCTCACCAGAGCCGGCCCGCGCTGCATCTGTCTCTGCAGTAGCAGCAGTCCTTGCCGCAGCAGGCGCGCTGGCGCTAGCCCCGTGGGCACCTTGGGCGCTGGTGATTGCACTCCTTGTTCCAGTTGCTGCGCTCCTTGTTGCACTCGACGCTGCGGGATCGCCAGGCATCCGCCCCATGGGAATTGTTGCTGTTACAACCGCGGCGCTGATGGGTGTGGCATGCATTGCCCTCGGCGTCTTCTGGTATTCACCATGGACGCTCGCCGGAATGATTCTTGGAACAGCTGGCGCAGGCGCACTCGGCTGGGCTGGCGTGTCTTCGATACGGCACAAGGGGCCCAGTGCCAAAGGAGTCTTCTGGAGTGGCATCATCGCTGCCACCGGATCCATGGCATGCATCTTCGCGGCGGCATTTGCTGGGTTAAATAGCCCAACACCGATGGTGGGTGCGCAGGGCGCCGTTTCTGCGTGCCTGGTACTTGCCTTCTCGGCGCTCTCTTGGGCAGCGGTGCATGAGGCGGTTGAGAGTTCACACCTACTGCGCGGCACAGAAATTGACGAAGCCGCCTGATACCCTCGGCGAAAGAACACGGAGCAACCCATGGCACAGCCAACGCAACCCACCACAACCGCTACTACGCAACCGAAGCTCGATGCACGCATCGGCGACATTGAGTGCATGATCGGATTCCCGTCCGGCCGCTACACGGTGGCATCCGCGCCGCTGTGGCTTGGCGTGGCAGCGTTGATGACCATCTTGGTCGCACTGTTCTTGGTCATTGTCGCGCCCGATGGTTACTTGCTACTGATGATGAATCGTTGCTGGACCAATTGGGCGGTGGTGTTCTTTTCGTGGTGGTGCCTCGGCATTCTCTTGGCAAAGTGGATCAAGACCAGTATCCAACTGCGTGCGCTCCGCGCCGTGGACATCGTGCCGCGCCGCGGCGATTTCATCCTGAGTCCTGGTACTTCCGGCGACGTCTTGCGCCGCATCAAGGCGGTCGCTGAGCGCCCCAAGGATTTCCTGCTCTTTCGTCGAATCGACATGGCGCTTTCCAACCTTGGCAACATTGGAGAAGTCCGTGATGTTGGCGCGGTTCTTGAAAGTCAAGCGGATTCCGACGGGTCAAGCGTGGACTCGAGCTACACAGTCATTCGTTCGCTCATCTGGACCATTCCAATTCTTGGCTTC
Source organism: Phycisphaerales bacterium (assembly GCA_044354475.1). Classification (GTDB taxonomy): domain Bacteria; phylum Planctomycetota; class Phycisphaerae; order Phycisphaerales; family SM1A02; genus UBA966. The sequence continues at coordinate 16,776 of JBIKZY010000008.1, forward strand.
ATCGGCACCGTCGTTGGTCTATCGCAGGCGATCGGTTCATTCACCGATGTTCTGACGCAGACGGGTAGCGACGCAGGCAGCATCAAGAGCAAGCTCGGACCCGTGGTTGGTGGTTTGGCTACGGCCTTTGAGACAACGCTGGTTGCACTCGTCGCCGCCGTCATCATCCAGCTGCTTTCCACTTGGGTGTACAAGCGCGAAGAGGCGCTGCTTGACGGCATTACTGACTTCACCACTGAAAATGTGCTTTCGCGACTGAAACTCACCGATTGGCAGTGACCTATGGGACGACGCAAGAAGCGCGAAGAGGCTCCGCTGAGCCTGTTTTCCTTCCAAGACATCATGGCTTGCCTCACTGGCATCCTGATTCTGGTGGCGCTGCTCATTGCCATGGATGGCTTGACGGACGAGATGGAGGTAACACCCGGCAAGAGTGGCGTGCGGAATCCAGAGGTCGCCGCAGCACGCGTGCCGGTGCTTCGCGAACAGATTGCAATCTTGCAGCGCTCGATTGACGACCGTAAAGGCGGTCGCGATGTAACGAAGGCCGAGGTGGATCTGCTTGATTACAGCATCAAAGACAAAGCAATGTTGATGGAGCGAGCGCGTAAGCGCCTGTCGGATACTGATGCAGAAATGAAACGCATTACTGCGGAGCAAGCCGCGGCGACTCAGCAGATTGAAGAACTCCGCGAGCGCATTGTTACTGCTAAGCGCGCCGCAGAGGCGCAGGTGTTGCGGGAGCGCGTGAAGTTCCGTCCCGGAATAAAGTTCTCCAAAGCACCGGTTTTTGTGGAGCCAATGACGAGCGGAGTGGTGCTTGGTGAACTGGATGCAACACGCACACCAGTCCGCATTGCGGAGCTCAAGGATCCCAACGCCGACGCACGCATTGTTGGTGAGCTTGCTAAGCGACTTCCTGACACTTCATACATCGTGTTCGTTGTGCATGAGGACGCAATCCAGCGCTTTGAAACACTGAGAAATGCATTGATTCGCCGTGGTTACGAGGTGGGTTGGCAATTGTGGGACGGCGCAGCAGGCGGATTCTTAGATGGCGCATCCGAATCCACCGGGCCGGTCCCGTTGATACTTCCAGCAGTCGTGGACAAGCCAAGTGAGCCTGTGAAGTCGGGCAAGTCTTCTACCGGAGGTGCACCATGAGTGCAGGTGGTCGACGTCGTCGGCGTGGTAGCCGCAAGAGTTCATCACTTGCGGGTGATCCCTTGGATTTGTTCTTGGATGCCATTACCAATGCGCTCGGCGTCGTGATGTTCATTCTGCTGATGGTGGTGCTCTTCGGTCGCGCGAGTGATTCGCAGTCAGATGTCGCTGCTCCAACTGCGGTGGAAGTTCGCGAGGCGCGTGACCTTGAAGAGAAACGCCAGCAGATGCAAGCGAAACTTGACGCACTGCCGCCCGCAGGCGACCCAGAGTTGAATGCCCGCTGGAATGCAGCCAACAAAGCGTTCCAGAAGTTGGAAGATGAATTGGTCGAACTTTTGAGCGAAGCCCAGCGCCGCGAGGCGGACGCGTCAGCCGCCGCCGCCAAACTTGCAGAGTTGCGCAAGGCGCTTGAGAAAGTCACCGCGGAGGCATCTACGAAATCAGAAAGTGCCACGCCACCGAGCGGTTTCGTCCGTGTCAGTCGCTTTCAGCAGGATCAACGAAAGTCGGTCATCCTGCTCCTCTCGGGAGGCAAGCTTTCGCGTTTCCGCGCCACTGCGGAAACCAAGGAAATCAGCGCTCCAGCGACCGGGAGTGCGGTCAGCAACGCAGTCAGTGCAGCCGAGGGCGTCATCCGGGCGCTCGATGGATTCCAGCCCGCCACGTACCGCGTCGAATTGCTGGTTTGGGAGGGTTCGTTCGCACAGGGCAAGATGGTTGAGCAGGCACTCCTGGACTTAGGGTTCGATTCAAATCCCCTACCTGTTCGTGCCGGCACTTCTGTTCAGTCCGGAACTGGCGGCGTGCAGTAGCGTCTGCAACATGCGCCTGTACTCCCTTCTGTACATCCCCTTGCTCGTCATCATGATTGGCTGCGGCAAGCCCATCGTGGTGCACGCAGTCACGGAGTCATCGCTCGATCCCATTGCAGACGTGCGCGTCTACCGGCATCGCTTCGGGTTCTTCAATTTCTTTCCGGGCACCAAGTTTGTCCAGACTGGACCGGACGGCCGCGCGGAAGTCAGTGTTGGTTCCGCCAACACCAATCTCACCATGCTGCGCGCTGGGTACGAACCGGTCATCTTTGGTGTCTTTGAAACGCCATCCGTTGCCATTGCGCCGGATGTTGGTGGCTATGACCATGTAGTGATGTTCAAGGACATCAAGTCTGCGCCGAACAACGAATACCAAGTGCAGCTACGCCCGGTGCGTCGGGAGCCGCTCAAACTCACCGTGCGCGACTCCGCAACGAACGCGCCGATCAGTGGCGCGGAAGTCTTTGGCGCAACATTTCTGTACCTGCCACAGCCGGGGCTGGAGGCAGACTGGGGATTTCCACCGCTGCAAGTTGCCAAGACTGACGCATCCGGCAAAGTCACCATTGACCAGATTTCCGGTTTTCGTAACAGCATCACTGTTCGCCTTGTTGGGTATCAGAACGCAGTGATTGCCTTTGATGGTCGCGCGATCACTGGCCCGTGGGCGATTGATGTTCCGTTTCGCAAATTACAGTCCAAGCAGATTGACTTTCTGGTGATTGACGCCAAAACCAAGGCACCGGTACCGGGTGCAGAAGTACGTCTTGGCGAGTCACGCGATGGGCTGCCGCCAAACCCGAATGGTTGGACAAAAGTAGTCGGGGTGGACGGGCGCACTGGGCCGATGCCGGTGGCAGACATGTCACCGTTTCTGATTAGCGTGACCAGTAGCAACTACCAAGAGTGGCGGGGGGCGCCGGTGTGGCGGGCGTTGACTGCTGGGCAGACGAAGAAGCTGGAATTGCAGCGGAAGTAAGCCGCGGGGCGGGGTGCTTGCTTGCGTTGTTGCATCACGCTTGCGTACTGGCCCGCATTCGCCTTTCGAGGATGGCCGCTGAGCGCGGCCCTATCCTCTCCGGCGCCTGCGGCCAGATGGGGGTGTTCCACAAACCCTCGTTGTCCAAGTGCCTTCCGTGTGCGAGCCCCCGCAGTGAGCACGGGATCCTCGGTAAGCGGCGTGTGAAACTGAGAAGTCCGGCAGTTGGACGTACGCCCCGTGGGTGCCAACCGGACGAACAGATTCGCCCGAGGCTAAGCGGAACCTTGTGGAGCGCAGCCGTCCGCGTCCGAGGGTCCCGCGCGCAACGGAGGGGGCGGTCAACGACTCAACTCACTTCAACCGCACGCCCGCGTACTGGCCCGCATTCGCCTTACGAGGACGGCCGCTGAGCGCGGCCCTGTCCTCTCCGGCGCCTGCGGCTAGGTTGTGGTTTGTAGGGTGACGTGAGGCTTCATGCCAACAGCAGGCGTTCGGCAATCTGTACACCGTTGAGTGCTGCACCCTTGCGGATTTGGTCGCCTGAGACAAACAAGTTCAGGCCGAATCCATGGGCTTGGCTGGTGTCAGCGCGGATGCGTCCAACTAGTACTGCGTCGCGACCCGTGGCGTGCACCGGTTCAGGGAATCGGTTTGCTGCGCGATCGTCGACTAACTCAATTCCCGGTGCAGCCGCAAGTACGGCCCGCGCTCTCTCTTCGGTGATGGGTGTTCGGAACGTCAGATTGATTGATTCGCTGTGCGCACGCAAGACCGGTACGCGCACGCATGTGGCAGTGATGGCAACGTCTGGATCACGCCAGATCTTGCGGGTTTCTTCCAGCAACTTTCGCTCTTCCTCATTCTGCCCATCCGCGCCAATGGCACTGTCGTGGCTGAAGAGATTGAAGATGTATTGACGACCAAAGATTGGTGTCTGCAGCGGTCGTCCTGCGGACCAGTCGCCTGCTTGCTGCGCAAGTTCTGCCATCGCTGCTGCACCCGCGCCACTGGCTGCTTGGTACGTGGAGACAACCATGCGTGCCACACCCGCATGGTGATGCAGCGGTGAAACTGCCATCAATGCAATGATGGTCGAGCAATTTGGAACAGCAATAATTGTTGGCACTCGAATTGCATCAAGTTCAGCACCGTTCACTTCAGGAATCACCAGCGTGTAGCGCTGGTCCATACGAAATGCGCTGGACTTGTCGATCACCCACGCGCCGGATGCAACCGCTTGTGGTGCCCACTCTTTGCTGATGGCGCTACTTGCCGAAAAGAACGCAACGTTTGTTCCCCTGAAACATCCCGGCACAAGTGGCTCGACCGTTACCTCACGTCCGAGCACTCGCAGCTTCTTCCCGGAACTGCGCGCACTGGCAAAGAGCCGCACGCTTCGCGCAGGAAATGAGCGTTCCGCAAGCAGTGCCAGCAATTCCTCGCCGACCGCTCCGGTTGCCCCAACGATTGCAATCGCGGGCTCTGATGGAATTCGCACGTGAGTCACTTGCGACGCTTCGGCTCAATGCCAACTAAATAGAAGCGCGCCACTTGTGCGTCAAAGGCAGTGTGATCCATGCGTTCGAACGTGAAACTGCCTTCCATTGTGCCCCAGTGCGTGAGCAACGGTGCAAAGCTGTGATATTCAAATCGACCGCCCGGGGCGATAGTGGGTGTCTGGCCAACCACGCCTTCGCCATCCACGTTGCGCACTTCACCGTCTCCGTCAACGATCGTCCAATGCCGCTTGCGTAGAACAACGTTCTCACTGCCGTCATTGGAAATCGTCACGTGGTACGCAAAGTTGTACCGACCGCCCACCGGATCACTCGTCTCCGGAATGAACTGTGGCGTCACCCGAATGCGGATGCCGTTAGTGACAACTTCGGAACCGAGATTGGTGGTGGTTGCAGAGGGCGAGGACATTGGACGAAGTATAGGTGGCTCGTCAGGCAGATCAAACTGCTGCCGGCACTTCTTTACTTGCAGCGCATTGCTGTCCAATAGGTTTGTCAGGCCAGCAACGCCCGCAGCGCCGCGCCAGGATCGGGCTCGCGCATCAGGCTTTCGCCGATCAGTGCAATATGAATTTCGTGCTTTGCCAGACGGCGCATGTCAGCGAGCGTCCGGATACCACTCTCGGCAACCATCACGCGTCGGGTGGGGGCTTCCACCATGTCTGCCACCCGAAGCACATGCCCAAGGTCGGTTTCCATCGTGGCAAGATTTCGGTTGTTGATCCCCAGCAGGCCGTACCCCGCGTGCGGAAATCCGACGTGGTTGATGACCCGCCATAGGTTGTCCAGGTCATGAACCTCAAGCAGGGTAGTCATCTGCAGTTCGGTCGCCAAAATCTGGAAATCAATGATCTCACGCTCGTGCAGGCACTCTGCAATCAGCAGGATGGCATCAGCGCCCGCCGCGCGGGACTCCCAGATTTGATAGTCGTCAATGATGAAGTCCTTGCGCAGTACCGGCAGCGGAACAACATCACGAATCGCATGGATGTACGAGAGGTCACCACCGAAGAATTCGTGGTCGGTGAGGCAACTAATCGCAGCCGCGCCGGCTTCGTAGTAACTTCGTGCAATGGCGACCGGATCGAAATCCTCCCGAATCACCCCGGCTGACGGGCTCTTTCGCTTCACCTCGGCAATGACACGCATGGCATTTGGATGCCGATCGTCCACCACGCTTCGAAAGAAATTGCGCGGACGCCCAAGTTCAGAGATGCGCTCTTGCAATTCGCTCAATGGCACCTTGCGCTTGGCATCGGCCACTTCACGGCGCTTGTGCTCGACGATGTGCTTGAGAACGGGAACCATCGGTGTTGTCGCGTTTACAGCGCTGATCGGTGATGCGGCGATGGCCGCCGCTCCCGTAAGCGAGGTGGTGGAGTCTACGCCGATGAGTATGAATTGGTCGCTCATTGGTTGGGGAGTATTGGCAATTCTCGCAGTGGCAATAGTGATGCGCGTCGAGTGGTTCCGTGCCTCCCCGCGCGTTGGGCCAGCGTGGCAACTGCGTGCTGAACCAAGTGTCTTTGGTTTCGGTGCTGCCTTCCTGGCGTCGGCTATTGGTGCGCAACTTCTCACCCTGGCGTTCAGACTCAATGACGAATCGCCGCAACTCATGCAGAAGGCACTGCAAGGAATTGGCGCCCACGGCGCGCAACTTGCAGTGGTCGCGTTCATCCTGTTGGCACGGCGCTTCCGCCCGCGTGGTGCAAGCACCGCAGTGACGCGCGGTGGCGTCCACCAGCATCCACGTGCGCTACTGGAGTCGGTCATGATGGCTGTTGCTGCGGCACTCTTACTGTGGCCAGTGCTCGAGGCGGTTGGCGGTTCGATCGGTGCCATTGAGCGCTGGTTTGGAACTTCAACTCCCGCGGTTGGGCATCAAACCATTGAAATTCTCCTCAAAGCTGGCACTCATGACCAATGGTGGTGGCTCACCATCGCCAGTGCGGTGATCTTGGCGCCGCTCGCTGAGGAGTTCGTCTATCGCGGGCTCTTGCAACAGGGTCTCAAGGCCATTGGATTGAGTACACGGATCGCCATCGTGATCACTAGCTTCCTGTTCGCCATGATGCATTGGCCTGCACTGACCGATGGATCGCGCCTTGTAGGTATCACCATGCTGTTCATCCTTGCAGTTGGTTGGGGCATGCTCTACGAGCGCACCGGTCGAATAGCAGCACCAGTGTTGGCGCATGTCATCTTCAATGCAACGAATGTGCTCATCGCCCTCAACCGTTAGCGCGTGCTAGGTCGAGCATTACGCGCCGTTGTGCCAACTGCGCCCCTCACGCGCTAACAAGTCATCCGCCGCTTGCGGCCCCCATGAGCCAGGTGCGTAATTGCCATGGATTCCTGCACGTAACGGCTCGCTCGCGGCGCCAATGAATGGCATGACCGCACGCCATGCATCTTCAGTTTCTTCGCGGGTCTTATAAAGCGTTTGGTCTCCACGCATGGCATCCACCAACAGCGGCCCGTACGCCTCCACGGAATCGTTTCCGAATTCCTTGCGATAGTCCATCACCATTTCAACAGGTCGCAGCGCGAACGAAGCGCCCGGAACCTTGCTATTGAATCGCAAACTGAAACTTTCCCCCGGCGCAATCTGGATGATCATGCGATCAGCCTGAATAGGCGCCTTATTCATCGAACGGAACAAGTTGGCAGGCGGTTCCTTGAACTGAATCACCACCTCAGTGCGCTTGGTTGCCATGCGCTTGCCGGTACGTACATAGAACGGCGTTCCACCCCAGCGCCAGTTGTCGAACGTAAATCGCAGCGCCGCAAACGTCTCCATGGTGGACCCTGCAGCAACACCAGGAAGTTCGTGGTACGCGCCTTCAGCAACCCCGGCGATTTCACCCGCCGCGTACTGACCGAGCGCCACCGCACGTGACGCCTGATCTGCCGAAGGCACTTGAATGCTCTCGACAATCTTGCGCTTCTCTGCGTTAATCATCGCCGGCGTCCAGCTTGACGGCGGATCCATCGCGACGAATGCCATGACCTGCAGCAAGTGGCTCTGCACCATGTCGCGGATGGCACCAGTCTGGTCATAGAACGCTGTGCGCGAACCAACACCCAATGTTTCCGATGCGGTGATCTGCACGTGATCAACAAAGTTTGCGTTCCACACCGGCTCAAAGATCGCGTTGGCAAAGCGGAAAGCCAGCAGGTTTTGCACGACTTCCTTGCCTAGATAATGATCAATTCGATAGACCGCGTCTTCCTCAAAGACGCGCCCCAGCGCGCGGTTCAATGCCCGCGCGGAATCAAGATCATGGCCAAACGGCTTCTCGATCACCACGCGCTGCCAACTGCGCTTCGCGGGATCAATGCTGCACCAGCGCTTGCCCTCGGTCACCAAGTCAGCAGCATCAATTTGTCCGATGATTGGTTCGTAAAGATCCGGCGCCACTGACAGATAGAAGAGGATGTTTCCCCCTGTGCCCGCCTTGGCATCAAGCGTATGAATGGCGCTGACAACGGCTGGCCACGCTTCTGCGGTGGCAGCATCGCCAGCGATGTAGTGAATCCGATCCGCCAGCGCTCGCCACGCCGCTTCCTCAAATTCGGCTCCCAGCGCCTTGCGTGCGTCACGCGCCAGATCCTCGCGGAACTCTTCGTTGGTCTTGGCGCGCCTGCTGACGCCAAGCACCTGCGTGCGCGGGTCAATGGCGCCACGCCGGTTCATTTCATAGAGCGCGGGAATCAACTTTCGGTGCGTCAGATCGCCTGATGCACCAAGAATGACGATGACACATGGATCGATACTTGGCACGGCGCGGATCCTACGGAAATCGAACACCACGCATACTCAGCGGCAATTTGCATGCGCAGCGTGCACATCCCGCGCGTTCCCCTCACTTCACCACCGTGGCGTCACGCCGCGCCGCGCGCCTCGCGCGGGTGGAATCGATCGATGGTCTTACGCAGGTGACTTCGATCAACATGCGTATAGATCTGCGTAGTGCCGATATCGGAGTGCCCCAGCAATTCCTGAATCACCCGCAAATCAGCCCCGCCTGCAACCAAGTGCGTCGCAAAGGAGTGGCGCAGCAAGTGCGGATGCACCCCGCGAATACCAGCAATGCGGGCGTACTTACCAACAATCTGCCACAGTGCCACACGCTCAATGGGGCGACCAGTGTGCGAAAGAAACAACCGAAACGCATCGCGCGCATCCGGAAAGCGCGTCAGGTGCGGCCGCAAATCCGCCAAGTACGCCTTCACGGCATCAATCGCTGGCACACCAATCGGAACAATCCGTTGCTTGTTTCCCTTGCCAATGACATTGACAATTCCCAGCGTTTCACTGAAGTCATTCATCTTCAGTGTGCCCACTTCACTGGCACGCAAGCCAGCGGCGTACATCACTTCCAACATGGCGCGGTCGCGCAGCCACAGCGCACCATGCTCTGCATTTGGCGTCTCCACCAATTTCTTCATCTGCCCGGGCGTCAGCGTTCCAGGCAACTTCTTCCAAGTAGTCGGCCGTTCCAGCAGTCGCGCCGGGTCCTTCTCTAACTTGAAATTAGCGTGCATCCAGCGAAAGAACACACGCATGGTTGCCAAATGCCGCACGATGGAAATCGGATCGAGCCCACGCTCGCGCGACAAGTAGCGCAAGTGCGCTGACAAATGATCAACCGTGACTTCCTTTGGAGCACAGACCCCCTGCGTAGCAAGGAACACGCGCATCCCCTCAAGGTCGCGCGCGTAGGCCTCAATGGTTGCAGCGGCAAGTCCGGCCTCAATGCGAATGAACACCATGAAATCCGCGATCGATCGATCGAAGTCAGGCGTCGCGGGAACGGCGGGCGAATCGTCCATGGATGGTTAGCGGTTGCGTCCGCGGTACAGCGGCAGCGCGGGGCTGATGTGTTTCTTCGCGATTGATGCGATGGAACATTGGGCATCCGTAGAAGCCCCCCAAGCAGTAGCGATACATGGCATCAAGTTCGGCCATGCGAAATCGATCCTGGCAGCGTGGATCGTTTTTATCCAAGTGCGGGCACGCATGTCCAAGCGCTGGATCAGGGGCATTCTGCATGGCAACTCCATCCATCCTAGATCGACCAAAGTTGCCGCCGAGCATCATTTCTCTCAGTTTGCAGCAGGGCAGCTACGTCGGGCGCAACATTCATCACGATTGCGCGCCTGCAATCATCAGTACCGGACGCTGCGCGGGAAGAAATGCAGCCCCGCCGCCTTGCGAGCGCGTTCCAGCGTCTCCTCGGCCACCACATTGGCACGCGCGCATCCCGTCTTCAGAATGTCCAAGAGCACGGCATCATCGTCACCAATGCGTTCACGCCGCGCCCGCATGGGTGCCAACAGCCGATTGATTGCCTCCGCCACTTCCACCTTCACATGGCCATCGCCCAGATTGTCACCTGCCGCATAGCGTCGCTTCAATTCAGCCACGCGATCAGGATCTTCGATGAATGTGTCCACATATTGAAACAGCGCGTTGTCAATGTCACCAGGCTCTGTTGGACTCTGCCGACCCGTGAAGATCTTCTTCACTTTGTTCTCTACTTCTTTCGGCGAGTCACTGATGTAGATCGCATTTCCCAGGCTCTTTGACATCTTGTTCTTGCCATCAATCCCAAGCAGTCGACCAACCTTGCCGACTTCCGCACGCGGTACCGGCCAAATTCCCCCAAGTTTCACGTGATCGGCATCATCCGCATCTGTTGGCACGCCGCAGTACATCTGATTGAAGCGCCTGCCAACTTCGCGGGTGAGCTCCAGGTGCGGCACTTGATCTTCGCCCACCGGAACCCCCACTGGTCGGAACGCCAAGATGTCCGCACATTGCCCCACCGCATATAGCGGGAATCCAAATGAGTAGGTCTCGCCGAGACCCTTCATCTCAATCTCAGTCTTCAATGTTGGGTTCCGCATCACGCGATTGAACGGCAACAGCATGGCAAACAAGAATGTCAATTCATGGATCGCGGGAATTTCGCTTTGCAAGAAAATCGTCGATCGCTCTGGATCGATACCCATCGCCAAGTAGTCCTTCACAATGGCAATCGTGTCGCGGCGAATGTCTTCTGGCTTATCCGCGCGCGTGGTAAAGGCGTGGTAATTGGCAAGAATGAAGTAGCAGTCATGTGTCTCCTGCAATTCCACGCGGCGTTTCACGCTGCCCACCCAGTGTCCAAGGTGAAGTTGCCCGGTGGGGGTGTCGCCAGTAAGAATCCGAGGTCGTTCTGCGGTCATGGAAGGGGAAGGATACGTCCCGGCATGGCTAGAATCCCGCCACGATGATCGGCGAACCCAATGACGACGAAATTCAGGTTGAAGGACTTGACGAACAGATCGGCGGCCCGCGCCTGCGCGGCACGGTGATTGTCCGGCGTAACGCCGAGGACTTGTATGACGCGTTGGCCTCGGATCTGATCGTCCATTCCGCCAATTGTGTTCGTCAGTTTGGCGACTTTCACCTGGCACTCTCCGGCGGTCGAACGCCGTTCCCGCTCTACGAGCGCCTGATGTACGACCCGCGCTTTCGCATTCTGCCGTGGCGGCGCACGCACCTGTGGATCGTCGACGAGCGTTGCGTTCCGTTCGAAAGCGAACTCTCCAACTTCAGCCGCATCAAAGAAGTGATCGTTGATCACTCCGATATTCCACCTGAGCAAGTGCACCCCATGCTTGCCAACACGCCCGAGTCTGCCGAGCGCTACGAGCGCGAACTCCGCGACACACTCGGTTGGCGCCCCAAGGGCCACGACCGTCTTGACTTCGTGTTGCTCGGCATGGGTCTTGATGGTCACACCGCCAGCATCTTTCCTGGTTCGCCTGCACTGCATGGCAGCGATCGCCTAGTGATGGATGTTGCAGCGCCCACGACCTCCGCGCCCGCGGTGCCGCGCTGCACGCTCACCATGCAGATGCTGAACGCGTCGCGCTTTGTTGCGCCCTTCATCATGGGCGCGGATAAAGCGCCCATCTTGCAACGCGTGGCCAATGGCGCCTCGCCCGATGAACTGCCCATCGCAGGTCTTCGCCCCGTCGCTGGCGAATTGCGTTGGTTCCTCGATGCCGCCGCGTGCGGGCAGAGTTGACGGCACCGCCGTTTGCGAGACGCTCTGAGGCGTGCAAGCGCGTGTATTTTTGGACACAGCAGATTTATCGCCGTTCTCTGTGGAGCGCCGGGCTCGATACGCCGAAGTGCGTATGTTGCCGATCCATTCATCGACCGAACATTTGCTGCTGAGAGAGCCCACCATGCGCCTGCCGATTCACGAACACCGCCGCTTCTTTGCCTCGCCGAACGCAGTGCTCTTGCCATCCGGCTCGTGGCCGATTACTGCGGTTGCCATGCTCGTGCTCGGCAACATGGCCGCTCCCGCGCTCGGCCAGACGGTTGTTACGGGTGGAAGCACGACGACGCTCGCCGGTCCAAACGACATCGTCGACCCACTGTCGTTCGTGGTGGGTGCGATCCCATCGGAGGCCGCCGTATTGCAACTTGAATCGGGCGGCACGTATGCCGGCGAATGGAGCATCAACAATGTCTCCGCAGTTTTTAACTTGAATGGTGGTTCACTCTTGCTTCTGCCCACGGTCGGTGCGGGCACAGCGACGGGTGATGCCAACCTACTCGTGACCAACGGAACACTGCAGCTCGGTACGAACTCGTTTCTCACTGGCTTTGGCAGCGGCGGAACGGGTGGAACGCTCGCGGCAACCAATGGTGGTTCGCTAGTGATCGACGACAAGCGGTGGATCGAAAGCATGGCCCTGCTGCAACTCGGTGGCTCATGGACATCAGGCTCCGCCGCGACGTTCACCTACAGCGGTGCGGATGACGTCGCGACTACGGCGGGATTTTCACTCCTAAATGGCAGCGCTTCGGCGATCGCACTGTCCGGCACGGGATCGCTCACGCTTACCGGCGCCGTCCAAGGCACCGGCAACTTCGTCGTCACCGACGGCGGCGGCACCGGCACCGTGAATCTGTCCTTCGCCACCGGCAGCTTCGACGGCACGACCGTCATCGACAACGCATCCGCCAGCATCAACACGCAGAACTCGATCGGCACGCAGGGGCTGACGTTCAACAACGCCACGGTCACGCTCGGTACCGCGCTCACGCTGAGCGCCGCGGACCTCGGCCCGCCGGCCACCCCGGCCCAGGTGTTCGACGTCAACGGCATCTCCACGCTCACTGGGTTCGCCGTCGGCGAGCCGACCCTCACCGCGTTCACCGTCAATGGCGGCATGAGCGGAAGCGGCGACCTCACGCTCACCAACATCAATCTGACGGTCGGCGGGACCACATCCTCCTACAATGGCGGACTCACTCTGGTCGGTGCTTCGGGCCTCGAATCCACCGTCACCACCACCAATGCGGCATGGCTCGGCACCCTCGGTTCGCTGACCATGGGTAACAACACCTCGCTGACCTATGCCGGCACCGACGCCGCCAACTACGGCGGCGCCATCGTCACCGGCGCTACCGTCGGCGACCGCGCACTGATCTTCACGCCCGGCGCCGGCAGCGGCAACCTGACCCTCAGCGGTACGGTGGCCGGCACTGGCGACCTGGTGATCGGCTCGGCCGGCGGATCCACGGCCACCACGACGCTCGCCTTCTCGTCGGGAACGCTCGAAGGCCACACCGTCATCGAGAACGCCGACGTCGCCATCAACACCCAGGCGTCCATTGGCGCCGCGGGCCTCTCGCTCTCCGGCGCCAACGTCACGCTTGGCACCGCACTCACGCTGCGCGCCGCGGACCTCGGTCCGCCGGCCACCCCGGACCAGGTGTTTGACCTCGCCGGTACGTCCACGCTCACGGGCGGCGGTGCCGGCCTCACCGCGTTCACCGTGAACGGCGGCATGACCGGCGGCGGGGCCCTCACACTCTCTGGCATCAGCATGAACGTCGGCGGCACCACCGCCAGCTACAACGGCACGCTGACGCTCGACGGTTCCTCGACGCTCACAACCTCCAACCAGCAGCTGCTGTCGAACGTCGCCTCGATCACGCTCGGCGATGGAACCTCGCTGGCCTACGACGGCACCATCGCAGGCAACTACTCCGGCCCGTTGAACGCCACCGGCGCGTCGGCCACCATTGCCACTTCCGGCGCCACCGCGGGCGATTTCACCGTCGACGGTACGGTGACCGCCACAGACATCGTCGTCTCAGCGCTCAACGGTTCCACGGCCACCACCGTGCTTGCGTTCGACAGCGCGAGCAGCATCACCGGCCGCACCATCATCGATGGCGCGAAGGCACGGATCAACACGTCCAAGTCGATCGGCAACACCGGCCTTTCACTCACCGACGGCGACCTCACGCTCGGCACCGCGCTGACACTCAGTTCCGTCCAGGCCTTCGCCGTCAACGGCACGTCCAGCGTTTCCGGCACCGGCGGTGCCAACACCGCGTTAAACGTCAACTCGGCAATGTCCGGCACGGGCACGCTCTCTGTCTCCGCCATCGACCTCACCGTCGGCGCGACCACGTCCACGTTCACCGGCGGCGTCGCGCTGAAGGCTGGCTCCAGTGTCAGCACCGACAACAACGAGTGGCTCAGCAAGCTCGGTTCGCTCACGCTGAACGCTGATGCAACGGCGACGCAGTTCACCTACACGGGCAACGCCACCGCTACCTACGCGGGCACGCTGATCTCGGGCGGCACTGCCGCAGCCACCATCGCCACCTCCGGTGCCGGTACCGGCGCGCTCAACTTCACTGGCACCGTTGACGGCAGCGGCGATCTGGTCTTCAAGGCACTCTCTGGTTCCACCGCTACCACCACGCTGGCCTTCACCTCGAGCACGTTCACCGGTACCACGGTGATCGACAGCATGTCCGCCGCCGTGAACACGCAAGCATCCGTCGGCGGCGCCGGCATGCGCATCCTCGATTCGCAGGTGGACATCGGCGCGAACCTCTCGCTTGATGCCGCGCAGTCACTCACGATCGGCGGAACCACCACACTCACTGGCGTGCCCGCGGGCACCACCACGTTGGTCGTCGATGGCGGCCTCAACGTCTCGGGCGCTTCCGCCAATCTGACACTCTCGCAACTCAGTGCGTCCATCGGATCGGGCGGTACGTCAAACTTCGCAGGCGATGTCACGCTCACATCTGGATCTGCGCTCTCCCTGACGGATGGCGCCGACCTGAGTGACGCATCGGTCTTTTCCGACGCGCTCACCTCCGTCGGCGCGTTGACCGTCAGCCCGGTGACCGTCGGCCCGGTGACCGTGGGCGGCGACGGCACGTTGGCCAATATCGGTAGCGTTGGCAATACATTTAAGGGTCTTCTCAATCCGGGCGACCGCAACAATGCCGGTTCTTCAACGCTCGCTGTCACTGGCGATGTCATCCTTGACGCGACCTCCACAACCAGCTGGTACCTGCTTGATTCCACTGGCAAGGCCGATCGCCTCAACGCTGGCGGCGCGTTCACCCTGAACGGTTCCGCGGCCAAGATTATCTATGACGCCGACTTCTATTCCGGCACCTTCATCCCCGCCTCCGGCGTCACCGTCGATTACGTGATGGCCGCCGCCGGAACATTGAACGGCACGTTCAGCACCGTGGATGTGGTCACAGTCGATCCGCTCACCGGCCTTGCCACTGACCACGCGGTGAATGCCACTGGCGCCACCTACTTCATGGGTGGTGCATTCGAGGTGAGTTACGCGGGCAATGAATTCAGCCTGCAGATCATTGGTCAGGGCGGCTCGTATCCACTGCCCGCTGGCACCACCAGTACCAACGTTGTGGTGGATGTGCAGACGGGTCATGGAACAGTGAAGCGCAATGCCAATGTCGGCACGGTGAACAACAGTCAAATCAATGCATCGGCCGCAGCGATCACCGCGATCGCCACTGGTCCATCCGGTACGGATGAGCAGTACGTCGCCACGGAACTGTTGCTTCTCACGCCCGGCGCCTTCGCAAGTGCTGAGGTGGCGCTTTCCAACGTAGCCAATCCGTACGCGCTGCCCAACGTCACCATGAACCAGCTCTTTCAGGCTGGAAACGTAGCTATGAAGCGGCTTATGCAACTACGCGAAAGCAAAGCGCCGACGCCAGCCGCTCCGCTGCTGAGTTCCAAGGGAGGCTTGACCGACCAGGAATCGCTGACCGCTGGCTCCGCTGTTGTCACTGGCAACTCATTCACCAGTTTCGGCGCGCCATTGAACGGTCCAACTCCTGATGATGGTGCTCGGTGGTGGTCGCGCGGTTACGGATTCACCAACAGCGTCAGTGATGACACGTGGGCAAAGACCAGCTACAGCTCAGCCACCGGTGGTCTGATGTTTGGCGCCGACATGGTTCTTGGCAAGGGTTTCATCGCGGGTGCATTCATCGGTTACATGCCCGGAACGGTTGATATCACCGGCGGCTTGGTTGACGAGACGGACACCATCAACGGTGCGAACGTCGGCATCTACGGCAGTTGGGTCCCGGATTCTGGCCAGTGGTACGTGGAGGCTGCCGCGCAGGGCGGTTACGCGGGCGTTGATCGCACGCGCGAACTGTATATCCCAGGCGTTGTGCGCACGGCCACATCGGACAACTCGCTGTGGGCGGCGTCGGTGAACTCTGAGATCGGCATGAATATTCGTATCGGTGGCGATATGTTCGTGCAGCCATATGCGTCGGTGGCGGCTGGTTACGTTGGTCAAAGTTCGTACACAGAGCAGGGCGCTGGCAGCGCAAACTTGGATGTCTCAAGCCAAAGCGCCGTCATGTTGCAGCCATCGATTGGCTCACGCATCATGCATACGTTGCGCATCGATCGTGATGTATTGACGCCGTACATTGGCAGTGCGTTCATCGCCGCGGTACCGATCGGTGACTGGGATGTCACCGCTACCAACGCATACAGCGCAACACCTGGATACACCGTGTACGGAAGTCCAGAGACGCGTTACGGCGCCAGCTTTGAAGCTGGTGTTGAGTTTGCGTCGTACAAGGGAATCACTGCGTACTGCTCGTTCAACGGAATGCAGTTTGAAAACGAGCAGCAGTACGGTGGTCAAATCGGCGTCATCGTTCCCTTCTAAAGTCGGCGCCGTGCAACTTTGCCCTGCGGTTCTTGGCAGGCAATCGACGCATTTCTGAACGTGAGTTTCAGATCAAAATTGCCACATTTTTCGGCAAATTCGAGCACCTTCCCTAACTCACGGTCGTAGGGTTCTTTGCGTCTGAAATGCAATGCAGAAGTTGAAACTCCTAACAAGGGAGAGCGTTATGACATTCATATACGGTTCTTTGGCATGCGTGCTACTCACCGCCTCCGCTACTTATGCGGAGACGACCTTCTCGTTCACCAACCAATGGGCAGGTGGCGGTCAAGGGCTATTTCACATCACCAATGACACCAGCCAGCCCATCCAGGGTTGGACTTTGCGGTTTGAGTGGAACGCCGACATCACCAGTGCATGGAACGGCACTGTGCAGTCGCGTGTCGGTAACCAGTACAAGATCATCAACGCCGAATACAACGCCACCATCGCGCCTGGCGCGTCCGTTGATGTCGGTTGTGTCGCCAACTTCGCGGTTGCCGGCCTCTTGCCAACATCGATAACCATCGCGCCGGTCGCGCAGTGCCCGGCCGACGTGAACATGGATTCCAAGGTGGATTCCGGTGATGTTGGGGCGATCCTTGGTAATTGGGGGAGCACTGCCTCGATCTATGACCTGAACGTTGACGGCATCACCGATAGCGCCGACCTCGCAGTTGTTCTCGGTGCGTGGGGTCCCTGCGCGACCGGTGGCGGAGGTACGGGCGGCGGAGGAACAGGTGGTGGCGGTGGCGGCGGCGGTGATAACGGCGCAGTGGCTCCGGTCATCACCAGTCCAGCGACCGCTTACGGAACCGTTGGTTCCGCGTTCACCTATCAAATCACCGCGAGCGGCACACCAACTTCCTTCGGTGCCACCGGATTGCCCGCCGGGCTCTCCGTGAACGCCACCAGCGGACTGATTTCTGGAACTCCGACGCTTGCTGCAACGACCAGCGTGTTGTTAGCCGCGAGCAATGCAGTCGGTACCGCGAACCAATCGGTGGTAGTCACCGTCTCGCCAGCGAGTGCGCCTGGAGATTTCAACTACGCCGAAGTGCTGCAGAAGTCGCTGTATTTCTATGACGCACAGCGTTCCGGAAATCTGGCCGATGGCTTCCGCGTTGCATGGCGCGGCGACTCCGCTCTTGCTGACGGAAGCGATGTCGGCCTTGACCTGACCGGTGGCTACTACGACGCCGGCGATCACGTGAAATTCGGTCTGCCGATGGCAAGCTCGCTCTCGCTGCTTGCGTGGGGTGGCATTGAATACGGGGCGGCATACGACCAGTCGGGCCAGAAGCTCGCATTGCTCGCGGCCGTTCGCTGGGGAACCGACTTCATCATCAAGGCGCATCCTTCGGCAAACGTGCTGTACGGACAAGTCGGAAATGGTTCGTTGGACCACAGCTATTGGGGTCCATGTGAGACCATGAACATGGCGCGGCCTTCGTACGCCATCACTGCAGCCAAGCCCGGCTCCGATCTGGCCGGTGAATCTGCGGCGGCCATGGCAGCTGCAAGCATGCTGTTCCGTAGCACTGATCCCGCATACGCGGACACCTTGCTGGCACACGCCCGTACGTTGTTCAACTTTGCGGACACCTACCGCGGCAAGTACTCCGAGTCCATCACCGACGCCGCCATTTACTACAACTCGTGGTCTGGCTATTACGATGAGCTTGCATGGAGCGCAGCGTGGATGTACCGCGCCACCGGCGAGGCGGCGTATCTCACCAAGGCGGAGGCCATTTACAGCCAGAACATTGCTGGCCTGCCATTGAAGTGGACGCACAACTGGGATGACAAGAGCTACGGCGTCACCGTGCTCCTTGCGCAACTCACTGACAAGGTCGTCTACAAGACTGCGGCACAAAAGTGGCTGAACTTCTGGACCGTTGGCGACAACGGCAGCAGAGTCGCGTACACCGCCGGCGGTTTGGCGTGGCTCGATCAGTGGGGCTCGTTGCGCTACGCGGCCAACACGTCCTTCCTGGCGCTGATCTATGCCGATCGGGTCGGCGATGTCGGCACGCGCTATCGCGACTTTGCGCGCAACCAGATTGATTACATGCTTGGCAAGAATCCCAATGCGCGCAGCTATGTGGTTGGATTCGGCGTCAATCCGCCGTTGAATCCGCACCATCGTGGTGCACATGGGTCTTGGAATGGAAGCATGACGACGCCCGCCGCGTCGCGACACATCTTGTATGGCGCATTGGTTGGCGGTCCAAGCACCACCTCTGATTCGTCATACATAGATGATCGCAGCAACTACATCTGTAACGAGGTCGCGCTCGACTACAACGCGGGCTTCACCGGTGCGATCGCTCGACTTGCACAGGATTCGACGGGCGTTCCAGTCGCGAACTTCCCGCCGGCGTCGGAGCAGGGATCAATCGACGATGAGTTCTTCGTCGAGGCGTCGATCAATCAACAGGGCAGCGGCTTCACTGAAATCCGTGCACTGCTGAACAATCGCTCCGCGTTCCCAGCGGTTGGTTCCAGCACTCTCTCTATCCGCTACTTCGTGGATCTCTCCGAGCTGTTTGCGGCCGGCTACGACCAAACATCGGTGGTCGTGAGCGGCAACTACATCCAGAACGGCACCGTGGCACCGGCGTTGAAGGTGTACGACGCGGCGCGCAAGTTGTATTACGTCGACGTGAGCTTTGTGGGCACGTACATCGCACCAGGAACAGGCAGTTCATACTGGCGCGAGGCGCAATTCCGTATGGCACTGAAGACCGGTGTTCCGGCTTCTGCGTGGAATGCGGCCAACGATCCTTCTTTCACTGGTCTTGGAGCTGGCAATGCAAGCATGATCAAGACCAGCAAGATCGCGGTGTATGACGACGGCGTCCGCTTGACTGGAGTGCTTCCATAAGCGCGCCTTTTACGTGACACCGGTGCGCTGAACAGGTTCACCACCAATGGAGAGTCCCCTCTTGGCCCCCAGGGTCCGGAGGGGACTCTCGTTTTGGGGTGGTTCGATGCGAGCGACCCCATGTACGGATCGTCAATCCACCGCTCGGCGACCGGGGCGTTTCCAGTACCGATGTGTTTCACTTATCGATCGAGGTACGCCTCAAGTATCGCGCACGCAGCCAGCGCGTCGCGCAGCTCTTTCTTCTCGCGGTGGGTCCGCCCGCTCTGCGACATGCGTTGATCTGCTTCGAAGCTCGAAAGCCGTTCATCATGAAAGTGCACCGGTAGGCGCACGCGCGCAGCAATCGCGGCGCCGAACTCACGCGCATCGGTGACGGCGGCGCCTTCCGTTCCATCCATATTGATGGGCAAGCCAATCACCAGTGCATCGGGTCCATGTCGATCGATGGCTTTAGCAAGTGCATCCATCAGCGCCGGTCCGCGCGACACCATCAAGACCTCTACGGGTTGCACGATGCGCAACACATCATCGCCCGCGGCCAGGCCGGTTCGCTTCGCACCAAGATCGATCGCTAGGTATCGCATGAATTCAGCGCAACGCTTCCGGTACAAGGCCGGCAATATCTTTGACCTTCTCCGCAAGATCCGCGCGCACCACCAGCGTTGCATCCTTAGTGCGCACCACGATCACATCGGTCAGCCCGATGGTGGTGATGACATGCACAGGATCATCACTCAACGCCAGCACACCCGTGCTACCCACATGCAGCGCCTGCGCATTGGTTCGGTTGCCGGAATCGTCCGCCGCGAGCGTCTCGCCATAGCTTGGCCAACTGCCAACATCACGCCACTCGACGCTCATCGGCACCACGCACACGGAAAGCGTTGGGTCTTTCGAAGCTGGCTCCATCAGCGCGTAGTCCACGCTAATTTTCGGCAGTTCTGGATAGATGCGTTCCACGGTCGCGCGCGCCGCAGCAGTCCCCCACGCGGCGCGAATCTCTCGCATGCCAGCGGCAGTTTCCGGCTTGAAGCGCTGCAGTGCGTCCAACACCGTCCGAGCACTGAACACGAACATCCCGCTATTCCATCCAAACCCGCCACTCTGCAGATATTCCTCAGCACGCGCACGATCCGGCTTCTCCACAAATCGCTTCGCTCCGAACGCGCCGGGGAATCCCGCAATCGCGTCACCGCGTTCCACATATCCAAACCCCGTCGCTGCAAATGTTGGCGTGATAGCAAAGGTCACGAGCCGTGTCGGGTCTGCCTCCACCAGCCGGAACCCAAGATCCATCGCGCGCTCAAACTCTGCTTGCGGCGTAATCAAATGGTCGCTGGTCAACACAGCAAATACCGCATCGGGATCATCTTTCCCAACCACCGCAGCAGCAAAGGCGACCGCGTTCACCGTATCGCGCCCCATCGGCTCTCCCAAGACGTGCGCATCATCAATCCACGGAATGTCCTCGCGGATCAGCGCGCGGTATTTCTCCCCGGCACACACATACCGGTTCGCCTCTGGAACCAGCGTGCGAATCCGCTCCGCTGCCACAGAAAGCAGGCTCTTTCCATCAATGAA
>JBIKZY010000254.1:0-2654 GCA_044354475.1 Phycisphaerales bacterium
TGGCACGGAACTCTTCGCGATCGCCGCGGTCTTCTGCTTCAGCGCGCCGCACAATGCCATCCAAGATGGCATCATCAGTGGGCCGCTCACGACCCATCTTTGATCGATAGTCAAGTACCAAGTTGCGCGCGATGCCACGCAGCCATGCACCGAACGGCCGGGTGCGGTCGTAATCTGGCAGCCTTCGCCATGCCACCAAGACGGTGTCTTGAAAGATGTCATCCACCGACGACGACGGCACCGACGCGCGCAGAAATGCCAGCAATCGCTCACCGTGCTCACGCACCAGAATCGCAAAGACATCGGCGGCATCGGGGCCGCGTCCAATGTCAGTGGCAAGTCGGAGATTCGGCGGGGTTTCAGACATGATGTGTGGCTCTATTGTTGCCCGTGTTCGGCTTTCGGGGACGCCAATCAGCACGGAACCAGTGATTGTCACCCCCGGAAACGCCATAAATCGCACGTTGGTGCGGTGCAACTCAGCCCGCGTCCCGAAATCCACGCTCCCGCAACTGGCATGCGTCGCAGTGCCCGCAAGCATCCCCCGCGGGGGTCGGGTCGTAACAACTGATGGTCCGGGAAAGGTCGACTGCCAACGCCCGGCCACGGCGCACGATGTCGGCCTTGGACAGCATCAGGAGCGGCGTGTGTACGCGCATCCATCGCTCGCCACGCTCGGTGGCCTCAGTGCCGGCCCGGGTGGCCAAGTTTGCCATGCGCTCAAAGGCCTCGATGAACTCCGGACGGCAATCGGGGTAGCCAGAGTAATCGATGGCATTGACCCCGATACCAATGTCGCGCGCGCCGATCGACTCCGCCATTGCCAAGGCATGCGCTAGAAAGATGGTGTTGCGCGCCGGAACATAGGTGATAGGAATGTCATCCGCGTGTTCCACATCACGGTCCTTGGGAACGGCGATGTCAGCCGTGAGTGCACTTGCACCAAAGGCACGCAAATCAATGAGCGCAGTGCGATGGCTCGCCGCGCGCAACTGCATCGCCACCTCGGCGGCGCGGATCAGTTCTACGCGATGACGCTGACCGTAATCGAAGCTGAGCGCATGGCACTCAAATCCTTCGGCGGAAAGGTGCGCAAGAACGACGGCCGAATCCATGCCGCCAGAGAGAAGTACCACTGCACGCCGAGCGCCACTCATGACGGACTTGCCACCTGCTCAAGTACTTGCTGCAGAATCCGCCGCGTTGTCAGCGTGTCGCCTTGATGCATGTAGGTGCGACTGACCACGCGATGCGCGCACACCGGAATCACATTGGCGATGACATCTTCAGGAACGCAATACTCGCGTCCCGCCAAGAGCGCCGTGGCCCGCGCCGACTGCGCCAGCGCCAGTGAACCGCGCGGACTGATGCCCACTTGTAACTCTTCATGCGTGCGGGTTGCTGATGCCAATGCAATGACGTAGTCCACCAACGACTGCTCCATGCGCACTGCGTCCACCGCCGCTTGCAACTCAACTACCTCGGGCCCAGTCATCACTGGTCGAAGGTCGCGGAGCGTGGTGCGCGCTGGCTGGCGATGCAGAATTCTGCTCTCGTCATCAGGGCTTGGATAGCCGAGCGACATGCGCATCAAGAACCGATCGAGTTGATTCTCCGGAAGGAAATACGTGCCTTCAAATTCGTATGGGTTCTGCGTTGCCACCACAATGAACGGCGCCGGCAACTGGAACACATGTCCGTCAGCACTCACCGTGCCCTCAGCCATCGCTTCAAGGAGCGCGCTCTGCGTACGCGGCGTGGCACGATTGATTTCATCGGCCAGCACCACGTTGGCAAAAACCGGGCCCTTCTTGAACTCAAAGGCCTCACGCTCGCGGTGGTAGATACTGACACCGGTGATATCGGAAGGCAAGAGATCGGGGGTGCACTGGACACGGCTGAAGGCGCAGTCGAGGCTGCGGGCGAGCGCATTTGCCAGAACGGTCTTGCCGACGCCTGGCACATCCTCAATCAGTACATGGCCGCGCGCAAGCAGACAGACCACCAAGCGGTCAACCGCCTGCAGATTGCCCATGTAGACGCTGGCGATATTGTCACGAAGGCGATGGAGGGGGGCTACATCTTGCATCTATTTCCTCCGCAGTCGGAGGACGAAGTATATCGTTCACCAACCTCATGCAGACGGCGCACCCATCCGACGACGGCCCAGTTCTTGATGTGCATGTTCCATGCGTACGCTGCCAGTACGACCTGATTCGTACGCATGTCTACGGAAAGTGCCCAGAGTGTGGGCTTGAAGTGATGGCCACAGTGGCGCAACATGCTGATCCTGAGGTGGCATTTTTGGCGGCTCCAGAGTCGCCCCGTCTGGCCTCCAACGCGATCATTGCAATCACGGTCGCGCCGCTGTTGGTGATGCTTGCGCAAGGATCCGGGCCAGCACTCCGCACCATCGATGTACTTGCAGGCAGGGGACGATCATTGCCATCGCAGGTGGAAAGACCCTCGTGGATAGTGTGCGCCGTGGTGCTGGCAATTGCCGCGTTCCTCTTACGCAAGGGGCTTGCCGAACGCACCAACCCGACACTACGCGCAAGTATCGGCAGCGCACGCGTTACCCGCCTCACAGTGGGGCTCGGGACGTGGTCGGCAGTGCTGGCCGCGTCGTTCGTGATCTCATTGCTTGACGCAGC
>JBIKZY010000255.1:0-2648 GCA_044354475.1 Phycisphaerales bacterium
TCGACTGGCAGAACTTGAAGCGCAACGCGGTCGCGCCGCCGACCTCCTCAAGGAAGAAGTTCGCGCAGCATTCGACGACGCCGCCGACAAGAATGAAGGCGAGGCGCTTGCCGAAGTCACCATCGTCAGCCTGCGCCACCGCGAATTTGCGTGCGGCGGATGCAACGCAGAACTTCCGCTCGATGCATACAGCCGCGTTGCAGCACAGGCCGATCAATTGGTCACCTGCCTGACATGCGGCCGGATCTTGTACATGGATCAGATTCCTGAACGTCCGGGCGCAAAGAAGACCAAGGTCGCGGCGAAGGAAGCTGCACTTGATCCAGATCAACTCGGCTGATGACTGTGGAAGCTGCCGGCAGTTGAACTATTGAGCGTCTTGGTCATCTGAACATGGAAGTTCGCATGAGTCTCACACACAATCGAATCCACGAAATTTCTGATCGGGGCTCGCCCGACAGAGCTGCCGCGCCGATTTCAGCAACGGAGTCCGCCGCGCGCGCGAATGCAGCATTGCAGGCGCAGAAGCTTCGCGATCTATGGTGCCAATCACGTGAGCGAACCCGCACTGCGCCGATCGGGTCACCAGCATTTGCACGCGTTGCCGATTTAGCGGCGTCATTTGCATCCATGGCAGTCCGCGCCAACCAGCACGCCCAGGCACGAGTAGTTGTTGGCGATGCGTTGACGACGCTGCGCACCGCATGCTTGGCGGAGAGCACCGACGCGGCGCGCCACTTGGCGTTTGCACGAACACTTGAACTTGCAGCCGCCTATGAAGTCGCCGGAGGTGATGCACGCGCAGCGTTCGACGCCCTACGCGCAGCCATCACCACCATCGGGCCGTTCAGTGCTGCGCTGCGCGAATCAACAACGGATCCGCTGTTGCGCATGTCCATTGCCAACGGTCTGATGCGCCCGATTACTACCGCGGCGCGCATGCTTGACAATGCCGAGCAACGCACCATGGCGTTCCGACAGGTGTGGGATGAATCACGCGCTTGGGCCAAGGCCGCTCGCGGCGCCAGCGATTACGCAGCGGCCATTGAGATGGCCGTGGTTGCAGCGTTCGATCTTGCCGTTGAGGAACATGACGACTCAGCCAGTGGCTGCCTGGAGCGCTGCGAACAGCTACGTCGACACATTGAATCACTGCAGAAGGTGCGCGGCGACGATGCCGTGGTGCGAACCCACCGGGCCGCATTTGCTCGCCTCTCAGCAGATGCATGGCAGCGGCTTGGCGATACGGCCGAGTCCGAGCGGCTACTCAACGAAGCGGCGCGTCATCTCAACGAAGCTGCAAAGAAGCCTGATGCCGATCAACGCGACCTGACCAAGCACCGCGCTGCACTCAGCGAGCAGCGCATGCGACTGGCCAGTGCCGAGCATGGAATTGCGGCATCTGTACGCGCGCCATCCTGAATTTCGTAGACTTGCGTTATGGCAGCACTTGACGCCTGCATTCGAACCCGCCTTGCCGGCGTGGACTTAGCGTCGCCGATTGTGGCGGCTGCTGGAACATGTGGCTACATGGATGAATTGGCGGACGCGTTCGATCTGCGTTGGCTGGGCGCCGTGACAACCAAGAGCATCACCCCGGAGGAACGCGCGGGCAATGACCCGTGGCGAATCATTGACGTTCCCAGCGGCATGATGAATGCGATTGGTCTTGCCAACGTTGGATTGGGAAAGTTCTTGGCGGAGAAACTTCCATCCGCCGCGGGCGTGCCATGCCAGGTCTTTGGTTCCGTGGCAGGACACTCCGTGGAGGATTACGTTCGCGTCGCAGCAGCGTTCGATGCGAATACGGCGTTCCCGATCATTGAACTGAATGTCAGTTGCCCGAACACGGCAACCGGCCTGCAATTTGGCGATGACCCCTCGGCCTTGAAAGCATTGCTGGCCGAAGTTCGACCGGTGGTGAAGCGCGCCAAACTCTTTGTGAAAGTCAGCCCGAACGCAGACGTGGTGAAACTATCTGCAGCTGCAGTTGAGGCGGGCGCGGACGGGCTGACGCTGGTGAATACCGTGACGGCTATGAGCATTGACGTGCACACGCGCCGGCCGCGATTGTCGCGCGGGCGCGGCGGGTTGAGCGGACCGGCGATCCATCCGATCGCGGTGCGGATGGTGCACGACGTGTACCGCGCAGTAGCCAAGCCTGCGGGCGTACCAATCATTGGCCTCGGCGGCGTGTTGCGTTGGGAAGACGCAGCCGAATTCATACTTGTCGGCGCCAGTGCGGTTGGCGTTGGCACGGCCCTGTTTGTAGATCCCCGCACACCGGTGGCACTGGCCAAAGGCCTTGCACAATGGGTGCGCGCGCAGGGCGCAACTTCGATCACCGAACTTGTTGGCGCGATGGAAGGCTGATCTCACCTGGCTACCAACGGCGTGAATTCCACGTTTTGCCAAAGAAGGTGATCTGGCCGCGGGCGCCGGAGAGGATAGGGCCGCGCTCAGCGGCCATCCTCGTAAGGCGAATGCGGACCAGTACGAAGGCGCGCGGGAAAGTGAGTTCAGCCGCCCCCCGCCCCCTCCGTTGCGCGCGGGACCCTCGGACGCGGACGGCTGCGCTCCACAAGGTTCCGCTTAGCCTCGGGCGAATCTGTTCGTCCGGTTGGCACCCACGGGGCGTACGTCCAACT